>JAIDCY010000011.1 GCA_029055625.1 Ruminococcus sp. | reverse complement strand
ACAACAACAACTACTACCACAACTACAACTACTACAACAACAGGTACAGAAACAACTACAACAACCACTACAACAACGACTACTACAACAACTACAACAACAGAGACAACGACAACAACAACTACTACAACCACAACGACTACAACAACAACAACTACTACAACAGAGACAGAAACAACTACAACAACTACAAACACAATAAACATCAGTAAACAGGATGTATGGGGCAGAGAAGTAACAGGTGCAAAACTGAAGCTCACATCTGAAGACGGTACAATCAGATTTACTAATGACAATCACCCGAGCATCAAGGAAGGTGACAGTGCATCAGAGATTACATGGATATCCGGTGGTAAGCCACAGATAATCAAGAATCTCCCTGACGGAAAGTATGTTCTCGAAGAGTCCGAAGTTCCGAACGGTTATAAACAGGCACAGAGTGTAACGTTTGAAATCAGAAACGGTAAACTCGTAGACAATAAAGATACTGTAGTAATGGTTGACGAAACAGAAATCGAGTTCAGCAAACAGGATATCAACGGTAGCAAAGAGCTTGCAGGAGCAGTAATCGAGATAACAGGTAAGGATTCCGACGGAAAAGACGTTGAATTTGACGAAAATGTAAAATCTTCAAATGGTGATATCGTTGTAACCAAGAACAAGATTACATGGACATCTGACAGAGAAGCAACAAAAATCAACAACCTGCCGGATGGTAAATACCAGATGAAGGAAATCACATCACCTGACGGATACACAGTAAGAGAAGAGACAGTTGAATTTGAAATCAGAGACGGAAAACTTGTAAACAACAACGATAATAAGGTTGTAATGAATGACGAATATTCCGAACTTTCAATCAGTAAGCAGGACGTTGGCGGTAAGGAACTTAAGGGTGCAACACTCACACTCACAGGTAAGAGACCTAACGGCGTAAGCATTACATTCGACATAAACAAGGTTGAACTCGGAAAAGATGCAGAACTCATAAGCAAATACAACGCAACATCTCTCCAGTGGGTATCTGGCGACAGTGCAACAAAGATTACAAATATTCCTGACGGTGATTATACACTCCACGAGGTAGCAGCACCGAACGGATACGAAGTAGCAACAGACATAACATTCACAATTGAGAACGGCGTTGTTACAAAACTTAACGGAAACACTCTTGACAAACCTGTAACAGAAGTTATCATGACAGACGAAGAAATCGTAACTACAACAACCACAACCACCACCACAACAACAACTACTACAACAACTACAACAGAAACTACACAAGAACCAGGTTCAGTTTCAAGAACACGTGAAACAGAAACATCAACAACAACGACTACTACAGAAACAACTACAACAACCACCACTACAACGACAACAACGACGACTACAACTACAACAACTACCGACGGCGATGTTGACGGTACTGGCGCTTCAAGAACAAGAACAACTTCTACCGGTGATGTATTACCAGGTGGAACAAGCAATACAACAACTACAGAAACCACAACAACAGAAGAAACTACTACAACCACAACTACAACAACAACCACTACCACCACAACAACAACTACTACAACTACAACAACCACAACAACAACTACTACCACAACGACTACGACAACAACTACTACCACAACGACTACGACTACGACAACAACTACTACCACAACGACTACAACCACCACAACTACCACAACCACTACAACTACAGAGCCATTCAGAGAAGAAGTAACTACCACCACAACAACTACTACAACCACTACTACAACAACGACTACAACTACAACAGCTGAAACAACAATAAGTGCTGGAGCAGATACATTTACTACCACAACAGAGGACGAAGAAGAAGAGACAACAACTACTACAACAAACGCTCCGGACGAAACAACTACAACTACTACAACTACAGCAAGGTCTACTACAACTACAACAAGGTCTACAACAAGAGCAACAACAACTACAAGAAGAGTTACCACAACTGTTATAAAAAATGCACCACAGACAGGCGTTAAAGGTGCAGGAACAGCGGTTCTTCTCCTTGCACTCGCAACAGGTACGGCAATAATAACACGCAGAAAAGATGACGATAAGTAATTGACACAAATAAGTCCCTCTCACTCCGGTGAGGGGGATTTTTTTTAACGGCACTGGTTGAAAAAGTTCAGGGGATATGATATAATTTAATTACTATAAAATCGGAACAGGGGCGTATAATCAATGAATATGGAAGTAACGAGGATAAACGAAGGAATAAAAGAAAATCCGGAAAACTACGTCAGAATGGCAGACGAGGATTATATATACAGACTGCGGAAGATAGTTGAGGATATTATAAGACATCAGAAAGAAAAGCCTGTTATAGTACTGTCCGGACCGTCAGGTTCAGGAAAGACCACCACAGCATTGGCGATAGGTAAACTGCTGACGGAATCGGGACATTGTACGCATACCATATCTATGGATAATTATTTCTGTTCTCTTACGGAAGAGGAAAAAAGACTGTCTGCAAAGGGGCTTATTGATTTGGAATCGCCGTCACGTGTGGACAGCGTTTTACTGAGTGAACATATAGAGAAGTTGGAAAACGGAGAATCTGTAGAGATACCGGAATATAATTTCGGTACGTCACGGAGAGAGGACAGAGGCAGACCGTTCAGGAGACAACACGGAGAGCTTGTAATATTCGAGGGTATACACGCACTGAATCCGGATGTAATAACCGTACCGGATGAGCGGATTTGTAAAATATATGTCAGTGTGAGAACGAGGATAACACACGGTGATATAATACTTCACCCTTCAAAGATACGATTGATGCGACGGATGATAAGAGACCGTAATTTCCGGGAGCGGACGTTAAGGGATACAATGAATATGTTTGAAAGTGTGGAGCAGGGAGAGAATAAATACATAATGCCTTACAAATACCGCTCAGACTATGACGTTGACACGTTTCTGCCGTATGAGTTAAGTTTGTATCGGGATACGTTACTGTGTGACCTTTACGAAATGAACGATATACCGGAGCTGGCTGATATAACGGAAGTAATGGGGAATCTTTTGCCGGTGAATGAAAGGGTGATACCGAGTAATTCAATGGTACGGGAATTTATCGGTAACGGAGAGTTTAATTAAAATAATGAAGTTATATCGTCAACGGACAGAGTAGGTTGTAAGGCAAGGTTTATACCATATGCGATAAGCTGGGAAGAATGTTCAATAAGCCTGTCAATTTCACGGGAAGTAACCATCATATCGGGGAAGTCAGAGGGTTCAGAACCTGTTGCGTTTCTTATGATAGTATGGGTATCGATGACGGTCGGTACGCCTACAGCGATAACGGGTACGCCTATAGTTTTTTCAGATAGTTCTTTTCTGGCGTTGGCAACACCACTTCCGGGAGATATACCGGAATCGGAAATCTGAATAGTAGTTCCGAGACGGTGGACGTCCGCACAGGCGAGGGCATCGACGGCGATAATACCGGCTGGTCTGATTTGTTTACAGATTGCGTGAATAATTTCCGCCGATTCTATACCGGTCTGACCGAGTACACCACCGGCAAAAGTACTGACACGGCGTAGGGATTTCAGAAAATTATCAGAATCGGTCTGAAGTTCATGTTGTAGGTGTCTTGTAGCGAGAATTTTGGCGGATACCATAGCACCGAGAGCGTCAGGGGTGATGTCTCTGTTGCCGAGACCTACAACGAGAATGTCACCATCGGGGATAAAGTTTCTTAATTCGTCGGCGATTTCATTAATCATTTTTTCGTAATCGTCGGAAAATGAAGATAAGTCGACACCTTCGAGTGTAAGATAACGTCCCTTACCTTTGCCGAGCGTATCAATATAACTGTCATCATCAAGAATAATGTCAGTTACGGAGAAGATACCGTTTCGGTTATTTATGTGTACGTTGCCGGAAGCAGTTTCCGGAAATCTTTCTATAGCAAGGTCTGTACGGTTAATCATAAAATAAAAAATCCTTTCTGTTGTGCAAAATGCTCTAAAATTTTTGAAAAATTTTGTCATATTATTTAGATTTTGCCTATTGCAAAATCTGAAAAAAGGTGATATAATAATAGATGTCTCAGTACGGTGGGTGTGCGTTGCACCTGTCGGGGTACGTAAAATTTTTTATGTGCTTATTATCTGTAAAATACGGAAATTTATTCAGTCCGTCAAGGAGGTGTAACGGAATGCCAAATATTAAATCTGCGAAGAAGAGGGTCAAGGTAAATGCTACCAAGGCAGCAGCCAACAAGTCCAGAAAGTCTAATCTGAAAACTATACTGAAGAAGGCTGAAGATGCAGAATCTATCAGAGTAGCAATAAAGAGAGTTGACCAGGCTTGTGCAAAAGGTCTTATGCATAAGAATAAGGCAGCAAGAAAGAAGTCTCAGCTTGCAAAGAAACTCAATACAATAGCCTGAATTTTAACAATAAAAAAAGTTCCTGCTGACAACTCACGGTCAGCAGGGATTTATTTTTTTTAATTTTTCGGATTTTGCTTGTGACGTTGAATAATAAGACGTATTGTATTGTAAAGATGCGGTTTCAGTTCGTCGAGGCTACAGGGTTCACCGTATAGGATGGCGGAATAGCAGGTGGAAGAAACGAGTTCTATAATCAGGAACAGCATAATTTCCGGTTCTGAAAATTCGCAGGGAGCATCTGCGAGCATACTATAATAGACTTCTGAGAAATTTATATCCTGCTCCGTCGTCGGTGATGTGAGAGCGTTTTTAAATACGCCCCAGCTGAGATTTTTTGAAATGAAAGTCAGAAGCGATTTGTTTTGATTCAGCTGATTTATGATGTTATCGACTATCTGAATAATTCTGTCATCAAAATCGGGAGTGACGGAATTTTTATTGAGTTCAGAGACCGCATTTCTGAACAGCTGGCTTGATTTATGCGAGATTAATTTATTTCTGATGTCGTATTTGTCCTTGAAGTAAAGATAAAAAGTACCTTTTGCTACACCTGCCTTATCGGCAATATCAGAAATAGACGTTTTGTTGAAACCTTTGGTAGTAAAAAATTCAAAGGCGGTTTTCAAAAGTGAAAGTTCTTTCAGTTCCTTGTTTTTATCAATCTTACCCATAATTAAACCTCCGATAGAAATATTTCCGGATACATTAATTATAGTATAACCTATAATACTATAGCTTGTCAAGAGTACAAAAATGACTATCCGTCATAAATTTTCAGGTTGAAATTTGTGCAACTATACGAAATTATGACCGGAAGTCATTTTTTATTCTGAAAAAGGTTGACTAACGGTCATTTTTGTAATATACTATGTAATATCAGATACAACAGGAAGGGTTGATTATATGCAAAAATTCGGCGAATGGATAGTAAAACACAAAGTATTGATATTATTTATGGGTATTTTTTTGATGATACCCTCAGCGATAGGCTATCTGAATACAAGGGTAAATTATGATATACTGTCATATCTGCCGGAGGACATAAGCACCATGAAAGGTCAGGAAATACTTATAGACGAGTTCGGACAGGGTGGTTTTTCGTTCGTTCTGCTTGACGGTATGAGTGATAAGGATGTAGCGGATACGGCGGAAAAAATAGAGAATATCGAACACGTTTCAAGCGTGGTATGTTACGAATCAATGACGGATTTAAGATTACCGAAAGAGGTATTACCTAAAGATATATACGATTTTTTCAACAAGGGCGATACTACTATGATAGCGGTATTTTTTGACGGTTCAACATCTGCGGACGGTACACTGTCAGCGATAGAGGAGATGCGGGATATAACTTCTGAACAGTGTTTCATAAGTGGTATGTCGGCGATAACGGAGGATATGAAAAAAATTTCTGATGAGGAAACTATAATTTATGCGATAATAGCGGTAATCCTTACAAGTCTTGTACTGATACTGACTATGGATTCCCTGTTGATACCGGTATTTTTCATGTGCAGTATCGGAATAGCGATAGTATGGAACTTAGGTACAAATATATTTTTCGGTGAAATATCGTTCCTGACGCAGGCACTCGCACTAGTATTACAGCTTGGCGTTACTATGGACTATTCAATATTTTTATGGCATAGTTATAAGGAACAGCAAAAGAATTATCCGGATAGTAAAAATACCGCAATGGCACACGCAATAGGGGTTACAGTATCGTCGGTGGTGAGTAGTTCGTTTACAACGGTTGCCGGATTTCTGGCGATGTGTTTCATGAGTTTCACGCTCGGACTTGATTTAGGAATAGTAATGGCAAAAGGCGTAATATGCGGAGTAATCGCCTGTGTTACGGTACTTCCGGCAATGATACTTATTTTCGACAAGGCAATTGAAAAGACGTCGCATAAAGAGATAATGCCAGCATTCAGTAAAGTATCCGATTTCATAGTAAATCATACCGGAGCGTTCGTAACATTAGCAATAGTGTTACTTATACCGGCGTTTTACGGATATAATAACTACAACGTCTACTACAAACTCGACAGCACGTTACCGAAAAATCTTGAAAGCGTGATAGCAAATACGAAACTTGCGGAAGAGTATAATATGAACAGTACGCACATATTGCTTGTAGATTCTGAAATGTCGGCGAAGACCGCAAATAAAATGTTATCGGAGATAAAAGAAGTTGAGGGTGTACAGTTTACATTAGGGTTCAACTCGCTTGTAGGTACGGCGATACCGGAAGAGATTATACCGGAATCGGTAAAAAGTGTACTGAAAAGTGAAGAGTGGCAGTTAATGCTGATAGGTTCAGAGTATGAAGTGGCATCAGACAGCGTAAACGAGCAGGTAGAGAAGATAGACAATATAGTCTCGGCATACGACAGTAAGGGAATGATAATCGGTGAAGCACCGGCAACCAAAGACCTTATAGAGATTACGGATAAGGATTTTAAAGTGGTAAGTATACTGTCGATAGTGGCGATATTTATAATTATTGCCCTTACGTTCAAATCAATAACTTTACCGGTAATACTTGTAGCGGTGATAGAACTTGCGATAATGATAAATCTTGGAATCGCATACTTCACAGATACGGAACTGCCGTTTATAGCGTCGGTAGTAATCGGTACAATACAGCTTGGTGCGACCGTCGACTATGCGATACTTATGACTACACGATACAGAACGGAAAGAAGTACCGGTAAATCGGGACACGAAGCGGTCAGAATATCGCTGACAAGTTCGATAAAATCGGTAATAACTTCCGCACTCGGATTTTTTTCCGCAACCGTCGGCGTGGCATTATATTCTGAAATAGGTATGATTTCATCATTATGTATGCTACTTGCAAGAGGTGCGATAATTTCAATGGTAATAGTAATAACAATTCTGCCGTCTATGTTCATACTGTGTGATAAGCTGATATGTAAGACAAGTGCAGGTTTTTTACCGAAAAGTGATAAAAATAAATCTGAAAACAGAAAGGAAGAACTTTGTTATGAATAAGATTTCAAGAGTAATTGCCGGAGTTTTAGCGGTAACAGTTTCCGCCGGTACTACCGCATCAATAGCACACGCAAAGAATAATAAGGCAGAAAATTCTGTTTCCGGAGATAATGAGAATACAGTATCTGATATTAAAAGAGTATCTGCGGAAGACAATATTTTCAAGGATGAAACAGTATACGTGCTATGTAATAATGATTCCACGGTAAGGGATGTGATAGTAAGCGACTGGTTAAAGAATACGCAGGCACTTGATTCTGTAGCGGATGTATCGGGATTATCGGATATTATCAACGTAAAAGGTGATGAAGATTTTTTACATTCCGGAGATTCGCTTGACTGGTACGCTGACGGAAGCGACATCTATTATAAAGGAAAGTCTGATAAGGAACTGCCTGTAGATGTAAGTATTGAATATTTTCTTGACGGTAAAAAAACTACTCTTGAAAATCTTACGGGAAAAAGCGGTCATGTAACGATACATTGGAGTTATACGAATAATCAGAGAGTTACAAGAAGTATCAATGGCAAAATCAAGAATATGTACGTCCCGTTCATGACGGCAAGTGTCGCAATGCTGGACAGCGAAAAATTCCGGAACGTTGAGACAGTCAACGGAAAAGTAATATCAGACGGTGAAAAACTGGTTGTAATGGGTATAGCGTTTCCGGCATTATCGGAGAGTCTCGGACTTGGTGATATGGATATAGAAATTCCGGAGAGTTTCGAGATTTCCGCAGATGTCACGGATTTTGAAATAGGAAGTACAATGACGTTTGTTACTAACGAAATTTTTTCAGGACTTGATATTGAAGATACTGATAATTTAAGTGATTTGAAGGATAAAATAAACGAATTAAATGACGGTGCGGAAAAACTCTGTGCCGGTACTGCTGAACTTTACGACGGTATAAGCAGACTTTCCGACGGTACAGGAAGTCTGACGGACGGTATCGACAAACTGCTTGACGGTTCGCAGTCGTTAAGAAGTGGTGCGACGGAATTAAATGACGGTTCTCATGCACTCGCCGACGGTGCGAAAACGTTGTCTGAATCAGTCGGAACTCTTACGGACGGCGTAAAGAGTGCGAAAGACGGTTCAGCAAAGATACTTGACGGAGTATCACAGGTAAGTACAGGTGCGGACAGTCTGACGAGTGGCATATCACAGTTAAACGACGGAGCGGACGAACTGACCGGCGGAATAAGTTCAGCGAAAAACGGTTCAGAGGAACTTGTAACGGGATTCGACAGAGTGACAGACGGTACAGAAGAACTGATTTCAGGTGCGGAAAAGCTGACAGGTGGTATAGACAGTCTGAAAAATGGCAGTTCACAGGTAAAAAACGGTTCTCTGCAGGTTAATGCCGGTATGGATAGTCTGAGTAACGGAGCAGGTAAGATAAACGAATCTACAGAACAGTTGTCAGGAGGAATAAATTCGGTAAGAGACGGAGCTTACGAACTCAAAACCGGTATAACTTCCGCAAAAACGGGAATTGACGATATATACGCCGGTACAGAAAATCTTACCACCGGAATAGTAACCGCCGGAAATTCGCTTGATACGACGATTTCCGCCAATGAGCAGGCATTAACGATACTCACCGGCTTGTATCAGCAGTCACCGTCGGAGGAACTCGCAATAGTAATAGGAACTTTACAACAGACCATTGACGCACAGAAACAGATTTCCGGTACAATGTCTGACGGCGGACAGCTTGTAACAGGTGCGGAGGCGTTAAGTACAGGTACGCAGAAACTCTCCGCCGGATTGGCAGGAGCGGAAAACGGTACGGAAGCACTTGTACAGGGGCTTGACACTCTCGCCGGAGGCAGTAAAGAACTTCTAAAAGGTACGGAAGAATTATATAAATCTTCGCTGAAACTTGCGGAGGGGACGAAAAATCTGTCTGCCGGAGCGACGGAACTTGATAACGGAATAGACGTATTTTCAAGTAGCAGTACCGGACTTATCGGCGGACTTGATTCACTGGCGGACGGTATCGGACAGCTTGCGGATGGTGCAAAATCGCTTGATAACGGATTAGGACAGATTTTAAATGGTGCGGATAGTCTGAAAAGCGGTACTTTACAGGTGTATGAGGGTTCATTCATACTGAAGGACGGTCTCGGACAGCTTAGCGGAGGTGCGGAAACTCTTGATAGCGGATTAGGACAGTTACTGACGGGAAGTAGTCAATTGTCGGGAGGTGCGAATACTTTGTATCAGTCGGTAATCCGACTTAGTGACGGTACAAAAGCATTGTCATCAGGTGCGGACGAATTATGGAACGGAATAGGAAGTCTGAAAACGGGAAGTAAAGACCTCACCGACGGTATAGGAAGTCTTAAAGACGGTGCGAAAGAACTTGATGACGGTATGATAAAGTTCAATGAGGACGGCATTTCACAGATAACGGCGGTAGTAAACGAGGAATTACCGGAAATAGTAGACAATTTCAAGGCACTTAGTGAAATATCGAGGGAATATAATACATATTCCGGAATATCCGACGATATGGACGGAAATGTAAAATTCATATACATTTTTGACGGGATATAATTAAATAAAGTAAGTAAAAAAAAGCAGTCTGAAATAACGGACTGCTTTTTAATGTTTTATTCGGAATCTTCGGTGGAATCGGAAGAAGTTTCCGTATCGGTTTCTTCGGTGCTGGATTCGTCGGTATTATCGGAATCGGTTTCTTCACCGTCCGGATTTTCGGAAGTATCTTCTTCTGTAGTAATTTCCTGCTCGGGTTCTTCGTTTTTGTATACCGTCACGATAAAGCCGTTTACGTTAGTTCCGTATACTTCAAATTTTTTGCCGGTAGGTACTGGGATAGTAGTAGTTTCTGAATCGTAATCTGAGAGGACGAAATATACTTCATATTCATTGCCTTCATCGTCGGAAAATTCAAGATGATTGTCGGACTGGTAATAGTACTGTGTTATAATCATGTTTATATACTCTTCAAGGCATAAATCATTTTTTGTCATGTAATAGGCGTGTGGCTTGCCGACGTACCGGAAGTGCCAGGGTTCATATTGTATTTTGGTAATCTGTTCTTTACCCTCGGGATAACGTATCACAAAACCGTATTTGTAACAGTTTTCCGTAAACCATGCATACGGACCTTCTCCCTGATAGTCATAATCGGGGTATGTTGTGAAATCGAAAGCAAGACCGGTTTCATGTTCACTGAATCCCGCTTTTGCTACACGGGTAGAATCTTCCGCACCAGTTTCAAGTAAATCTTCATCATAGAGTTGTTGCTGAAACTCGGTTGAACGGTAAGCACCATAAATAAGTATGTTGGAAAGTCCCGTAGCGTCGTAGAAATCAAAAATCATACTCGCCATAGGTTCGTAAACCTTATCGACGATAAGCATTTTATCCGTATCGCTCGGGTCTGCCGCACTGAAGAGTGTACGTCCTTCTTCGGCGTTGCGGTCAGTGATACTTACGAGGTTCTCATCACCTTTGAAGTATTGATAATTTTCATTAACAAGAATTAAATCACCGTGAAATTTGTCTTTGGTCGGTACGTTGTAGGTTTCGTAGATGACCTTGTCGGCTTCTGGTTCGGTAGGTGCTTCCGTAACGGGTTCAGGGTCTGCGTAGTAATGCGACTGACCGACTGGTTGCGAACGTTCTGTGATACCTTTAATGATGTATCCGCCTGCTCCTATTACCGAAAGACTGAGCAGGATTTCAAATAGCGTTTTGGTTCTGCGGATACTTTTTTCTCTGTTTACCTGTTTTTTTGACATATAAAACTCCAATCTGCCACCTTATGTATTGTGACGTATTCCGGCTTATTACCGGCGAATATTTTTCTTTTGTTCCGGAAATATTTCAATTATATTATATCACACTTGCGGATAAAAAAACAGACTGTTTTGTATATATTTGTAAAGATGCTGTAATTAAGGTAATAACAGATACTGCAATATGTATATTATTACCAAAAAAGTTAATATACCGG
The DNA here is from genome assembly GCA_029055625.1 of Ruminococcus sp. Taxonomy (GTDB): domain Bacteria; phylum Bacillota; class Clostridia; order Oscillospirales; family Ruminococcaceae; genus Ruminococcus. The sequence continues at coordinate 67,796 of JAIDCY010000011.1, read as the reverse complement.
TAATTATACCGGAATACATAATTTCCGGAAATAAGAAAATCATGATAAATAATGTATAAAAATATAAAAAAACTATTGAAATAAATTTCTGTAAATGTTATAATAAAAGATGATATTGTATCAGGGAGGAATTTTTTTATATGAATTGTCCTGTATGCAGAACACATAACATTTCCGGAATAAGTTACTGTATAAAGTGTGGGAAAAAACTTGAAGATGTTCCGGAAACAGATTATGGGTATATAGAAAATGACAGACAGTCACAATACGTTTCAGAGGATTTGTTTGTACATGAAGAATCTGAAAATAATAATGATTTTTATTTTGGCAGTAAGCCGGAAACAGAAGAAACTGCATTGAAATCACAACCATATGCGGAAAACGTCAGTAATTCCGTACCATTACAGGCACAGCCCTATAAAGATATGTACGGAAAACCACCACAGATAATAGGTTATGATATGAACGGCGTACCGGTATATAGCCAGCCTGTATATCAGCAGTCGCAGATAATAGGTTATGACATGAACGGCGTACCGGTATATAGTCAGCCAATATATCCGCGGTCACAGATAATAGGTTATGACGGTAACGGAAAACCGGTATATAGCCGACCGTTATCATATCCGCAGTCAAGATATATTGATAATGTAAATCAGCCTGAAGTTGATGAAAATGCGGAAAAATTCCGTGATTTTCTCGGTGACGGGAGCGGTGAAAAATCAGTACTGCCGAAAGAAGAAGATTTTTTCGGTAAAACGTCGGAAATGGACGACGTTGTGTTACCGGATCTGGACATAGGCGGATTAAAAAAGCGTGAAAAGAATAAGAACCCTGGTATGGGTGAAGTTGAGGTACAGGATGCCGGAAAACTGATACCAAATGACGTAAGCAAGTTTAATCAGAAGTATATGCGACAGGTATCAGAAAGCGGTTCGGGTGACTTAGGGGAGAAGAAGGATTCCGGCGAAGCGGTAAAAATGACGGAGACACAGAATGCAGATTCCCGACAACTTAATCCGAATTTACAGTATAAAACCCGTGACAGAATGGGTAACGCAGAGAATCATCATACTGACGATTTCAACACACGCACTATAAGACGACGTAAAATCACTATGGCGGAGGCAGACCATGCAGTTGAAGCGATGCCGAAAAAGAAGAAGTATGTTGACGAACTTGACCTTATAGAGTTACCGGAGTATATGAAAGCCCGAAAGAAAAAGAAGAAAGACAAACCGGAATATCCGGAGATGTCGGAGTTGTGAGATTTTAAAATACCCTCGGGAAAGAAGGAATTTCGGAGTTTCTGAGGGTAGAGATTACGTGCTGAAGCTGGATAAGCTGATTATAACTTTCACCGTCACCGTTGCGGATAAGGTACGGAATACCGGCACTGATACAGTCAATATCGGTCAGCAGGTCATTTTTAAGGATTATGGTTGCTTTATTTCTGAAATCGTGCCAGTTTGTATCGAAAATTTCCGCACGGTTCAGCGCTTCATCGGAATTGCCGTTATCGAGCAGGCGACATATGACGTTTATTTCCTGAATCATATCCGTACACTTACTGTTTACCCATACCGCCGAGAATATACTCGTCGCAATCATTACGCAAAGAATACATATACTTATTTTAATACGTGTAATAACAGTCACTCCTTTTTTGTGGGGATATCCGGTGAATTTCCGTATTTATCGACAACAAAGAAATTCCCTTGAGAATCGGCGGTCATAATGAAGACGTCATCGAGTTTCAGATTCAGGGATTTAAGAATTTTTTCTATACTCCCATTCACCCCCATGACGTTGACCGCCTGCGTAATAATTTTACCGTCGGAAACGATTACTTGCGGTGGGTCGTAATTTTTTACTTTAAGTCCGAAATCGTTTCTTTCGGGGGTATCGGCGGACTGTTTTTTCATTACAGATATGTTACCGGTAGTCTCGACTATTGCAAACTGAACATCTTCAATATCGAAAACATCTTTTTCACGTAACGACATCATAAGGTCATCGACGGAAAAGCGGAGTTCTTTCAGGATTGCAGGGTCAGTTTTGCCGTTACGGATTATAATTTTCGGACTTCCGGAAATCATTTTACGGAAACGTGGAAAAACGAGGTTGACCCATGATACTATTACTTCAAAGCATACGAGGGCGAGAATCGGCGTTATACCGAGTAGTAACGGAATGTCGGTATCTTCGAGGGGTAAAGTGGCGATATTTGAAATCAGGATAGTTATGACGAGTTCGGAGGGTTGCAGTTCCCCGAGCTGACGTTTCCCCATAAGCCTGACGGAAAATATCACGAGAACGTAAAGAATCAGCGAACGTATCAGAATAATACTCAAAAGAAATATACAGCTCCTTTTCGGATTTTTACTTATTATTTCCGATAATTCCTGCAGTATGCAAAACAAAAAAGCCCTGTATGAAACTACAGGACTTTTCTGAAAAAAAGAGAGATATTTTCAGTGAGTATCTGAAAAACGGTCGCAATAATGAGACAGCTTTTCAGACACTCACGGATTTACTGCGTTATTTTTCAAATCTTTTATTGTATTCCTCGTATGCTTTCACGATAATTTCCGCACAGAGTTCGTCGCCGAGTTCCGCACTGTTGAGACATAAAGAATACTGGTCTTTATCCTGCCATAGTCTGCCGGTATTGACATTATAGAAAGTTTCACGGCGTTTGTCCGCTTTTTTCATGATGCTTTCCGCTTTGTTTTCGGGGATATTGTATTCTTTTATTGCACGCTGTATACGGTATTCAACAGGGGCGTAAATATAGACGTTAAAACAGCCTCTTTCTTCGAGTACGTAACTACCGCATCTTCCGACAAGTACGAAACTGCTTTCAGCGTCGGCGATTTCGTTGATAATTCTGCTTTCCATGAGAAAAACTTTATCGGATAGTGGTAAATTATCTTCCATTGACCGGGCAGGATTAGCGGACATAAGGAGGGAATAAAGAAAACTTGTCGGGACGCTTTCCTCCGCAGTTTCGAGGTGTTCGGGAGCTATACCGCATTTTTCGGCGGTCATTTCGAGAATCTGCCTGTTATAGTAGTTTATGCCGAGTTTTTCAGCGGTGAGCTTACCGATAATACTTCCTCCGCTTCCGTACTGTCGTTCTATAGTTATAATTTTCTTCTGCATCGGAAGTTACCTCCTGTTTTTTGATTACAAGTATATTATACCATATTCTACACATATTTCAAGCGTAAAATATGAAAATTTTGTAAAAAAACTGAAATTCTATGTTTTGTACAATATTAAAGCAACTATTTTGTACAGAATTACTATTAATCATCATTGCGGATAATTTCCAGTATAATTTTTTCAACGGTATGTTCGCTCACTTCGGAGACTGTCAGGCGGAAGATACCTGATACAGCGGATTCATTTTTTGCCGGTATATGCTCCATAACCTCGGTGACCCATCCGCCGACGGTATTATATTCCGTCTGTATTGAATTTTCGTCAAGTTCGAGTTGTTCGAGCATATCGTAAACGCTCATATCACCGGCGATTTCAAACTTATCGGGTGATAATTTTACAATCCGTGTTACAATCTCATCGTCTTCGTCATAGATTTCCCCGACGAGTTCTTCAATTATGTCTTCGAGAGTAACGATACCTTTAGTACCGCCGTACTGGTCAACGACTACCGCAAGGTGTACTTTTGAACGTTGCATATCACGCATAGCCTCGCTTATGAGTTTGCAGTCGGCGATATGCGGAACTTCCTGAATTATGGCGTTAATATCGCTTCCGCCCTCGACAATCATTTTAAAGAACGCCTTATTGGTAATTATTCCGATAATATCGTCAAGGCTTTTTTCGTATACGGGCATACGGGAATACATTTCGGTGGTGAAGATTTCCTTGATTTCTTCGATAGTTGAATTTATTTCAATGCCGGTTACCTTGACACGTGGGATAAGAATTTCATCTACTGTTATTTCGTCGAACTCCAACGCACTTTTAACAAGTTCGCTTTCCTGCTCCTCGATTACGCCCTGTTCTTCAATCTCGTCAATCATGTACTTCAGTTCATCTTCCGTTACGCTTGGTGGTTCTTCGCCGGTGGAAAGTAGAGACGATATTTTATTAAGTACGAATACAGCAGGTTTGAGGACGGTAACGAGTACGGAAAGCGGATTTGCAAAGAGCAGGGCTAATTTTTCGGCGTTACGTTTGGCGTAAGATTTCGGGAGAACCTCGCAGAAAATGAGTACAAGAACGGTTATGACGGCGGTAGAAATACCTGCTCCGTTTTTTCCGAAAATGTTGACGAAAAGCAGAGTACTGACGGAAGACGTCGCAATATTAACGATATTGTTTCCGATAAGCACGGCGGTCAGAACCTCGTCGAAACGGTTGGCGAGCTTTAAAGCTGTACCGGCTTTTTTGTTACCTTGTGCCTCATAATTTTTAAGTCTCAGCTTGTTGACGCTTGAAAAAGCGGTTTCCGTACTTGAAAAGAGTGCGGAAAAAATCATCATTACTATTACAAGTATGATTTTAAATAAATCTGAATTATCCATTATAAATCCTTTCGTGAAATATTGTTACAGAGTATATTTTAACATATTATTCCGGATAATGCAAGAGCGATTTTTATATTGTATTATTCGCATAAATCAGAATTTATTTGATAAGATACTTATCAAATGCCTTATGCACATCAAAGTGTATATCCTTAAAAAATAAGATTCCCCAAACAACATATGCGATAATAGCAAAATATGATGTAAGAAAAAGTGAACCTAATGCACCAATCAGCATAACTGATGTCCATATAAAGCATGAATTTCGTATATCTTGTGATATAGCGACTTTATCATATAAATTTTGCTCCTTTTCAGATAATGAATTGAAACCTGAAACAAACTTTGTAGCTTTATCTTTAAAAATTCCAAATAACAAACCAATTGTAAAAAAAACAGGAACTAAAATAATGCACATATAAAAACCAATATTCATAGTTTGTCCTCCCATAAATGACTATTTATCTTACTGAAAATTATATCATAAATAAAATAATATGTCAAATAAAAAAAGCCATACCCTCGAAAGAGTACGGCTTTTATTTATTAAGAAAAATTACTTGTTGAGTCTTGCTTCAATCTTATCGAGTTCAGCGTAGAGAGCTTCCGGAACGTTACCGCCCTTAGCCTTGATGTCGTCGTTGTAGTATCTTCTCATTTCAGCGATTTCCTTAGTCCAGAGTTCCTTGTCAACGTCAAGGAGTTTATCCATGATTTCAGGTGTTACTTCGTCTTCGATACCTTCAACGTTGATGTCCTCTTTCTTCGGGAGGTAACCGATAGCAGTTTCAACAGCGTCAACAGTACCTTCACATCTCTTTATAATCCAGTCGAGAACACGCATATTATCGCCGAATCCTGGCCAGATGAAGTTGCCGTTTTCGTCCTGCTTGAACCAGTTTACATTGAAAATCTTCGGGGCTTTATCGCCGAGTTTTTCGCCCATTTCGAGCCAGTGTGCCCAGTAGTCGCCTACATTGTAGCCTATGAACGGTTTCATAGCCATCGGGTCGTGACGGAGTACGCCAACGGCACCTGTTGCAGCTGCGGTAGTTTCGGAGGAAACAGCAGAACCCATATAAGTTCCGTGTGTCCAGTCGAATGACTGATAAACGAGCGGAGTAGTTGAAGCACGTCTTCCGCCGAAAATGATAGCGGAAATCGGTACGCCTGCCGGATTATTGAATTCGGAAGAGATACAAGGGCAGTTAGTAGCCGGAGCGGTAAAACGTGAGTTCGGGTGAGCGAGAGTGTTACCCTCTGCTGTGTACTCAACGCCGTTTACCTTAGCACCTTTCCATTCTGTAGCGTTTACAGGTGGGTTCTTGTCGAGTTTTTCCCACCATACGGTCATATCGTCGTTGTTGAGTGCAACGTTTGTGAAAATAGTATCTTTCATTGTACAGTGAAGAGCGTTCGGGTTTGATTTTTCGTTAGTACCTGGTGCAACTCCGAAGAAACCATTTTCCGGATTGATTGCATAAAGTCTGCCGTCCTCGCCTGGTTTCATCCATGCAATATCATCGCCGACTGTGAACACTTCATAACCGTCTTTCTTGTAGCCCTCTGGTGGGATAAGCATTGCGAGATTGGTTTTACCACAAGCCGACGGGAATGCGGCAGTTATGTACTTGATTTCACCGTCTGGTTTCTTAACGCCGAGAATAAGCATATGTTCAGCCATCCAGCCTTCATTTTTACCCTGGAATGATGCTATACGTAAAGCAAAGCACTTTTTGCCGAGAAGAACGTTACCGCCGTATGCGGAGTTGATAGACCATATTGTGTTGTCTTCGGGGAACTGTACAATATATCTTTCTTCGGGGTTTACGTCAGCCTTTGAGTGCAGACCACGTACGAAATCGTCTGAAACGTCGCCGAGATTCTTGAAAGCATCAGCACCCATTCTTGTCATGATGTTCATGTTGAGAACTACATAGATAGAATCGGTAACTTCAACGCCTACTTTTGCGAGAGGTGAGCCGATAGGACCCATTGAGTAAGGGATAACATACATTGTTCTGCCCTTCATAACGCCGTCATAGAGCTTTGAGAGTTTAGCGTACATTTCCTGAGGGTCACACCAGTTGTTAGTCGGACCTGCATCTTCCTTTTTTCTTGTACAGATAAAAGTTCTGTCCTCAACACGTGCTACGTCATTAGGATTAGTTCTGTGATAGAGACAGCCAGGGAGTTTTTCCTGATTAAGTTCAATCATCTCACCTGTTGAGATAGCTTCCTTTCTGAGTGCGTCGAGTTGTTCAGCTGAACCGTCAATCCATACGACGTTTTCGGGTTTACAGAGTGCAACCATCTCGTCAACCCACTTGATAACATTCTGATTGTTTGTCAGTGACATCGCAGTTTTACCTCCTGAAATTAATATTTTTAATTACATACAAGCATTACCGCCATATGTATGTTAGAAACGACCGAAAAAATCAATCGTCTTACTAATATCATTATACACAATTTCTGTCAGTCTGTCAAGACCCCTGTGATATTTTTTTAACATAGTGATATATATTTCCAGAACCGGAATTTTGTATTTATATTTAAAAATATACCGTTCATTACAAAATCTGCACAAACGCAATCGGATATACTATAATAATAGTATAAGGAAACAATCTGTTGTGATTTTATGAATTTGTTATTTTTTTATTTTTTTTGGCATTGCATTAATTGTATTGACTTTTCTGTATCAATATGTTATAATAATTATAACAGGATAATCCTGAAAATTATAAATGAGGTGATATAATGAATAAACACATAAAGGTTGTAGCCGGAGTGCTTGCATTAACGCTTGTATTTTCCGGTGGTATCGCAATAGGCAGGGCAGATATTGACGTAACCGCACCTGTTACGGCGAATGCTTATCAATCGTATACATACGGCGATTTTGATTACACCTTGGACGGCGACGAAGTTATGATAATCGCCTGCAACAGAGAAATAAAAGATGCTGTTATACCGTCAGAAATAGACGGCAAACCTGTTACTTGTATTCAGACAAACTCCTTTTTAAACCGCACAAATCTTGAAAGTGTAACTATTCCTGACAGTGTTAAGACTATCGCTTATGAGGCTTTTGAAGGCTGTACAAACCTTAAATCTGTAACTATTCCGGACAGCGTTATTAATATTTCAGAAAGAGTTTTTCAGAACTGTAAATCCCTTGAATCTGTAACTTTAAGTAAAAATACTATATCAATCGATGAAGGTGCGTTTAATGGTTGTAATGCACTTACTTCAATTACAATTCCGGACAGTGTTAAAAGTATCGGTCATATGGCTTTCAGAGACACAAATCTTTCAGATATTACATTTCCGGAAACTCTCACACAATTCGGTATGATGTCTTTTGAAGGTACGCCGTGGCTTGAAGCTAAAAAAGCAGAAAATCCGATTGTTGTTGTAAATAACGCAATTATTGATGCTGTCGATTGCAAGGGTGATGTTGTAATTCCGGATGGTATAGTAGCTATAACCGGTTCAGGTTTTTCTAATTCACGTATTACTTCAATTACTATTCCCGAAGGTGTAGCTGAAATCGGTGACTATGCTTTCTATGGCTGTGATTACCTCAAGGAAATTACAATTCCCGAAAGTGTAACATATATCGGTGATGCCACTTTTGCTGATTGTTCAAGATTTAGTCTTATAACTATCCTTAATCCTGATTGTTCTATATACGACAGCAGACGTACTATTGAACGTGGTCTTATAAACGCTCCGGAAAACTCCAGAGCCCAGGAATACGCTGAAACATATGGTCGTACATTTATTAAACTTGGTGAGGCAATCCCTGAACTTCCGGAATATCCTGAACCTATCAAAAAAGGCGACATAAACGAAGACGGTTATATAAACCCTGTTGATGCCTCGATAATACTCAACTATTACTCCTATATCTCTACCACAGACGATAACCCCGTTATGGATATTGATGAATTTATGAAAAGTGACCTTTTCTGATATAGATTGAATTTTCCCCTCCGGAAGTTCCGGGGGGAATTTTTTTGTAGTTTTGTGGAAAAATTTCTACTTGACATTTCCTGTAAGGTGTGATATACTGTTAAGGCATTAAAAATTATGGAAGTAATTTATATGAAAAACAGTAACGGTATTATTGCCGGACTTATGGCATTAATGTTTGTTTTCGGAGCAGGTACGGCAGTTATAGGTACAAAAATTTCGGTACCGGAAGAGAACGTAATCGCAACATCTGCGGAAACGCTGAAATATGAATCACTGTCGTATAAGGTAGAGGATAACGATACTATAACGATAACAGGTTTTGACGATTCCGTAACGGAAGTTGAGATACCGGCGGAGATAGACGGTAAAAAGGTAATGACTATCAGACAGTATGCATTCCAAAACAAGAAATTAACAAATGTAACAATTCCGGACAGCGTAACAAGTATAGGTTATCAGGCTTTTTATGGTTGTAAAAATCTTACTGCTTTATCAATGCCGGATAGCATTATTGAACTTAGTAACGAGTGTTTTTATGATTGTACGTCTTTACAGTCCGTTAAATTTTCAAATAAATTAACAGAAATAAAGGGCTTTTATGGTTGTACAAGTTTAGAAGAAATTACGATACCGGCAAGTGTAAGAACAGTTGCAGGATTTGGCGGTTGTACAAGTCTTACATCTGTTACGATACCGTCAACGGTAAATACTATAGGAAGTTCAGCGTTCAGTAGTTGTAAGGGTCTTAAATCCGTGACAATTGAAGAGGGTGTACAATTTATAAGTAATAATTATGCTTTTTCCGGTTGTTCAGCTCTTGAATCTGTAACAATTCCTGAAAGTGTTGTGTCTATAGGAGGAAGTGCATTTGCAAATTGTACAGCTCTTAAAGAAATAACAATTCTTAACCCATCTTGTAGTATTGATACTTCAAGTAGTACTGTTTCCAATGGATTTAATGGTTATACCGGTGTTATATACGGTGCGGAAGATTCAACAGCACAGGCATACGCAGAAAAGAATAACTATACATTCCAGTCAATCAGCTCCAAGCCACGCAAGGGCGATATGAACAATGACGGTAATGTAGATGCCGTGGACGGTTCTATAATTCTCAGCTATTATGCATATCTTTCCACACTCACCGAGGGTGAAACCTCAATGGATATCGACGCATTCCAGGCTTCCGGACAGTAAAATTTCAAGGTCTCTGACTTTATCGGTCAGGGACTTTTTTTTGTATTGACTTCCTTAAATTCAGGTGATATAATAAATTCAAGGAGGTTATGTTATATGAAACGGATAATTTCAGGGATAATGGCGGTATGCCTCACGGTAAGCGGATATGCAATACCGGCAGAAGCGGAAACGAATACATACGGAAATCTGACGTATGATTTCACCGGAGCAGGTACGATAGAGATTACCGGCTGTGATAAGTCGGCGGAAAGTATCGTGATACCGGAAGAGATAGACGGAAAAAAGGTAACAGGAATCGGCAGTTATGCGTTTGCGAACTGTGAGGGGATCGGGAATATAGAGATACCCCCGACTGTCACGAGTATAAGTATAGGGGCATTTTCCGGCTGTAAGGGATTAACTGAAGTGAGGTTGCCGGAAAGCCTTTCGGAGATTGAACGGAGTATTTTTGCCGGTTGCAGAAGTCTTAAAGAAGTATCAATCCCCGAAAATGTGGTAAATATCGGGGGAAGTGTATTTCTCGGCTGTACCGCACTGGAAAAGATAACTATTCCCGATAGTGTGGAAAAAATACAGTTGAATGCGTTTGATGGCTGTACATCACTTGAAACGTTTGAAGTATCGGCAGACAATGCGTATTACAGCAGTATTGACAGCGTATTATTCAATAAGGACGGAACGGAAATAATAAAGTATTTTACAGGGTTACCGTATGAAATTTATGAAATTCCGTCAGGCGTGGAAAAAATCGGAAGTTATGCATTCAAAGGATGTAACAGACTTGAAGAAGTAAAGATACCGGAAAGTGTGGAGAGTATCGGAGCAGGTGCATTTTCTGATTGCGGAAGTATAATGAAAATGAAGATACCGGAAAGCGTTGTAAATATCGGGGAAAATGAATTCAGAAACTGTAAAAGTCTTTTAACGGTAAATATACCGGAGAATATGGAAGAAATAAAAAGCAATGTATTTTTTAACTGTTTTAGTCTGCAGGCTATAGAATTTCCGGAAGGACTTAAAACAATCGGAGCAGGTGCATTTAATCACTGTCAGACTTTAAAGAATCTTGATTTTCCGGAAGGATTGGAAAGAATCGGATATGAGGCGTTTATGGAGTGTACCGGACTTACGGAAATAACGATACCAAAAAATGTTAAACTTATTGATAATTATGCGTTCTACAGATGTGGTTTATCAAAAGCAACTATTTTAAGTGAAGATTGTGAACTTCGCCCCACATCAGTTGATAATATGAATGCGACCCAAGAGATGAAAATGTACGGATGTAAAGATTCCACCGCACAGGAATACGCACGGCAATATGGACATTCGTTTTATACGTTAAATAAGTTTACAGGTGGTATGTTCGGAGACATAGATGATAATAAAAGAACAGAGGAAAAAGATGTAACATTACTGAAGAAGTTTCTTTTAGAGGGTGTAGATACGGGCATAAAGAACTGGCAGAACGCAGATATAAACGGTGACGGAGTAATTGATATTTTTGACTTATGCTTAGTTAATGGTGAAGTTTTCAAATGGTACGGAGGTTAAAAAAATTTTTGAAAACCTCTTGACAAATCAGAAATTGTATGATATAATGTATAAGCTGTAAGTTACAGTATCGTATTCTTAAGACAGCTGGCAGGTTTTTAAACCATAAGTCCCGCCGAGGAACTTGATTAATATATCTGAAAAAGATTTATCAACGTCCTTGTCCGCTGTCGGTCAGGGACTTTTTTTAAGTAAATCCGCTGAATACGATTATAAATTATTCGGAGGTGAATATAAAATGCCAAGCAATGCTGTACTCGAAGCAAAAAAAGCAAAGGTTGAACAGCTTACGGAACTTATTAAAAATTCTGTATCGGGCGTTCTCGTTGACTACAAGGGAATCACCGTTGAAGAGGATACAAAGTTAAGAAAAGAACTCCGTGAAGCGAACGTAAATTACTTTGTCGAGAAGAACACACTTTTACTCCGTGCGTTCAGAAACTGCGGTATAGAGGGATTTGAAGAAGCACTGAACGGTACTACTGCTATCGCTCTTTCCAACGACGACCAGACAGCTCCCGCAAGAGTTTTAGGTAAATTCGCTGAAAAGGCTGGAGATGCAAAATTCCATCTCAAAGCCGGATACGTTGAGGGTGAAATTTACGACCAGGCAGGAGTTACCGCACTTTCAAAAGTTCCGTCAAAGGAAGTACTTCTCGCACAACTCGTCGGCTCACTTCAGGGTCCTATGCAGAAACTCGCAGCAGTTATCGACGCTGTCGCAGAAAAGAAGTCAGAAGAAGTTGCGTAATCTGCGTATTTTTCTGTACTTTCCGTGTGCCGTCGCATGAACGGCGATAAAAAATTAATATAAAGGAGATTATTATCATGGCTTCAGAAAAAATTACAAATATTGTTGAAGAAGTAAAGACACTTTCCGTTCTCGAACTCAAAGAACTCGTTGACGCTATTCAGGAGGAATTCGGCGTAACTGCTATGATGTCAGTTGCTCCTTCCACTGATACTGGTACTAAGGAAGATGCTAAAACTGAATTTGATGTTGTTCTCACATCATTCGGCGATGCTAAAATGGCAGTTATCAAGGTTGCTAAGGAAGTTCTCGGACTCGGTCTTAAGGAAGCAAAGGCAAAGGTTGAAGAAGCACCTGTTACAATCAAGGAAGGCGTTTCCGAAGCAGAAGCTAACGAAGTTAAAGAAAAATTCGAAGCTGCTGGTGCATCTATCGAAATCAAGTAATTTATTACTTACAGAAAATACAGCTGTACTCTTTCGGGGGTACAGCTTTTTTTAAAAAAATTTCACTAAAAGGGGTTACGCTATGAAATATAAGATTATAGGGCAGACAGTTCCGGCTGTTGAATGTGAACTTGCGTGCGGAGAATCCATGTTTACACAATCTGGTGGTATGATTTGGCATACGGACGGTATAACTATGTCCACCGAATCTTGTAGCTTTGGCAGAATATTTACCGGTGAATCAGTTTTCATGACTAACTATACCGCAAGAAGAAGAGGTACAATAGCATTTGGTGCAACCGTCCCCGGTTCAATAGTTCCCGTTGACGTTTCAAGGTCTTCTGTTATTTGTCAGAAAGGAGCATTTTTATGTGCGGAACAGACAGTTAATTTGAAAGTTGAATTTACAAAGCGTTTTTATACCGGATTGTTTGGCGGAGAAGGTTTCATTTTACAGCGGATTTACGGCAGAAGAGGAATGGCATTTCTTGAAGTTGATGGCGATGCGATAGAACGTAATCTTTCCGACGGAGAAGTAATTAAGGTCAGTAACGGAAATGTAGTCGCTTTTGATACTTCCGTAAAATATGAAATTGAAGCGGTCAGGGGAATAAAAAACACACTTTTCAGTGGTGAGGGATTTTATCTTGCAAGACTTGTAGGACCGGGACGTGTAATTATTCAGACCCAGAACTTCAATGATTTTTCCAATAAAATTATTTCAAAAATACCGTCGGATAAATAAGACCGTATTCTTTCGTGGGGTTATGGCTTTTTTGTACTTGACATTTTCCTTATTTTATGATATAATTACAGATATTAAATTATGGGGGGTTTTATATGAAAATACATAAAAAAGTAGTAGCCGGTATAATGGCGGTGTGCCTTATGGGCGGAGTTGGTATTATTCCGGAAAATATTTCTTCCGTTGCGTGTTTAGGCTGGGAATTTGAAAACGAACCGAAATACCATACATACGACGATTTGACATATAGGTTTTCAGAAGACGAAAACGGTGAAAAATTTATTGAAGTTATAGAATGTAAAAAATCTGCAACGGAAGTTACTATACTTGGTGAAATTGACGGCGTTAAAGTAAAAAGTATCGGTGAGTCGGCATTTAATAGATGTAAGAATTTAACATCAGTAAAAATTCCGGACAGCGTAACGGAAATCAAAGGATATACGTTCTATGACTGTAACAAGCTGGAATCGGTAACATTTCCGGCTAATCTGACAAGTATCGGCAGATGTGCATTTTATTGTTGTGACAAATTAACATCAGTGGTAATCCCCGAAAGTGTAGAGACTATCGGCGGACAGGCGTTTTATAGTTGTGCAAAATTATCATCGGTAAAACTATCCGAGAATATCACAGAAATTGGTTCTGAAACATTTGCAGGCTGTGTAAGTCTGGAATCCATAAATATTCCGGAAGGTGTTACAAGAATTGGTTTCAGAGCGTTTGATGAGTGCAGAAATTTAAAGGAAATAACAATTCCTGAAAGTATGGAACGGATTGACGGACAGGCATTTCGAAACACAATATGGTTTAATGAAAAACAGAAAGAAAATCCGCTTGTTATTGCAAACGGAATATTAATTGACGGCACAACCTGTTCGGGAGATGTTGTTATTCCGGATAGTGTAAAGAGTATCGGACAATATGCATTTAATAATTGTAACAGTTTAACGTCGGTAACAATTCCGGAAAGTGTGAAAAGTATCAGCAATTCATTTTCGATTTGTAGAAATCTTCAGTCAGTAAAGATACTGAATCCCGATTGTGAAATTACATATTCTTCCAGTTTCAGTAACGCATATGTCAGGGATGGTTATGAAGAACAGGTATATTATGGTACAATATACGGCTATGAAAACTCCACGGCACAGGAATACGCCGAAAAATACAATTGTAAATTTGAATCCCTCGGCGAAGTTACGGAAAAAACTGGCGATATGAACGGTGACAACGAATTTAATATATCTGATATAGTGAATTTTCAGAAATATATTTTAGGCGATATGGATACGAAAATCACCGACTGGAAACAGGCTGATTTAAATGCCGACGGCGTTCTTGATGTTTTTGACCTCGTTCTTATGCGTAAAATATTGATTGAAAAATAAAAATTTTTTAAAAATCCCTTGACAAATCCGGAATAATGTTGTATAATAAAATATATACTACTAAATGCGTTGACGGGAAAAAAGACCTGTTGTAATTTTCACAGAGAACTGTTGTATGGTGCGAAACAGTAAAATTTTTCAGGTTATAGCTCCTCCCTGAGCAGTCGGCTGAACGTTTTAGTACAATTAGGTCAGACCGTATTTCTCACGTTACAGAGATATGCATTGATTGAGATGCAGATGAGTGGGCGTATTTATGCGTCAAAGAGAGTGGTAACACGGAAATTTTTTCGTCTCTCCTATGGAAAAAATCCATAGGGGAGCTTTTATTTTAAAGGAGGTTTTTTTTAAATGAAGAATTATCAGAAGTACACGAGGCAGTTTTTTGAAGCACCGAAAACTTCGATGAAATGGGCGGAAAAGTCGTATATCGAAAAAGCACCGGCATGGTGTAGCGTCGATTTAAGGGACGGTAACCAGGCACTCATAACGCCGATGAATCTTTCCGAAAAACTCGAATTTTTCAAGGAACTTGTCAGAATAGGGTTCAAGGAAATAGAGATAGGATTTCCGGCGGCATCTGAAACGGAGTATGAATTATGCCGTACACTGATTGAGGAGAACTTAATACCCGACGACGTAACAATACAGGTACTCACGCAGTCGAGGGAACATATCATAGAAAAGACTTTCGAGGCGTTAAGAGGTTGTAAAAATGCGATAGTTCACCTGTATAACTCCACCTCACTTGCACAGCGTGAACAGGTATTCCGGAAGAGCAGGGAGGAGATAAAGCAGATAGCGGTTACAGGTGCTAAACTCTGTAAGGAGTTCAGGGAAAAATATGAGGGAAATTTCCGCTTTGAGTATTCACCGGAAAGCTTTACCGGTACAGAACCCGAATACGCACTGGAAGTATGTAACGCTGTTATCGACGTATGGCAACCTACCGCCGACGATAAAGTGATAATAAATCTGCCGGTTACCGTACAGCTTTCTATGCCACACGTATACGCAAACCAGATAGAATATATGTGCGAAAATATAAATAACCGTGAGAACGTAATAATATCACTGCATCCGCATAATGACAGAGGTTGTGCGATTGCGGATACGGAAATGGGGTTACTTGCCGGTGCAGACCGTGTAGAGGGTACGTTATTCGGAAACGGTGAGAGAACCGGAAACGTTGATATAATAACGCTCGCAATGAATATGTATTCACAGGGTGTAGATCCTCAGCTTGATTTCAGCAATATTCCGGCGATAACAGAACTTTATACAAGAGTTACGAGAATGTCAGTAAACGAACGTCAGCCATACAGCGGAGCGTTAGTATTCGCAGCGTTCAGCGGTTCGCATCAGGATGCTATCGCAAAAGGTATGAAGTGGAGAGAGGAAAAAAATACGGAACACTGGACAGTACCGTATCTTCCTATTGACCCTGCCGATGTCGGACGTGAATATTCTGCGGACGTTATCAGGATAAACAGTCAGTCCGGAAAAGGTGGAATAGGTTATATTCTTGAAACAAGATTTGGCTATAATCTGCCGAAAAAAATGCGTGAGAACGTCGGATATTTAGTAAAGAGCGTTTCAGACCATCAGCACAAGGAATTAATGCCGGACGAAGTTTACGCAATATTCAAGCAGAACTACGTTGATATAACCGCTCCTATAAATATATTTGAAACGCATTTTGTACAGCAGAACGGTATAGAAGCTACCGTGACTTTCGATTACGACGGAAGACGTGTTACATCTGCGGATTCCGGTAACGGCAGACTTGATGCGGTAAGTAATGCGGTAAAGTCGTATATCGGAGCAGATTATACAATAAATACCTATACCGAACACGCCCTTGAAGTAGGTTCAGCGTCTAAGGCGGTATCATACGTTGAGATTATCGACGGCAACGGTAAAAGTTACTGGGGAACGGGTATTGATAACGACATTGTAACGTCATCTGTAAAGGCTCTGGCAAGTGCGATAAACAATATGCTTAAATGATAATAAAAGGACGGATTATAATAAATCCGTCCTGTTTTTTATTTTGTGGAATTTTCAACGTATATCTTAAGTATCAATGTAGCATCATAGGCATCAACGTAATCGTCGCCGAGTTCTTCTTTTGAAACGTTTCCGTATTTTTTAAAGTTTTCGTGTTCTTCTGCGGTGTAGTCGTCGTAATGGTCAGTGGAGAGGTCAGCGTAATAACACAGTACAGCAGTAGCATCTATAGAATTTATATAGCCGTCATGGTTTACGTCACCGAGTTCAGTATTTGAAGTTATATCGCTGTTAACTTCGCCCATAAGTATTATGTCATCATCCCACACATAACCGTCGCCGTTCATATCGCCGTAAGTAATGTAATGCTGTATTTCTTCTTCCGTATAGTCTTTGCTATAGGAAAAATAATTATACATGAAATCCTTAAGTAATTCCGCATCTTTAATATCAACAACGCCGTCCTGATTTATATCACCTTTAAGGATTTCCGCACCTGCTCCCACAGGGGTAGCAGATAAAGCAAGGACGATACCAGCCATAAGAGCGGTAAACTTTCTGAATTTTTTCATAAGATAGCCTCCTTTATTATCTAAAGTATTCATAGAAGTCAAGTTTTCCAATCCTTGAAGCGTTTTGACTGTCTGTAGACATATCTGCGTAATATTCCATTATGAGGTCAGCATCATATCTACTAATAATTCCCTCTTGACTTGCATCAGGTGCTGCCGGACATATTGCGTCAGGAAAATAAGTTTTAAAATTATCTTTTATACTTTCTACTGTAAGTGAACTTTTGTTATTGTCTGCCAGTGCTACACGTATAAGTGTACTGTCGATAGCATTTACACGACCATCGTTATTTACATCTCCTATTTTATACTCATATGCTCTAAGCATCTCAGGAGAATAGTTAGATTCTGCCTCTATAATAGTTCCTATACCTATACCATATATAGAATCAGAGGCATTTTCATTAGATTGAAATTCAACATTTATTTTTGCGTTTTCAGGGTTAAATTTATTATTTTTTTCAAGAGATATTGAAGCAAATCGTCCGTTTAAATCATAATTTCCAACGAGACTAAACAAAATGAAAATATCATTATCTCCATATTTTTTTAATGTAGGTCTTATACCGGTCTCATCCATGGTGCAGTCATGTGTATCAAATTTAATACCGTTTGTACGAGAATCTGTTTTTAAATTCCAACCGTCACCAACATTAAGATGAAATCCTCCACTTGATATAGGGGGCATATTTTTAAATATTATGTCTGCTTTTGCTTCGCCGTTGTCATCGTATCTTATGTCAACATAAATTTGCGGTTCATTTGCAGCCGAAACACTTGCTATAGGCACAGAAGATGCCATAAGAGAAACAGTTAATAATGATGATACAATTTTTTTAAGTTTCATATTTATTACTTCCTTTCTTATGAATTTTTACAATATTAGTATATCACGCTTTATAGAAAATGTCAATAGTTTTTAAAAAAAATATAAGTAATATAAAAATATTCGACATTATTTGCCAAAAAACCACTCTCTTTTTCGGTTATAAAAAAATACTTATGTTTTTCCTGTAACCTATGGACAAATTAGACAAATCATGTTATAATATTATTGAAACTACAGATATAATGCCATACGGCAGGAAAGGATTTATTTATTTTATGCTTTATGAAAAATCATGCGGGGCGATTGTTTACCGTAAATTCCACGGAAATACAGAAATTCTGCTTATCAAGCATATAAACAGTGGGCACTGGTCATTTCCGAAAGGGCACGTTGAAAGCGGTGAAACGGAAGTTGAGACAGCACGGCGTGAAGTAAAGGAGGAGACATCAATAGATGTAATTATAGACCCTACTTTCCGGGAAACTGTTACATATTCACCGAAAAAAGATACGGTAAAAGTAGTGGTATATTTTCTGGCGAGGGCAAGAAATGTGAATTTTATACCGCAGGAGGAGGAAATAGCGGAAATACGCTGGGTTGACATCTCATACGCCGGGAACATATTATCATACGAAAACGACCGGACTATTGTTACAAGAGCCAAGAACGCCATTAAAAACACTCACTGATTTTTTTTAGGGACTGCTTATGGCAGTCATTTTTTAATTTGTCTGATTTGCGAAAGGGGAGGAAATATGCTGAAAAAAATACTTGAAAAAAAATCCTGTGCGGAGTGTCGGCTGTGTTGTATCTTCGACCGTTACGACATATGGGAAACGCCGGTATTCACGCAGGAGATACGGAACAGGATACTTGAAGTTAAACCTGATACAAAATTTGTAAAAAAGGACGGTGGGTACATATTCCGGACGGAAACATTTTCGGAAGAAGGTTTGTTTTCGTGTCCGGCACTGAGTGAAAACGGTTGTATTTTAGGAGACGAAAAACCCTTTGACTGTCGCATATGGCCATACAGGATTATGGATATTTCCGGCAGACGTGCTATAACTATAGCTTCGATATGTGAGGAATTATATAACAGACCTCTTTCACAGCTTGTAGAGTTTCTGAAAGAGGGTCTCGCCGATGAGATATTCAGATATGCGGATATGCACCCTGAAATCGTAAAGCCGTATTATAACGGCTATCCGGTTCTTATGTTTGAACCGGTATTATGATAAAAAGGGGGAAAAATTGTGGAGAGTTCGGAAAAAAAATATATATGTTTTGCGGATTTCGAGTTTACGTGTGGATATTGCATACATAAACTCGACAGTGAAATTCTTTCGTCAGGGGTTGTGATATGCGACGAAGATTATATAATCAAGGAGAGCTTTTATTGTACGTCAAGACCTAACCGCTATCCGAAAATGACCAAGCAGTGTAAGAAACTTACGAAACTTACACAGGAGGAGATAAACAATTCACCGGATAGCAACGACGTTATGAGTATAATTTTAAGACTCGTAAGAAAATACGGTATCGATAAAATCTATGTATGGGGGAATTTTGACCGGACAGGTCTTTCTTCCGATACAAAACAACATCAGAGATTCGGTAAGGATTGTGCGAATATCCAGAGGGTAGGCAGGAGAATATACGATATACAGGAATATATTACGGAAAAGCTTAATTTTCCCGAGCCTGTGAATATAAAGGAACTCGCTTCAGCGTTCGGGTATAAACCGATTTCCGGAAGTTTTCATAATGCCCTGAATGATGCGGTGGCTTTGTACGTGATATATAAGGCGGTACATACGGAAGATATATCACATAACGAGAAACTCGACGAGATAAGGCGTACACGGATAGAGAAGATAGAAAAAAGACGTAAGGAAGCGGAGAAAAAACAGAAGGAGACAGCATTTTCCGTACCGCTTACCGATACGGAAAAGAGTTACTATTCGCATATCGACGAAAACAGCGACGAAGCGAAGAATTTTATATATATACGTAGTAAGATAGCAAGTACTATGCAGAATAATCCGGAAAAAAATGATTTTCTGTTACTTTACATGAAAACGCCGGAGAAATTCAAGGTAATTCCTAAGGAGAAATACAACAGGACTTTACAGGGATTATCAGAAAAAGCGGTAGACTTTGAACGTGAAAATTTTTCCGAAATACTGTTAAAGGAGTGTAAGAAATTCAGTACAGCAGAGATAAAAATATAAATCAATAAAGTTTTGAGTAGGACAAAGTACGGGCAATGCCTGAAATATCGCCGGAAGTAAAATTAGTATCGAGTTTCAGAGTATCTATAATTTTTTCCGTTACGGGAGAAGCAGATTTATCTGAACATATGGTATTGAAATACTTTACGGCGATTTTGTTTATATCAAGTACATCCTGTGCGTATTTCCGGGCATTTTTTTCTATATCCCGACGTTTTGCCGGATTTTCCGTAAGTTCTTTGAGGACTTTATATATTTCATCTGATTCGTTGAGTTCGCCCATAACGTCGACGGACGGCAATTTAATACAGGCATCATCAGGGATTTCAGAGAAACTGCCTATATCATTTACGACGGCACATTTACCTTTAGCGAGGATACGCATAAGACTACCGCTGGTTTCGCCGTTGTAGGGATAGCGTAAGTTCATGCATATATCCGACATATCGATATATTCCTTGAATTTTTCGATAGTCGTATAACCAGTAACAGTAACGGAATCCTGAAGATTTGCGGAGATTATAAAGTTATCGAGTTCTGCCCGAATATCCGGAGCGGGTTTGCCGACAAGCATTAAATGAATGTTGTCAATTTCTTTTTTTAGTTCCGTAAATGCCTTGATAAGTGGTAAAATTCTTTTGGTACGGTGTATGCCACCGAATGCGGAAATTATAGTTTTATCGGCTGGGAAATTATTCTGTAGTTTTACCGTGTTACCGTTTGCAAGCGGAAGAATTTCAGCGTATAATGGAATTACTGTAACATTTCTTGCTATATTTTTTTCAAGTAGCTTTCCTTTCGAGTACCGACTGTGTACAATTATTCTGTCAGCGGAATCGGTAATATAACTGTTTAACTCCATACCGTATATATCGGGATTTGCTGAACCGTTCCGGAGAGCATTTATATAACCGTCGCAGTCAGGGAAATCGTTATCAATGAAAGTTCTGTAAAGACTGTAGTTACCTTTACAGAGTGTTACAGCATAATGATAAAAAGCACCGTGGAGGTTGAAGTCATGCAATACTACAGTACCATGATATTTTCTTATATACTGGTACATATAGAAGTGATATTCAGAATTGCCCATCTGAAAAACGGTATCTTTATATTGTGGGTATCGTATCGGGTACGCACGGTGACTATACAGCGAAACGTTAGCCGGAAAAGTACAGTCAGCGTTGTATGTTTCTTCAACGAAAACGTCAATATCAAAGTACCTGCTCAGAGCGTTTATAATGTCGTAGCTGTAGTCAGAAATACCCGATTCAAGAGGGGGTAAAGGTGTAAAGAATGCGATTTTAATTTTTTTGTTATCCGCTTTTGATAAATTTATTTTGTTTGCACCCATACTATCTATGAGAGAGATTATATTATCATTTACCCTGTCCCACCGGTATAACTCCAGACGTTGCATACCTTTTACCGTATATTCCGACAAAATTGTACTATCGCTTAACATTTTTTTCATACCGTCGGCAATGGATTTGTCTATATTTGCATTTATTAACATTGCGGAATCTCCTGCAATTTCACGGAGACTTGAATTATCTGCGGTCAGTACCGGAGTACCACACGCCCACGCCTCTACTATAGGCAACCCGAAACCCTCGTATTTTGACGGAAACGCCATAAGAACAGCGAGATTATAGAATTTAAGAAGTTCCTCATCGGAGACGAAACCGGTAAAAATTACGTCTTTTCCGACTTTATGCGATACCGCAACGGATTTAAGATTTTTAAGACCGTTTTCAGATAGCTTGCAGACCACTACAAGCTGATAAGAATTTCTGATGTTATCGGGTAAAAGAGAGTACGCACGGATAAGACCATCAAGATTTTTCCGGCTGTCTTCACCACCGGTACACATTATAAAGGGTTTTGATATACCGAATTTGTCGAGAATCAGCGATTTTTCTGTATCATCTATATCAATTATTCTGTAATGGTCATCTACCGCACCCCATATAGTACTGATATTTTCCGGATTGAATTTAAGATATTTAACCAAATCATTTTTTACGCTGTCGGATATTACAAAAAGCCTGTCCGACCACCGCAGATTATCGATGCATTTCATATACCATTCAAAAGTATTTTTATCCGCAAGATATTTTTCTTTCATGACATATGGTATTATATCATATACTGTCGCAATTACTTTTACACCGTCAAACCATTCTTTTTTATAGGATATGAAAGCCGGTTCAAAAGGTGAGGTTATATAGAAAATATCTATGTTATTTTCACGGATATATCTTTTTATTACGTTTCCGATAATATCGCTGTAACACTCGCTACGGAGCAGGACGTTATTTTTTCCGGTATCTATAAAGTCTTCCGTGAAATTGTCGTTGGTAATCATAGGCGAAAGGCTGAAATTCCGGTCAATCATGTTCAGAAAAAAGTACTTGTTTTTTGTATCACGGTTAATCATGCCGGTAAACTGATTTAACGCATAATTGCCGATACCTCTGTTCCTGCTCATGTATCCGAGAATCGCTATAGAATCAAAAGCGATATTCATAAATTTATAACCTCCTGTCGTGTATCGATAAATATTGAATTTATTCCGGTAAATGCGAACTCCCTGTAATCGTTTTTCCGCATCAGTTCGAGGATTTTTGCGTTTTTCGGACTATTTGGCAGACCGTTCTGATAATTTATCATCTCGCATATTATTATAAGTGGTCTGAACTTTTCAAAGTCTGTCATTTTAAGTATCGTAAGCTCCATACCTTCAATGTCGATATTCATAATATCGGGTGCGGAATCGGGAAAATACAGGTCAATGATTTCATTTATCGTGACTGAATCTATAGAGATAGTTTTAGTTATCGCAAGAGCAGGATTTTCTTTTATAAAGTTCAGAGCGGATTGATAGTCAGTAGTGGAAAGACCGTCACCGTTCATGATGTAGAAGTCCAGTTTTTCGCCGGATTTTTCTGCGATACACTTATTTACTACTATATCTTCCGGACGCTTTTCAATAAGTTCCCGTGCGAGTTCAGGGTTAGCCTCAACCAGTACGCCTCTTGCACCCTGCGTATAGAAATTATACGTATTACTGAGATAAAAAGCGTGATTTGCTCCTAAATCAAGATAAGTTTCAATTTTTCTGCCCAATGTGTTGCAGATATATTGAATTATGCTGTCTTCACCGGATTGCGAAAAGGTCATATTAAAATTTTCAAGAGTATTCCGCATAGTATTCATTGATTTTTCCATCTCGGATATATATTTTTCATTATCGGAGATATGTTTATCAGTTTTTTCGATATATCGGTTCATTTCCGATATTTTTTCCGTCATTTTTTCTGACATCTCCGCTATTCTGGTATCGAGTTCCGGGACTGTTTCGAGGCGTGAATTTATCGAATTTATCTGATAATTCACTTCCGCGGAAAAAATGTTGTTGGCGGAATTGTAATCTGTCTGCTGAATCATGCAGGGTTCGATAAGCCAGAACGTCATACGGCGGACAAGTCTTTTAAAAAGACAGGTCACCTTATTTTTAAGACCGTCCGACTGTATGGGACGATATGAACGGTTTACTGACGTTTTGTTCATTTTGTCGAGAGAATCCAGCATCTTTATATTTACCGTACTTACGGAAAAATTATCCTGTGGGACTATTTCATTTTTTCCTGTAAGTTTTTTGATAATAATATCTGTTTCGAGTTCGTCATAAATTATACTCAAAGTTATAACCTCCATTTGTGCGGAATACTGAAAAAACCGGTGCTTCTGTCATAGGAAATCACTTCAAATTCACAGTAATTGCGGTAAAAATCCATAGGTGTGCCGTCAACATCAACCACTGCGACGTTAAGAATATATTTTCCGGAAAGTAACGGAAGATTCTGTACTTCAACTGAAATTATTCCGTCGGATTTATCGGGATTTACTTTTATTCTGTCAAGTTGCGTATTGTTGCCGTAAAGACATCTGCCGTCCAAATCATAGAAACCAAACCCGAAAACGTATTCATCAAGTTTTTTGTTTACGTGATAGTATATCTTTACCGTAAGTTTTTCACCGGTACGGAAAATTCGTAAGTCTTTGCCGTCACTGTTCAACATCTCCGCTTTTCTGATTTCAATATATTTCAAGCCGAAACGATTAGCGGAATAGTCTATACTGCCGTTATCTTCCGGAACTTCTTCCGGAATTTCCGCCGGTTCGGAATCCGTTACCTGCTCCGGAGCAGATTCTGATTCAGATACAGATTCAGGTTCTGTTTCAGAATCATGTTCAAATTTCCTGTCATTCATGAAACTGAAATAAGCGTCTACCACTTCGGCGGAACGTCCTTCACGTACTATTACGCCGTTATTTAACCATATTGCTTTATCGCAGAATTTTTCAATAGTGGACAGGTCATGAGTTACTATTATAATAGTCATTCCGTGGGATTTGAGTTCACGCAGACGGTTGAAACATTTTGTCTGAAAATTTGTATCGCCTACCGCAAGAATTTCGTCAATCAGCAGAATATCCGCATCAACGTTTATCGCCACGGAAAAAGCAAGTCGCATATACATACCTGAAGAGTAAGTCCGCACCGGATTATCTATAAATTCTTCAAGTTCGGAAAATTTTACTATTCTGTCGAATCTCGCATCCACTTCTTTTTTCGTAAGTCCGAAAATTGAGGCGTTAGTATAGATATTTTCCCGTCCCGACATATCAGGATGAAAACCTGCTCCAAGTTCGATAAGGCTTGAAACTCTGCCGTTCATGACTATCTCGCCACTATCGGCGTACATAATTTTTGTAAGGAGTTTAAGTGTTGTACTTTTTCCGCAACCGTTATGTCCGATAAGTCCGACAGCCTCACCTTTGCGTACCTGGAAACTTATACCGTTCAGAACCGTGCGTTCTTCGTATCGGGTACGCTTCCGGAAAAGTAATTTTTCTTTGAGTTGTGAGCCTTTATCGAGGTATACCCTGAATTTTTTTGTTATGTTTTTGACATCAATTACAATATCATTATTCATTAAAGTTCCTCCGCAAAATGACGTTGTAGCTTAAGGAAAATAAAGTGTCCGGCGATAAGGAAAACTGTACCGAGTATCACCGACGATACGAGACTTGAAAGTTGCGGGATAGTCTTGTAATAGAGAATATCACGGTAACAGTCAATGATGTGAGTCATCGGATTGAGATTGAAGACCGGCAGAAGATTATCCGGCACTATGGATTTATCGTACATGATAGGGGTCATGTACATCATAGCCATTGTGACTATACCGAGAATGTGTTCTAAATCACGGAAGTAAACCGTCACCGCCGAGACTATCAGAGCCGTTCCCAGTGATAATATATACTCTACAATCATTATTACCGGTAAGTATAGTAACGCAATAAAATTAAATCCTGTACCGGAAAATATTATCACAACAAATACTACTATGAAACTAAGTAACATATTTACAAAACAGCTTGTAACGTAAGATATAGGTATCACCTGTCTTGGAAAGTATATTTTTTTAATCAGGTCTTTCTGCGATACTATCGAGGCAGACCCACCTGTTACGGAGGCGGAAAAAAATATCCATGCAATAAGGGCGATAAACAGGTATAAATAGTATCTTTCAATATCTGTTCTGAGAATCACCTTGAATACCATTGTATATACGATAAGCTGTAACAACGGATTTATGAAAGTCCACAGAAAACCGAGTACTGAACCTTTATAACGTCCCCGTAAATCTTTGCGGACAAGGCTTGAAATCATATGTCTGTAGGCGTAAATTTCTTTTAAAGTATCCATAAAGCCTCCTTTTTGCGGAATAAATTATATATATTATATCATGGTAACTTGTTTACTGTCAATGCAGATTTTTCCGGTATACGTTTTATTTTCCTGTAAATGACCCTGTTTTATTCAGAAAATAAAAAATCAAAAGGACGGTTTTTTTAATAAGCCGTCCCTGTTTGGAGAGTATCAGATTGAGAGTTTCCGGATGAATCCGAGTATCACACCAACGATAAATTCAAAAATACCGGTAGTGATGATAAATATGTTGAAATTGGTCATAATTCCGGAGATAAGATAAAAAATAACGTGATTTGTCTGAGCGTATACAATCGGCGGAGCTATAAAGCATACCGCCCCGACGATAAGAAGAATAATACCGCCGGTCTTGAAGATGTTCCGGTAAAATGCGGTAAGATAGCGTCCCTGCCGGTCGACGATAACGGCAATCCAAATCATGAGAACGCAAACCAGCCCTAAAATTATACCGAGTGTGACCGGTGAGAATATATAACTTAAAAGTCGGAAGTCAAAACCGGTGCGAGCCTTCCACGAATCGACGGAGAGCAGATTATCCGCCTGACCGTCGGAGAGATTATAAACCATATCGGAAAAATCGTATCTGCTGAGATTGTTATATCCGGACTGATTAAACATATATTCTGCGATGTCCTCGCCGGTAAGTATCGGTTTGTCTCCACTATTCAGAAAGTAATCGGCGTATATACGTACCTTTTCTGCTGTAAATTCCGGTATATCGAGACCAAGGACAAAATTTCTGAAATCGTTCACACCAGCCATACCGAAAGTTATATTATAGAAATTCGACTTGTTATAAAGATATTCCGTCACGTCGTAAGTACCGTTGTATTCCGCATCAAGTACCTTTTCCATATCGATATTTTTTATACTTTTTTCTACAGATGCTCCGGAAAAACCAAGTTTTATACAGAAAATCATACTAAGCACAATTACAAGGATTACAGCAATAAAATTAACTATACCTGCTCCGAATAACCGGAAACCGTCAACTCTTACGGGTCTGTATTCCTGTACAGGCGGTGGATTATATGGCGGTGGGTTCTGATATTCCGGAGGGTCATAATAAGGCGGTCTTTCTTCTTCGTAGTCGTCGTAATCTTCTGCGTAATCCTGTTGGTAATCGTCTTCGTAATTATCCGGATTATTCTTATAATTTTCCTTTATATCCTCGTATGGTATATACTGTGTGGCGGAGTTATCATTATAAGGGTCACCGTCAGGTCTGTTATAGAGTTTCGGGGGTTCTGAATAATCTTCTTCCGGTACGGCTTCTTTTCTGACTTCGTTCTTTTTCCGCAGTACCAGGTCAGGCAGGGATTCACGGACATTTACAGCCATTAAGTCCTTCATTTTCTGGATTTCTTCGGTATCAGCTGTGACAGGTTCGGGGCTTATATGCTGGATAGGTTCGACGCTACCAAAGAAATTTTCAAGTTCTTTTTCTTCAGAATTTTCTTCCGTGACGGTATTTTCCGGTGCAAATTCAGGTTGAGAATTGTTTTCCGGAGTATATAGCGTATCTTCCGGAATTGGTTCAGATTCCGGAGCAGGTGCTTCCGGTATCGGATTTATCTGACTTTCCGGAATACGTTTTATTTTTTTACCGCATACCGGACAGAAAATAGCATCATCATCAAGTTTGTTTCCGCAGAAACTGCAATACATAATCATTATCCTTTCCTTAAAATGTTAACTTATATTATATATCAAATAACCGGAGATGTCAATAATATTTGACCGGATTTTTCAACAGATTTGCGGAAATAATGTATGTGGATGGTAATTTTATCTGCAAAGTGTATAAACCGGTGTATCTGAAACGGAAAAAATTATTTATTTTTTACAAAATTTCAAAATTTTATTGATTTTACAGAGATAAAGTGCTATTATATAAATTAAAGAGTATTCAGGAGGTTGAACGGTATGAAAAAGGGCTTTATATTTTCGGGTATAGTCATTATTTTCGGCACAGTCCTTAGCGATTTGTGTCTGATTCGTTCTGCCCGTTCACGACTGAGTAATTGCCTCACTGAATGTAAATTTGGTGTATAAGAAACTTGGTTTTTGAGCCTCCGGCAGAAGTCGGAGGCTTTATATATCTGATTGGAAAAATTTATCAGAAAGGAAATTTTTTATATGAAAATATCAGGAGCAAAAATTGTAGTTGAGACGTTAATTGAGCAGGGGTGTGATACTGTTTTCGGGTATCCCGGCGGACAGGTTATAAATCTGTTTGATGAACTCTATCTTTGCCGTGACCGCATAAAGCACGTACTCACCGCACACGAACAGGGTGCATCACACGCCGCTGACGGTTACGCACGAGCCACCGGAAAAGTAGGCGTTGTAATAGCTACGTCCGGACCTGGTGCGACGAATCTTGTAACAGGTATCGCCACCGCTTACCTCGATTCCGTCCCTATGGTAGCAATTACCGGAAACGTACCGTGTAGCCTGCTTGGACGTGATACGTTTCAGGAAGTGGACATTGTAGGCGTAACAATGCCGGTTACGAAACACAACTTTATTGTAAAAGATGTCAACGAACTCGCCGATACACTCCGTACAGCGTTCAAAATTGCAAAATCCGGCAGACCAGGACCGGTATTAGTTGATATTCCTAAAGATGTTCAGGCATCATTATGTGAGTTTGAACCGGAAAAACAACCTGTTGTTCCATATCCGCTGACGTTTGCAAAGGAAGACGAGTTAAAGAAAGCTGTTGAAATAATCAACGCAAGCGAAAGACCTTATATATATTTTGGTGGCGGTGTAATATCGGGCAAAGCTTCGGAAGAAATAGTTGCATTAGCGGATAAGATTGATTCACCTATGGGCTGTTCGCTTATGGGACTTTCCGCAGTACCGGCAGACAATCCCCGATTTTTAGGTATGCAGGGTATGCACGGTCATTACGCATCTTCCGTAGCGGAGGATGAAGCAGACCTTGTAATAGCACTCGGTGCGAGATTTTCAGACCGTGCCACCGGTGATAAAAAACGTTTCGCAAAGAATTTCTGTATAATACATATCGATATTGACAACGCCGAACTTGATAAAAATATTCCGGCAAATCTTTCGATACAGGGCGATATTAAAGATGCGGTATCACGTCTGACGGCTATGGTTGAGGAAAAGAAACACGCTGAATGGTCTGCACGGATACAGGAGTTAAGAGAGGACGAGGCACGCCGGGTAGAAAGTGCGAAATCCGGCAGGGAACTTGACCCCTTTGCGATAGTAGATATAGTAAGCGAGTACGAAAACGACTGTAACATAGTAACAGACGTTGGACAGCACCAGATGTGGACGGCTCAGAGATACCCATTAAAGAAACCCCGTACATTCCTTACGAGTGGCGGACTTGGTACAATGGGCTTCGGAATGGGTGCATCCATAGGAGCGTATGAGGGTACAGGAAAAAGAAGTATTCTCTTCACCGGTGACGGCAGTTTCGGAATGAATCTGAATGAACTTGCAACATCCGTTACACAGGGAACACCATTGACAATAGTTATCATGAATAACGGCGTTTTAGGTATGGTTCGTCAGTGGCAGACCCTCTTCTTCAACAAGCACTATTCAAATACAACTCTTGACGAAAGAAAAACCGATTTTGTAAAATTAGCGGAGGCATTTGGTGCGAGAGGTACAAGAGTATTCACGAAAGAAGAACTCCGTAAGGCTGTACAGGATTCTTTTGCATACGACGGTACATATATAATTGACTGTGCCGTTGACTGCGACGAGTTTGTACTTCCGATGTTACCGCCAGGGGGTTCAATCGACGATATTATTACAGAGATAAAGTAAAGAGAGGTGATTTTGTAATGGCTAAACAGTACGTAATAGGTGCAATCGTATCAAATATTTCGGGTGTACTGTCGAGAGTATCGGGAATGTTCACGAGACGAGGATTTAATATAGACAGTCTGACGGTAGGGGAAACTGAATCCGGTGAATTTTCGAGAATAACGATAGCATTTCACGGTGATGCGGACGTTAAGGACAGAATTATAAAACAACTCGACAAAATTCACGACGTAAAAGCTGTTGAGGTTCTCGACGGTAACGAGACCGTAACACGTGAACTTATTCTTATAAAAGTAAGAAACAGTCCGGAAAACAGACAGGATATTATGACGGCTGTAGAAATATTCCGTTCAAAGATAGTAGACTATTCAACGTCCGCACTTACCATAGAACTTACCGGAGAGGTAACAAAAATAGATGCTTTCATAGAACTCGTAAAGCCATACGGTATCATGGAGATGTGCCGTACCGGTATAGTAGCAATCGAACGAGGCGAAAACTGTCTGAAAGCGTAAAAAAAACTGGATTATATGCCGTAATGGCTATAATATATATTTTAACAAAAAGGAGTAGTTAAGAAATGGAAAATACTGCAAAAGTTTTCTATGAACAGGATTGTGACCTGTCACTTCTTTACGGCAAGACAATCGCCGTAATAGGATACGGTTCACAGGGACACGCACACGCCCTCAATGCCAAGGAATCACTCGGCGAAAATGGTAGGGTAATTATCGGACTTTATGAGGGTTCGAAGTCATGGGACAAGGCTGTTAAACAGGGCTTTGAAGTTTATACAGCTTCCGAGGCTGCAAAACAGGCTGACGTTATCATGATTCTCATAAACGACGAAAAACAGGCTGATATGTACAAGAAAGACATCGCACCGAATCTTGAAGCAGGTAATATGCTTATGTTTGCACACGGTTTCGCAATCCACTTCGGACAGATTGTACCACCGGCAGACGTTGACGTTACCATGATTGCCCCGAAAGGACCAGGACACACAGTACGTTCAGAGTATCAGGCAGGTAAGGGTGTACCTTGTCTTGTTGCCGTACATCAGGACGCTACCGGTAAGGCTAAGGAAATGGCACTCGCTTACGGTCTCGCAATCGGCGGAGCAAGAGCAGGCGTACTTGAAACAACTTTCAGAACAGAAACAGAAACTGACCTTTTCGGCGAACAGGTTGTACTTTGTGGCGGTTTATGTGCATTAATGCAGGCTGGCTTTGAAACACTCGTTGAGGCAGGTTATGACCCCAGAAACGCTTACT
Source organism: Ruminococcus sp. (assembly GCA_029055625.1). GTDB lineage: Bacteria > Bacillota > Clostridia > Oscillospirales > Ruminococcaceae > Ruminococcus. The sequence continues at coordinate 36,637 of JAIDCY010000011.1, read as the reverse complement.
TTGAGTGTGTACACGAAGTTAAACTCATCGTTGACCTTATCTATCAGAGCGGATTCGCCGGTATGAGATATTCAATCTCAAATACTGCTGAATACGGCGACTATATCACAGGTCCTAAGATTATCACCGACGATACAAAGAAAGCTATGAAACAGGTTCTCAAGAACATTCAGGACGGTTCATTTGCAAAAGAGTTCCTCCTTGAATCTTCCGGTGGCGGACTGGCACATTTCCGTGCAATGAGAAAACTTGCATCTGAACACCCGTCGGAGAAAGTCGGCGAGGAAATCAGAAAGCTGTACAGCTGGAATAACGAAGAAGATAAATTCATCAATAACTGATAACTGGCATTGCTGATATTGCAATCCGGAACTTTATGCGGGTGACGGTTCATAACAAGTGCCGTCGCCTGTTTTTTTAAAAATATTATTTCAGGATATAATTAATAATGAGTAAAATAACTGTTTTAATCGGAAGTATGCGAAAAGGTGGAAATACTGAATTACTCGCCACATCATTTGCGGACGGTGCAAAAAATCATCATAATGTTGAAATAATTTCCGTAGCGGATTACGCTATAAATTACTGTATTGGTTGTAATTCGTGCTTTACACGTGAGGGAAACAAATGTTTTCAGGGTGATGATATGTACCGGATATATGATAAACTTATTGATACGGATATATTGGTAATAGCTTCACCGGTCTATTTTTACGGTATAAGTGCGGAATTGAAGACAATAATAGACAGATTACATACACCTATGCGAAAAAGATTCAGAATAAAAAAACTTGCATTGATATTAGTAGGAGCTTCCACCTTACCGGAATTATTTGATTCAATAAAGATACAATATCAACTTGTTCTGAATTTTTTTAATTTGGAAGATGCCGGAATGGTACTTGTAAGAGGTGCTAAGGAAAAAGGAGAAGTTTCTGATAGTTCGTTATCGGAAGCGTATAATTTAGGATTTTCAATCAAATAAAAACATATGAGGAAAAAGATGTCACATAGTAAACAGACAAAACGTGGTTATTCGCTTTATATAGAAAAATGGCATCGTTCAGCCAAAAAATATATAAATACTTGTGCTATATGCGGACATAAAGGTTATAGTCCCGTGATAGAAAATGAGGAATTTTTTAATCATGTGATACAAAAAGAATTATCAAAAACACTTTGCAGATTGAGTTTAGACGAATTAGGACGATGTGAAGATTGTGCAAGAGTACATGATAAACATATAAATGAATTTTTAAGTGAGGTAAAAGATTATGAGTGAAAATTTTTTCTGTTCAGGAGTTGAAAAGTCGTCACAGCGTTCGCTTTTCAACGCTCTCGGAATGACCAAGGAAGAAATGAAACGTCCGCTTGTAGGTATCGTATCTTCTTATAACGAGATAGTCCCCGGACACATGAACATTGACAAGATAGTAGAAGCTGTAAAGTTAGGTGTAGCAATGAACGGCGGTACACCGGTAGTATTTCCTGCAATAGCGGTATGCGACGGTATAGCAATGGGACATACCGGCATGAAATACTCACTTGTTACACGTGACCTTATCGCCGATTCCACAGAGTGTATGGCACTGGCACATCATTTTGATGCCCTTGTAATGATTCCTAACTGTGACAAGAACGTACCAGGATTACTTATGGCAGCCGCAAGAATAAACGTTCCGACAATATTTGTCAGCGGAGGTCCTATGTTGGCAGGACACGTAAAGGGTAAGAAGACCAGTCTTTCAAGTATGTTCGAGGCGGTAGGAGCGTATACCGCCGGAAAAATGACTCTCGAAGACGTCGAGGAGTACGAAAATAATGCCTGTCCGACGTGTGGTTCATGTTCCGGTATGTATACCGCAAACTCCATGAACTGTCTGACAGAAGTTCTCGGCATGGGATTAAAGGGAAATGGTACTATACCGGCAGTATATTCCGAAAGAATAAAACTTGCGAAAATGGCAGGTATGCAGGTAATGGAACTCTACAGAAAGAACATCAGACCTCTTGACATCATGACGGAAAAGGCATTTATTAACGCCCTTACTGCTGATATGGCTTTAGGCTGTTCGACGAACAGTATGTTACATTTACCGGCAATCGCCAACGAGTGCGGAATTGATATAAACCTTGACATCGCAAATGAAATAAGTGCGAAAACTCCTAACTTATGTCATCTTGCACCGGCAGGACATACCTACATGGAAGACCTCAACGAAGCAGGAGGAGTTTATGCTGTAATGAATGAACTTTCCAAGAAAGACCTGATAAATCTCGACTGCATGACCTGTACGGGAAAGACAGTCGGGGAGAATATCGCCGGATGTATCAATAAAGACCCCGAAACTATCAGACCTGTTGAAAATCCGTACAGCGAAACCGGTGGTATAGCGGTATTACGTGGAAATCTCGCACCGGACAGATGCGTTGTCAAGAGAAGTGCAGTAGCTCCGGAAATGCTCGTACATAGCGGACCTGCTCGTGTATTCGACAGTGAGGAAGAAGCAATCAAGGTTATCTATGAGGGCGGTATAAAATCGGGAGATGTTGTAGTAATCCGATACGAAGGACCAGCCGGTGGACCTGGTATGCGTGAAATGTTATCGCCTACATCTGCTATACAGGGAGCAGGATTAGGTTCTACAGTAGCACTTATCACGGACGGACGTTTCAGCGGTGCAACTCGTGGTGCGGCGATAGGTCACGTTTCGCCGGAAGCTGTAAACGGTGGTACAATCGCATACGTCAAGGACGGCGATATAATTTCAATAGATATTCCGAACTACAGCATTAATCTTGAGGTTTCTGACGAAGAACTTGAAGAACGCAGAAAGACAATGACTATCAAGAAAAAGGAAAATATTACAGGTTATCTCAAACGTTATGCTTCTATGGTTTCATCTGCTGACAAGGGTGCTATAATCAACAAGAAATAAGTAAATTTTTAAGGAGAATTTTGTATGTCAGATGTATATAAAAAATGTCCTGTTTTTGAAAACAAAAATTATTTGTTGAGGTTTGTTGAGGAAACGGACGTGTCAGATCTCCTTGAAGTATATAGTGATAAGAATGCACTGCCGTTTTTCAACAGTGACAACTGCAACGGAGATAATTTCTATTATCCTACAGAAGAAAAAATGCTTGAAGCTCTTAAGTTCTGGTTGTTTTCATATCGTGAGCGGTATTTTGTAAGATTTATTATAATAGATAAATCTGCAAGTAAAGCTGTCGGTACAGTTGAACTGTTCCGCCGTGATTCCAACGACAAATTTGACGGCAACGGTGTTTTGCGTCTTGACGTAAAAAGTAATTATGAAAAGGAAAATGTTCTTTTTGATATTCTGTCAGTTATTGTTCCTCCGACTTTTGAACTGTTTGATTGTACTAAAATAATAACAAAAGTTCCTGTATATGCTGTTGAAAGGATAAAAGCAGTACAGAAATTCGGCTTTGTCAAATCAGAAAATTTTATGATTGGTACACATGACGGATATGCCTACAAAGATTACTGGACTGTACATATCAAGAGGGTTAATGGAGAATTATAATGAAAATTGAACACGTCGCTATGTATGTCAGAGATTTGGAAATGGCAAAAAACTTTTTTGTCAAGTACTTCAATGCTGTTCCGAATAATATTTATCATAACAAAAAAACAGATTTCAGGTCTTATTTTCTGTCATTTGACGAGGGAACAAGACTTGAAATAATGAACAAGCCACAATTAGATAACATAAAAGATACCAACAGAATAGGTTATGCACATATTGCGTTCAGTTTGGGAAGTGCTGAAAACGTTGATTGTCTGACAGCAGAATTAAAGGCGGACGGTTACACGGTCATAAGCGAACCACGAACAACAGGCGACGGATATTATGAAAGCTGTATAGTTGATTTGGAAGGCAACCAAATTGAACTTACTATATAATAAGGAGATGATTTGGTTATGGAAAGCATTAAAGAGTATGTTAAAAGTCTGAATATTAGTGATATTCCTTGGCACAGAATGATTACAGCTTATGAAACGGCTGAAAACTATCCGGAATATCTCAGGATTCTTGATGAGATGAAAGACCTTGACGAAGTAAAAACGGCGTGGTATAGTATTTCAGACTTTGAACATCAGTCAACACTTTTTCTGTCCGCTCCGTTTGTCATGGTGTTTTTGATAAGGATTCTTGAAAAGGCTGTAAATAATCCGGAAAATCCTGTTGCGGTATGGCTTGCGGATAAGCTGGCAGATGCATTTGTATACTATGCCGAAGTTTGCAGTGATGCCGAAAAAGTGGAACACGCTGAACCTTTAGAAAATATGTCAGATATTATAAATGATGAGTATCTGCTTCCTGAAAATTATACGGAAGATGATTTCGACGAATATTATGCTGAATTTGCCCCTGATGATGTATTTTATAGTATTTATTACTATACAGGAAAAATACTTCTTGAAACTCTTGAAATGCATGACAACGGCAAGCTGTCCGATATGAAAGAAAAAATAAAAAAATTTCTGGAGTGATTCTGAAAAAATATGATAAGAAAGTTTTGTGGTAATGACATTAATCGTGTTATGAATATATGGTTTGAAGCAAATATGGATTCGCACAATTTTGTAAATCCTGAATATTGGAAAGAAAAATATAATGAAGTGAAGTCAATGATACCACAGGCGGAAGTATATATCTATGAAAGTGATGGTATAATAAAAGGTTTTATCGGACTTGATGGTGATTATATTGCCGGAATATTCGTCGATAAAATATACAGGTCGGAGGGTATCGGAACAGCTCTTATCCGTTTCATAAAGAACAGTCATGAAAGACTGATTTTATCAGTTTATGAAAAAAATAAGTCTGCTGTAAGGTTCTATGAAAAATCCGGTTTTGTTGTTGCGTCGACCGGAACAGACAGCGATACATTGCAGACTGAATATACTATGTTATGGGAACGCACAGAAAATAAATAAAAAATAACTTCATACAGAAGTTTAATATAAAAAAATCTGAAAGGAATGATTAAAAAATGGGTATGACAATGACACAGAAAATCCTTGCATCGCACGCAGGACTTGAAACGGTTCAGGCAGGACAGCTTATTCTTGCAAATCTGGACTTAGTACTCGGAAATGACATAACATCACCGGTTGCAATCAAGGAATTTTCAAAACTCAACAAGGACGGAGTTTTTGACAAGGAAAAGGTCACAATGGTTATGGACCACTTCGCACCTAACAAGGACATAAAAGCCGCTGAACAGTGTAAGATGTGCCGTGATTTCTGCGGTGAAAAAGAGGTAGTACACTTCTATGACGTCGGAAAAATGGGAATCGAACACGCACTTTTACCGGAGCAGGGACTTGTTACATCCGGAAACGTAATAATCGGTGCGGATTCACACACTTGTACGTACGGTGCATTAGGTGCATTTTCTACAGGTGTAGGTTCTACGGATATGGCTTGCGGTATGGCGATAGGTAAGGCGTGGTTTAAAGTACCGTCAGCGATAAAGTTCAATCTTACGGGAAAACTCCGGAAATACGTATCAGGTAAGGACGTAATACTTCATATAATCGGAAAAATAGGCGTTGACGGTGCGTTATATCGTTCAATGGAGTTCACAGGCGAGGGACTTTCTTCGCTGTCAATGGCTGACCGTCTCTGTATAGCGAATATGGCAATCGAAGCCGGTGCGAAAAACGGTATATTTGAGGTTGATGATATAACGCTTGATTACGTAAAGTCACACGGTGCGAAAGAACCGACGATTTACAAGGCGGACGAAGATGCGGTATACGATGAGGTAATAGATATAAACCTTTCCGAGATAGAACCTACTGTATCGTTCCCACACTTACCGGAAAACGCTAAGACATTCGACGAAATCGGCGATATAAAGATAAATCAGGTAGTAATAGGTTCTTGTACGAACGGCAGACTTGAAGATTTACAGGAATCCGCAGAAATAATGAAAGGTAAAAAGTGTGCGGACGGAGTACGAGTAATAGTTATACCGGCAACGCAACAGATTTATCTTGATGCCATGGAGCAGGGACTTCTGAAGATATTCATTGAAAGCGGTGCGGTAGTATCGACGCCAACCTGTGGACCTTGTCTCGGCGGACATATGGGAATACTTACGAAAGGCGAAAGAGCGGTCGCAACTACCAACAGAAACTTCGTCGGACGTATGGGACACGTTGAATCTGAGGTATACCTTGCAAGTCCGGCGGTTGCGGCAGCGAGTGCGATTACAGGAAAAATTTCAAGTCCGTGGGAGGTTATGAACTATGAAGTATGAGGGAAAAGTTATAAAATACGGCGATAACGTCGATACGGACGTAATAATACCGGCACGTTATCTGAATACGAGTGACCACGCAGAACTTGCAAGTCACTGTATGGAGGATTTAGACAAGACTTTTGTTACAAGAGTACAGCAGGGCGATATTATAACAGCAGGTTTCAATTTTGGCTGTGGTTCGTCGAGGGAACACGCACCGATTGCGATAAAGGCAAGCGGAATATCGCTTGTTATCGCCAAGAGTTTCGCAAGAATTTTTTACAGAAATTCAATAAATATCGGACTTGCTATAGTAGAGTGTCCGGAAGCTGTGGACGGTATCAGCGAGGGCGATAAGGTAGAAGCCGATATGGATAACGGTATTATACGCAATCTCACGACAGGCAAGGAGTACAAGACAGCACCTTTTCCGGAGTTCGTACAGAAAATCATTGAAAACGGCGGTCTGATAAATTCCATTGCAGAGGGTATTATAAAGTAATGATTGAAAATTTATCATTGTTTGCTCCTGGTGAAGAAATAATAGAAGGCACTTTCATAAGTCGTATTTTTAAAGATGACGGAGATGACAGACTTTTAGTATATTTTGATAGTATCAATATTAAAGACTATGCAGAAAAATGTATTGAACACTTCAATAATATGTCTGATGAAATGGTTGACCTTATTTGTAGTGGTATAATAAAGTGTGCTGAATTAGGTGGAGTTAATGAGGAGTTTGAACTTCCTGAACTGGAAAATATCAGAGATATTTTAAAATATTTCTGGTGTACAAACCTTGAAATTGGTATTCCTGAAAGAGACGAAATAGCCTATATTATTGACGGTGAGGGCGAATGGGGAGAAACTGTAAATATTGTTATACGTGGAAACAGAGTTCTTTATGTAGGGTATGACTTTGGTGCTTCACCGTGGGAAGATGATGACTACTATAAAAATCTTGACAGCAATTGTATATAAAAAAATGCCCGACGTTCAGTCGGGCTGAAATAAAGGAGTTTTAAAAAATGGAATTTAATATAGCACTTCTTAAAGGCGACGGCATAGGTCCTGAAATAGTGGATAGTACCGTTGCAGTACTCGAAAAAGTGGCTGAAAAATTCGGTCATAAATTCAACTTCACACCGTATCTGATAGGCGGTTGTGCATACGACGCTACAGGCGAACCGCTCCCGAAAGAAACTGTTGACGGTTGCCTTGCAAGTGACAGCGTACTTCTCGGAGCAGTAGGCGGTTATAAATGGGATAATCTTTCCGGCGACAAGAGACCCGAAAAGGCATTACTCGGTATACGTTCAGCACTCGGACTTTTCACGAATCTCAGACCTGCTAAACTCTATCCGGCATTGCGTTCCGCCTCACCGTTAAAAGAAGAGATAGTAGGCGACGGATTCGATTTAATGATAGTTAGGGAACTCACAGGTGGAATATATTTCGGTGACAGAGGTTACAGACAAGGCAAATACGGTGAAGAGGCATACGATACGGAGGCATACAGCGTAACGGAGATTGAGAGAATCGGACGAGTTGCATTTGAGACCGCTATGAAACGTAACAAGAAACTCACAAGCATTGACAAGGCAAATGTACTTGAAAGTTCACGTTTATGGCGTAAGACCATGCATGAACTCGCCAAAGAATATCCGGAAGTAGAATACAGCGATATGTTCGTTGATAACGGTGCTATGCAGTTGGTAAGGAATCCGCAACAGTTTGACGTTATAGTTACTTCAAATATGTTCGGAGATATTCTTTCCGATGAGGCTTCACAGATAACGGGGTCAATCGGTATGCTTGCATCTGCATCACTCGGAGCAGGTACGAGAGGTATGTACGAACCCATACACGGTTCAGCCCCCGACATTGCCGGACAGAATAAAGCCAATCCGATAGCTACAATACTTTCCGGTGCGATGATGTTGAGGTATTCTTTCGGACTTTCCAAGGAAGCGGATTGTATAGAAAAAGCGGTAGACAGCGTACTGAATGCCGGATACCGTACCGCCGACCTTATGGGCAGTACGGAGGGTACACCGCTTACTTGTACAGAAATGACGGAAAAGGTATTAGAAGCGTTATGAGTGAAAAACTTGAAAAACTCGCATTAAAGCGTGATACGACGGCTATTTTTTACGGACTGGCGGATAATTCCGTAATAAGCGGATTATATTTCATGCTGGATTTATATTGCGGTGAAATAAATGATTTTTTAAGATATTACGCACATACTGTAGACTCACTTTATCAGAGCGGTTACGTAAATCTGAGTGAGTATATATTGAAAGTTATTCTTGAAATGGATAATTTTTATATAAGAAAATACTCAAACGGTAAGGAAATACCTGCTGAAATGACGGACTGCCTGATAAATGAACTGAAATTTTTTCAGGAACTTTCAGAACTTACGCCGGAAGATTTTCTGTCAGAGATTGAGTATAACGGATTTATGCCAAGGTGGAAAAATTCGCCGGTGGATATAGTAGGAAGTTACATTGAAAGACTGAAACTGGTACACAGATACGGATACGGACAGTATGCGGAATATAAGATGTTTATATTTAAGGATTCAAAGATTACGCCGGTAAAATATCCGGATACACAACGTCTTGACCACCTTTACGGTTACGAGCGACAAAGACAGTCGGTAATAGATAATACGCTTGCATTATTCGACGGCAAACCTGCTCAGAATGTTCTTCTGTACGGTGATGCCGGTACTGGTAAATCGTCGTCAGTAAAAGCGATAGTAAACGAATACGCCGACAGAGGTTTAAGACTTATCGAGATTACAAAGGAACAGTTAAGGGATATACCGCAGATTATCGACGAAATAAGCCATAATCCGTTAAAGTTCATAATTTTTATAGACGATCTGACTTTTACTTCCGGCGAAGACTGTTTCGGCTCACTGAAAGCAATGTTAGAGGGTTCAGCATCTGCGAGGTCTGATAATATAGTAATCTACGCCACCAGTAACAGAAGACATCTTGTAAAGGAAACGTTTTCCGAACGTGAGGGCGACGACGTACACCGTAACGATACAATGCAGGAATTGATTTCACTATCCGCACGTTTCGGACTTAGGGTCAATTTCAGCAGACCCGATAAGAACGAATTTATCCGTATAGCCGGTGAACTCGCTAAACAGAAAGGTCTTACATTCGACGAAAAAGACTTTGAATTAAAAGCTGAACGTTTCGTAATGACTTCCGGAAACGGACGGTCACCACGTACGGCGAAACAGTTTGTAAATCAGTTGATAAACGAAAAATAATCAGGGAGGTTGAATTTTTAAAATGCTTACTCTTGACAAAATATATCACGCAAGATACGTACTTAAACAGGTTATCCGTGAAACAGATGTAATCCACGCACCGCATATAAATCCGGAATCAGATATTTACCTGAAAACGGAAAATCTTCAGATAACAGGTTCATTTAAGGTAAGAGGTGCATATTATAAGATGTCCCAGCTTACCGACGAGGAAAAGGCACGTGGAGTTATAGCTTGTTCCGCCGGAAATCACGCACAGGGTGTGGCACTTTCCGCACAGAAAAACGGCATACCGGCTGTAATATGTCTTCCAGACGGTGCACCGATTTCAAAGGTTGAGGCTACAAAGAGTTACGGAGCTAATGTGTGTCTGGTAAAGGGTGTGTACGACGACGCATACGCCGAGGCACTCCGACAGCGTGATGAGATGGGGTATACATTCGTTCACCCTTTCGACGACGAAAACGTAATAGCCGGACAAGGTACGATAGGTCTTGAATTACTCGAACAGATTCCGGAAATGGATGCCGTAATAATACCAGTTGGTGGCGGAGGTCTTATTTCAGGCGTTGCGTATGCCATAAAAAGTCTGAACCCGAATATAAAAGTCTATGGCGTACAGGCTTCCGGAGCTCCGAGTATGTTTAATTCGATACATGACCATAAAATAGAATGTCTTGAAAGCGTTGCGACGATTGCGGACGGTATAGCTGTAAAAGAACCAGGAGAAAATACATTCAGGTACGTTTCTGATTACGTGGACGATATTGTAACCGTAACGGACGACGAAATTTCTGCGGCGATACTGGCACTCATGGAAAAACAGAAACTCGTCACCGAGGGAGCAGGTGCGGTATCTGTTGCGGCGGCGATGTTTAATAAAGTGCCGGTAAAGGGAAAGAAAGTAGTATGTCTGTTATCCGGCGGAAATATAGATGTTACGATACTTTCGAGGGTAATTAAACGTGGACTTCTCATGACGGGACGTACCTGTTCGCTGAATATCGAACTTATTGACAAACCAGGTCAGCTTTTAGGAGTATCGGGAATTATCGCAGAACACGGCGGAAACGTAATATCCATACACCACGAAAGAGCGAACGAGGGTTCAGCGGTGAACGGTTGTTATCTGCGGATAGTCCTTGAAACCCGTAACTATAATCATATCGAGGAAATCAAAAACGCACTCAAAGAAAACGGTTTTAAAATCGTCAACGAATAATCAGGAGGAATTAATAATGAAAAAAATTCATACAGACAACGCACCTAAGGCAGTAGGTCCATACTCACAGGCAGTAATTTCCGGCGGTATGCTGTACACTTCCGGACAAATCGCAATAAATCCGGTTACAGACGCTATCGAGGCGGTAACAATCGAGGAGCAGACGGAGCAGGTCATGCAGAATCTTAAAGCGGTACTCGAAGAAGCAGGCACATCTTTCGATAAGGCGGTAAAAACAACGTGTTTCCTTGCGGATATGAACGATTTCGGAGCATTCAACGGCATTTACGCTAAGTACTTCACATCTCTACCAGCGAGAAGTTGTGTTGCCGTAAAGACTTTACCAAAAAACGTACTGGTAGAGGTTGAAGTAATCGCTGAAGTTGGCGAATAATCGGGGAGTTTGTTATGAAAGTAAGCGATTTACAGGAAAAAATCCTTAAATTAAAAAAAGAAACCAATACGGTTATACTGGCACATTGCTATCAGGCGAGGGAGATAGTAGAGATAGCAGACTTCACCGGAGACAGCTACAAACTAAGCGTCGACGCAAAAAATACAGATGCGGAAAACATAATCTTCTGTGGCGTACACTTCATGGCGGAAACTGCCAAGATTCTCGCACCTCAGAAACGTGTTTTTCTCGCTAACAGAAACGCAGGTTGTCCGATGGCTGAACAGATGGACGTTGATTTGATATCCATGCTGAAAGACAAAGAACCTGACCGTACAGTAGTAGCGTATATAAATACTACAGCTTCATTGAAGACGGTCTGCGACGTATGCGTTACGTCGTCAAGTGCGGTAAAGATAGTACGTCAGATTGACAATGACAAAATTCTGTTTATTCCTGATTGCAATTTAGGCGACTATGTCAGAAGACAAGTTCCGGAAAAGGATATAAAACTTCTTAACGGTGGGTGTCCTACTCATGCAGGCGTGACAGTAAAAGAGGTACAGAAAGCGAAATCAGAACATCCGGAAGCACTGTTTTTAGTACATCCTGAATGCAGTCCGAAAGTGGTAGAGTTGGCGGATTATGTAGGTTCAACGTCGGGAATCATGGATTTTGCAAAGAAATCAACCGCAAAAGAATTTATAATAGGTACGGAAACTTCAATAGCTGAACATCTGCAATATGATTGTCCGGAAAAGAAGTTCTATCCGGTGACGAAAGACATAGTATGTCATAACATGAAAATAACCACACTTCCCGACGTTTACAGCACACTACAGGGTATGTACAATGGCGAGGCGTTTGAAATGCTGATGTCGGAAGAACTCATAGCCAGTGCCGGAAAATGTATCGAAGAAATGATAAGACTTGGCGGTTGATATGGATTCCCTGATAGAAAAACTTTATCGTGAAAAAAATCTTTCTGATGACGAGTTGAAAACAGTAATTGAGGGGTTCGGAAGTTCGGAACTACTTATAAAATACGCCGACGAGGTAAGACAGAAATATTACGGAAAAAAAGTATATCTGCGTGGACTGATTGAGATTTCAAGCTACTGTAAAAATGACTGTCTTTACTGCGGAATACGTCGTAGTAATAAAAATGCTGAACGTTACAGATTGACACGTGAGGAAATAATGTCATGTTGCAAAACCGGTTATGAATTAGGATTCCGTACGTTTGTAATGCAAGGTGGGGAAGATTCGTATTTTACAGACGACTTCATGTGTAGTATCATTACGGAGATAAAGAATAAATATCCGGATTGTGCGGTAACTCTTTCACTGGGTGAACGGACATACGAGAGTTACAGACGGTTAAAAAATGCCGGTGCAGACCGTTACTTATTACGGCATGAAACGGCATCACCGGAACTGTATGCGAAAATTCACCCACAGGAGATGAGTTTTCAGAACAGAATAGAATGTCTGTATAATCTGCGTGAACTCGGCTATCAGGTGGGAGCAGGTTTTATGGTAGGCGTACCGTTTCAGACGACGGAAGATATTATCATGGATTTGCGGTTTCTGCAGGATTTACAGCCACAGATGATAGGAATAGGGGCATTCATACCGCATCATGATACGCCGTTCCGTGACGAAAAAGCCGGAACGCTTGAATTGACTTTAAAACTACTCGGAATACTGCGGTTAATGTTTCCGACGGTACTGTTACCGGCTACTACCGCACTCGGTACGCTTGCACCGGACGGCAGGGAGCGTGGATTAAAAACCGGTTGTAACGTTGTTATGCCGAATCTTTCGCCGGTATCGGTACGTAAAAAGTATAGTCTTTACGATAACAAAATCTGTACCGGTGAGGAATCGGCGGAATGTCGGGCTTGTCTTCAACGGCGTATAGAGAGCGTTGGTTATGAGATTTCCGCAGAACGTGGTGATGCTATCGGTTAACAAAAAAACCGGACGGCTTTTAATAGCTGTCCGGTATATTTTTTCAGAATATCATGTCTGAAATGTCAGTACCTTCGGAGGCGAACTGTAAAGTATCCTGAACGCCCTGTTGGTTTGCGTATAAGTCACTCTGCCCACCGATGTTATTATTGTTCATATCTGCTTGAGTGCCTGCCTGATAACCTTGTATTTCCGGAGTTTCCGGCTGACCCTGCATATCGGAATTTTCCGGATTTACTTGATTTTCCGGTATTTCCTGCATATCGGGAATATTTATATCCGGCTGATTTTCGGAAGGCGTTTCCGGTGCAACAGGTTCAGAAGGAGTTTCCGTATCGAGAGGTTCGGAAGGCGTTTCGGGTACTGATACGATACCGTTTACGGTAACCTTTATCTGCACTTCTATTGCCGGGTTGTTATCGAAATGTAACATAATATTACATTCACCGGGATTTACACCGGTAATATTTCCGATTTCGTCGACCGTAGCGATGTTCGGGTCTGAACTTGTCCAGATTTCATTAGCTTCAGAAGAGCCGTCGGGATAGCTGTAAATATACGGCATATCACTTTCGCCTACTCCGACTGCTATTTCATGAGTGGAAAGATTTACAAGTGCGGAAAGATTCGGGTCAACTGCCGGAGCAGGTGGTTCAGTAGTAGTTGTTGTGGGTGGTTCTGTAGCTATTTCCGTAGTAGTGGTGGTGGTAGTGGTTGTTGTGGTGGTAGTGGAGGAATCTTTTTTACTGCTGTTTCCGGATTTGTCAGTGCAGGCATTTGCAATAAGGATTATAAATATAAGTACGATTAGTGCAATGACTGCAAGGGCGGTAAGCTGTCTTCGTCTGAGGACTTCTTTTGTTACCTTTTTGCGAGGTTTCTGGGAGTTATTGTCCATTTTTCTGAATCCCTTTCTGTAATTTAATCATTATCTCTGTACGAGACATCAGGTTAACTTTTCACACGGAAACTTTTATTTAAAATTTCAGACAAAAGGATTTTCCGGAGCGGTATTTGTCCATACCGTCAGAACCGTAAATTTTCGTCTGAAAAACAGGTGAGAATTTTTAAAAATCCCGATAGTTTTCATGGAAAAAGTCCCTGAATATATTATAGCATAATGTTACAGAATTGTCACGTACTTTTGAAAAAATTTCACACATTGCCATATATTCAACAGAATTTTTGTCATTTTTTGACAATAAAAAAGAACAAACGTTTTTAATAGCGGACTTATTTCACGGAAAAACCGGGATTTTTTACATTTTCTGATATATCAATAAAGTTTGTATTAGCTTACATTACAATATATATTATCGCCAGAACTCTATAAAATTATGATACCTGCTTGTCATTAAAGGATAATCCGGTTCATAGAATGTGAATGTAAATATCTGTGATACATTCAATACTACAGCAACTGCTACCGACACGGCAAGGAAATATTTCATTAAGGTTTTAAGGGTTTTGTTTTCTGAATTCTGGTAAAGGAAGAAAAGTATTATCAATGCACCGGTTACAATCTGCCACGAGAAGTCGGCAACGTATCTTACGGCATAACCGCTTTCCCATATCGAGAAGATTATAATAATCGGCATTATCACACATGGAAGTCCGATAAGAGAGATTGCGTTGAATCTTGATTTTCTGTCTGGAAGTTTTTTCAGAGCCTTACCTGTCAGCAGATAGGCGAAAACCGGTAACGCCAGCCATACGATACCTGAAGTCTGTCCGGTATCCTTGAAGTAGTAACCGCTTGCCCTGAAGTACGTAAACCAGGTGTCTACATACGGATAATCCGCCTTTATCGTCGGGAACTGGAAGAGATACGCAAAGAAGCCAATCAATACAAAAATTGTATGGTATTCCGAATCTGTGAAATCATTGATGGTGAGTGAATATTTTATACCGAAATCAAACGGTGAACCGAAACGTACAAAGTTATACCACATCTGAAATGAACCCAGTATGATAAACGGAAGTAACGCACACAGTGCATATTTTATACGGCGTTTCCTGTCGTTTTTGATGTTGCCGTTTTCATCGAGAACTTCTCCGGCTTTCTGAAAACCTTTCGCAAAGTAAACGCAGGTACATATGGAGTATACCGCCAGAGTAGGTCTGCACAGTACCGCTATTGCTGAACACAGCGACGCAAACAATACTTTTATTAACGACGTCTTTTCCTTACATATTACGTTTGAGGTAATAAGGAAATATGCCCCCATGGTTACGAACGCAAAACCGGATGATATGGATATTTCATAGAAAAGAGGTCTTCCGACACTGAACCATATACCGCATACTAAGTTGATTATAAGAAGTCCGGAAAGGTAACACCCCGACGGTATGCGGGCGAACCATTTTTTTATTATCGCATTGTATGTGAGAGTAAGGAAGACAAGTCCGATTATTGCAAAAAGAGTTACGGCGACGTCGGTCGGGAAGAAGTATCCTGTAATGAGATGATACGGCAGGAACAGCAGTATAACCGGTGCTACACCGTAATATGAGTAATATTTACCGTTATACATTACGTGGTCCCATTTCGACGATACCCCTTCACTGCCTCTTAGTCCTGTATCGTAAGGGTCTGACATTGCAAGGAGGTCTTCCGGAACTTCCGTAAGTAAAGAAACCTGATGATTTTCAAATGCAAGCACGAGTTCTTCCGAAATCTGATTTCCTTCTTTTAACTTAAAATGTTTCAGGAAAGAGTCGTCAGTTTTTATAACGGTCATTAATACTGCGATAAGAACGGCGGAAACCATAACTATTACGGAAGAGCATTTACAGAATTTTCTGTTATCGTTATATGACCTGCTCAGTAATGCGGAATATATGACGGCGTATACAATAGTTGAAACAATTATTATAATAAACATTCTCAGATACGATATATCAAACGGTATAGGCGTATTCAGTACAACCGCTTCAATCATGAACATATCAGAAGAACGTTCACATTTGAAATCAAAAGCTATTTTTTCCGTTTTTCCGGACAGAAGCATGGGAATATACCTTGAATTGTTGTTATCCGTAACAAGTTCCATTTTGCCTATATCGTCCCTGTAGTTAGCGGAAGTTTCGTCTGTGGCGTCAATGTTTACGTAAAGTCTCTTGGGGTTTTTGGTAGATGACGCAACATCTATACGGATAGTACCTATTTTTTTATCTATACCGGTAAACTCTACGGAAGATGCGGTATCACCTGTCACTTTTATATTTCCTGTACCATCTTCCGTTTCCGTATTTTCAGATGTAATAGTTCCTTGTGTGACCGGTAATTTCATTCTCGGATAATCACCGTGCATGATTCTGTAAGACGGCATCTGAAATACAATCAGTTCAATTAAAGCCGTAACGGTCAGTAATTTTCCGATAAATTTCACCGTCCGTGATTCCGTATTGTATCTTATTATATTACATATTTTTTCGAGAAGCATTATCAGACCTATCACGGTAAAAGCACCGTGGAATATATCCGTGTTCATAATTTTGATAAGGTCAGCAAGTCCCATTATAAGAGTAAATATTAATGATACGTTTGCTATAAGCTGAGGTCCGGAGGCGTTAAACGGTGGGATTCTGAATTTTTTTTCCGGTTCTTCCGGTTCTTTTTTAGTTTTTTTTCTGGATTTTGAAGTTTTTTCATATACTTTTGTTTTCGAGAATACAAAGGTTGAGAAAATCAGCAGTATGACTTCAAGAAAAAACAATAGTTCAGCCATGATAAAAAATTCCTTTCTCATAATGTACGGGACATCTTCTGTATGTCCCGTATATAACTATTACTTAATATTCATTAATCATCTGATTTATTATATCGTAATATTTATTACTTAAATTAGTCCAGTCGGCTTCCGAGCCACCATTCATGAGATATGCATTTGAAAGACCATCCATAACGCCTTCTTTGTCATTCATCGCCCATATATAATCAAATACAGGCAGAGTGATTTTAGGGTCAGTACATGACTGTAAAGCGTCGTACTGTTCAGCAGTTATGTAACTTTTCACCGCTCCGCCTGAAGACTGTATCGGTGTTGTGGCGTATGCTTTCGCACCGGCTTTATATTCCGGCTGAGAAGCTACTATACGTTCGCACATTATGTAAGTAGCTACCGCATCACCCATAGCGGAATTTTTTACAAGCATTTTCGCGTCAAAGTCGCAGAGGGTATAGTTTCCGTCGGATTCCGACGGTTTCGGTACAGGCACAACCATTAAGTCCATACCCGGATTTTTTACATTTTCCGTGCCTAAAATCCAGCTTTCCGTTGCAAAGAAGAGAGTTTCCGTTGAAAATGAATCGCCGGAGGCTGTGGAATAAAGCCTGTTCCTGCCCATTTCCTGCATGAAGAGTTCAGCATTTTTCAGTGATTCATGATGTATATTATTTACAAAGTTTCCGTTTTCCGAACCTACCACCATAAGACCGGTTGAGTGTACAAGTGCATTCCCGAATCTTCCGCCACGAACCGCCGGTTTTGCTGTTTTGGTACGGTATGTCTGGGAAATATTCAGAAAATTCTCCCACGTCCACTGATTATTCTTATATAGGTCGTAAGGGTCGGTAAGCCCATAATCACGTATCAGCTTTTTACTGTACATTAGTACAAGCGGATTAGAGAACGAATACGGTATAATATAGTGCTGACCTTTATAAGAAAGAGCGTCAATAATATCTTCCATATTCTCCCATATATCGTAATTAAGACCCATTGAACGGAAATAAGGGTCAAGAGCCTGATATTGCTGACTTATAACGCCGTTAGGGTAAGTTCCCTGTTCATACTGCACCATATCGAGTTTATCGCCTGCAAGTATCATAGCGGACATCATACTTGATTTGTTTTTCAGTGCTGTTTGAACGTGACATATTTTCCCACCGAATACGTCTTCAAAGAGTGCGACAGGTGTAGGACGTTCTTTGCCTATCTGAGGGTTCAGGTCATAGTCTGAAAGCCATACTATCTCCGAACCGCCTATATTCGCACGTTCCCCGTAATTCTGTGCCGGTACTGCAACAGGTTCAGCGGTAGTCGGGGGTTCGGTGACGGGTTCTTCAGTAGTATCGGTTGTGGTGGTTTCCGTCTCTGTTGTTTTAGCGGTAGTGGTTTTCTTTGTGGTAGAAGTTTTCCTTGTGGTTTTTTTTGATGTTGTCGTACCGGAAGCTGTTGTTGTGGATTTTTTGGTAGTTGTCGATTCTGTAGTATCAATAGTAGTTTCTTCTTCTATTGATAAACTGCCTGCCTTATGACTTTTGTCTGCACTGCATGAAACCGCCGGAGTTGTTACGATAAGTACCGCAATAATTCCCGTAATCATTTTCTTTATTTTTTTCATTTTCAGAAGCTCCTTTTATATTTTTATGAAACTTTATTCAATTATACATTATTATAACTGTATATGTCAAGTATTTTGTGCAACATAGGATTCCGAAAAGAAAATTTCTGAAAAGACTTGATTTTTAAAGAAAGTCGTGATATAATAAATATGGTAATAGCTGACACAAAGACCGGATATATCCGGTCTTTCGCATATTTATTTGACTGTCATTATGGCGGAAACTCTCACTTCAGCGGAAAATTTCGGCATATGTGACAGAATCTGTATAAAATGTATATGCAATTTCAACATAAATACAGCTTTACCTGCTTATGAAAGGAGATGAAGATATAATGAAGTTTAAGAAATTCGGTACTACTGAACAGAAAGTCTATGACCTCGTGAAACCGATAACTGATGAACTGGGTTATTACCTGTGGGACGTCTGTTATGAAAAGGAGGGTGCGGTATGGCATCTTTACGTATTCATCGACAGCGACGAAGGAATAACTATTCAGGACTGTGAAAGAGCGACAGAACCCATTAACGCCATCATGGACAAGGAAGACCCTATTTCACAGAGTTACGTGCTGGAAATAGGTTCAGCAGGGCTTGAAAGGGAACTTGTAAAGGAAGAACACTTTGAAGTATGCGAAGGCGACACGGTAAAGATACGGTTTATCAGGGACATTGACGGTAAAAGGGAAATAGTTGCCATACTTGCCGGAGCGGATAAAAACGGCGTATCGGTAACACTCGAAGACGGAACACAGAAAACTTTTCCGCTTGCAGATATAGCATACGTAAGACTTTATTTTGAAATATAAAACAAGCAAAAAAATATAATAATACTGGAGGAATATAAAGAAATGAAAACAAATAACAGCTTTTTCGAGGCTCTGGAGATGTTAGGGTCTGAAAACAGTGTAGAGACTGAACTTCTTATCGAAAAAGTTAAATCCGCAATGCTGAAGGCTGCAAGAAAGGCATACCCACACAGTGAGGAGAGAATAAAGGTTGATATAGACCCTCTGACAAAGAAATTCGCCATGTACATTGAGCAGGAGATAATAGACGATTACCCGATTGACGAAAACGAGGTAAATATAGACGTTGCACGTACCATAGACCCTAACGCATATGTAGGCGGAAAGATACTGAAAGAGATTGATATTTCCCGGCTCGGCAGAATGGCGGCGTTATCTGCGAAACAGTCGATAAAGGGAGACCTCAGGGAAATAAACCGTGAACAGATGTTAAACCGGTTTGAATCCAAGGAGCATGAATGCATAACCGGTAAAATCTCACAGATTGACCCTGGCAGAGGTACGGTAACTATAGAATATGAAGGGACTGAACTTTATCTTTTCAAGAATGAACAGATACCCGGTGAAACACTCGAAGTGGGAAAGCCTATAAAAGTATATATAACAAGTATTATCGGGAAAAACAAGAAACCAATCGTGAAAATCTCACGTACACATAAAGACCTTGTAAAGCGACTTTTTGAGCAGGAAGTACCGGAAATTTATGACGGAACTGTTGAGATAAAGGCTATTTCAAGAGAAGCGGGTTCACGTACAAAAATAGCGGTATGGTCAAAGAATCCTGATATAGACCCTGTGGGAGCGTGCATAGGTACGAAGCACACGAGAGTGAAAGCTGTTGTAAAGGAACTCCACGACGAAAAAATAGACGTAATTTTATGGAGCGATACGCCGGAAGATTTCATTTCAAAGGCTCTCGCACCGGCGGAAGTTCTGAAAACTATTGTAACTTCCGATACGGAAAAAAACTGTACGGTAATAGTACCGAATAATAAACTTTCGTTAGCGATAGGAAATAAAGGTCAGAACGCAAAACTTGCCGCCAAGCTGACAGGTTATAAAATCGATATAAAACCGCAGTTTGATATAGAAACGAATCAGGAAGCACCGGAATTAAGCCCTGATTTCGTACCGGTAAAGACGGAAAAAGTACAGGAAGAGGTAAAGAGTCCGGAAAGTACTGTAGAAGAAGCGGTAACGGAAATGGTATCGGAAACGGAATCACCGGCAGAGGAATAATTTATGAAACCTAAAAAAATACCTGTAAGAATGTGCCTCGGGTGTAACGAGATGAAACCTAAAAAAGAACTTATACGGGTTGTGAAATCGCCGGAGGGTGAAATAAGTCTTGATTTTACCGGTAAGAAGTCCGGCAGAGGAGCATATGTCTGTAGGAATGTTGAGTGTCTGAGTAAAGCACGTAAGGCGAGACGTTTAGAAAAAGCGTTTTCGTGTCGTATAGAGGACGATATTTACGGAGGTCTGATAAATGAACTCACAGAAAACAGCTGATCTTCTGACGATATGCATAAAAGCCGGTAAAGTCGTGAAAGGTTTTGACAGTGCCTGTGAAGCCGTCAGAAACGGTATGACTTACTGTATTCTCATCGCATCGGACACATCAGAAAAAACCGTCAAGGAAATTGAATTTGTATGTAAGAAAAAATCCGTCCCCGTACTGAATACCGGACTTTCAAAGGAAGAAATCGGCAGACTGTGTGGGAAAGTTACGGCGATAATCGCAGTATGTGACAGGGGATTTGCGGACGGTTTTATAAAAATAAGTAAATGAATAAATTATCGCCGAAAAAACAAAGCCGTATGTATTTCATTACGGCGTAACTAACTGGAGGTATACGAGCCTATGACCAAAAAAATAAAAATAAGTGAAGCTGGTGCAGATTTCAACGTTTCCGCACAGGAAATAATTGACTTCTTCGCAACCAAGGACAACAAAAAAAGAAACGCATCAAGTACGCTGAATGAGGCGGAAATGAATTTACTTCTTGAACACTACACGAAAAAACATGAAGTAAAGAATTTTGATTCATACTATCAGTCGAGAAACAACGAAAGACCACAGAGACGTGACAGAAGAAATTCCGGCAGAAGACGTGATAACAACAATAACAACAACAACGGCAACAACAATAATAATAATAATAATAACAGACGTTCGGAGCAGGGCAGGAAATCCGACAGAAAACCGGTTGAAACTCCTAAAAAACCGGAGCAGGTAAAAACTCCCGAAAAACCGGAGACTAAAATTTCCGTTGAGACGGTCAGAAAACCGGAAGTAGTCAGAACGCCGGAAACTACACAGCAACCGAAAGTTAAAACACCTCGTAAAAGTGATAAGCCGAAAACTCAGGCAAAAGCACGTGAAAGAGGTGAACGTTCTGAATTTAACGCTACATTCAGTTCCGAGACCGCACAGACTTCTACACAACGACGTACAGTCGATACAAGAGGAAGTTATGTAGACCTCGATAAGTACAATGAACGTTACGAACAGATAGCACCTACAAACAAGCACAAGAATGACAATTATTCCTCAAAGAAACAGAAAATCAGTCAGAAATCCGCACAACGAGTACGTCAGCAGTATTCCAGGAAAGAAACGGAAGCGGAAAAATTAAAACGTCTCGAACTCGAAAGGGCAAGAAAACAACAGTTAAAGGTACTCATTCCGGACAGCATAACAGTCGGAGAACTTGCAAGCCGTCTGAAAGTAACAGTTACGGAAGTAATAAAGAAATTAATGGGTCTCGGAATAATGGCTACAATCAATCAGGAAATTGATTTTGACACTGCATCACTTGTATCGGAAGAACTCGGTGCGAAAGTGGAAAAGGAAGTAATCGTAACTATCGAAGAACGTCTTATAGATGACAGCGACGACGAAGATATAAATCTTGAAGAACGCAGTCCGGTAGTAGTCGTAATGGGACACGTTGACCACGGCAAAACCTCCATACTTGACCGTATCAGAAATGCACACGTCGCCGACGGTGAAGCAGGCGGTATAACTCAGCATATCGGAGCGTATCAGGTTAAAGTAAACGGTCAGAGTATAACTTTCCTTGATACCCCCGGTCATGAAGCATTTACTTCTATGCGTGCGAGAGGTGCGAATATAACGGATATAGCAATATTGGTAGTTGCCGCTGATGATGGTATAATGCCTCAGACCGTCGAATCAATCAATCACGCAAAAGCCGCCGGAGTATCGTTAATAGTAGCGATAAACAAAATGGATAAAGAGGGAGCGAATCCGGACAGAATCAAGGAAGAACTCACGAAGTACGATATAGTATGCGAAGAGTGGGGCGGTGATGTAATCTGCGTACCGGTATCGGCAAAGACCGGTGAGGGTATCGACGAACTTCTTGAAAACATACTGCTTGTTGCGGAGGTCAAGGAACTTAAGGCGAATCCGGACAGACTGGCAAAAGGTACGGTAATAGAAGCCCGTCTCGATAAGGGCAGAGGTCCTATAGCTACACTGTTAGTACAGAACGGCACACTACATCAGGGAGATGTACTTATAGCCGGTACGTCAGTAGGACACGTCAGGGTTATGACGAATTACAAGGGACGTACTGTAAAATCAGCCGGTCCGTCCGTACCTGTAGAAATAACGGGACTTGCGGAAGTTCCGAGTGCAGGCGATATATTCAACGCCGTCGAGGACGAAAGACTTGCCCGTGAACTCGTCGAGGAGAGAAAGCATGAAGCTAAACAGGAACAGTTCAACGCATACAGAAAGGTAACACTTGATAACCTGTTCAGTCAGATTGCGGAGGGTGAGATAAAAGAACTTCCGATAATCGTTAAAGCGGATGTACAAGGTTCTGTAGAAGCGGTTAAACAGTCACTGGAAAAACTGTCGAATGACGAGGTAAGAGTAAGAGTAATACACGGTGCGGTAGGAGCAGTCAAGGAAAGTGACGTTATGTTGGCGAACGCTTCAAACGCAATCATAGTAGGATTCAACGTAAGACCTGACCCTGTAGCATCTGAAAACGCAGTCCGTGACGGTGTGGATATACGACTTTACAGAATAATATACGACGCTATCGAGGAAATCACCACCGCTATGAAAGGTATGTTAGCACCTAAATATCGTGAGGTGGATTTAGGACGTGCGGAAGTAAGACAGGTATATAAAATATCTAACGTCGGAATGGTTGCCGGAAGCTATGTATTAAATGGTAAGGTAACAAGAGGCTGTCAGATACGTATAGTACGTGACGGTATAATCATAGCGGATGACAAAATAGACGGTCTGAAGCGATTCAAGGACGACGTAAAAGAGGTTGCGGACGGTTACGAGTGCGGAATAAGTCTTGATAAGTTCAGCGACGTTAAAGAGGGCGATATTTTCGAGGCGTATGTGGTAGAGGAATACAGGGAAGACTGATATATAAATATTAAAAGTCAGGGCGTATCCGGATTTATCCGGGTATGCTCTGATAATCATAGAAAGGATTATTTATAAATGGCAAATTTCAAGAACAGCCGTATGGCGGAAGATATTAAACGTGAAATGACAGCGATTCTCCGGGAACTGAAAGACCCACGTATTGACCCTATGCTTACAATCGTAAGGGCTGACTTATCGGGGGATATGTCGGTATGTAAAATATACGTATCGAGTTACTCCGGTATCGAAAAGTCACTTGATTCCGTAAAAGGTCTTACGAGTGCAAGCGGATTCATAAAGCGTGAACTTTTTCACCGGTTAAAGATGCGTAAATCACCGGAATTAACATTCATAGCGGATAATTCCATTGAAAGAAGTGCGGAAATCAGCAGAAAATTAAACGATTTGTTAAAATAATAAAAATAAATACAAGAGGTGTATATTTATGTATATAGGTTTCAGCGAGGCGGAAGTATTTCTGAGAAACTGTAAAGATGCGGTAATAATTACCCACCGTAACCCTGACGGCGATTGTGTCGGAGCAGGTTTTGCGATGAAAGAGATACTCGGACAGCTTGGTATAAGAAGTAAAGTTGTATGTCACGACGTATTCCCGAAAAGATACGGTTTTCTTACGGAATCCGGAGCAGGTGAAGACTTTGAACCACAAGCAGTAATAGCCGTCGATATTGCAGATAATAAGCTGATGGGTAAGTACTGTGAAATTTACGGCGATAAGGTGCAGTTATGCATTGACCATCATGTATCTAACAGAAATTATGCGGAAAAAACGCTTTTAAGACCGGAAGCATCTGCAACCTGTGAGGTAATATATGACCTTGCTAAGTTCATGGGCTTACGGATAACGGAACATTGTGCGAAGTGTCTGTATACCGGTATTACGACGGATTCGGGATGTTTCAAGTTTGCGTGTACTAATCCGCATACACACGAGGTAGCCGGTGAAATCATGAGGGAATACAGTAATATTGATTTTGCGAAGATAAACCGCTATATGTTCGACGTAAAATCAGTCGGACGTGTCAGACTGGAAAGTAAGTTAAATGATATTGTTGAATCCTATCTTGACGGAAAATTATATATAATAGCGGTCACAAGGGAAATGATGTCGGAATTAGGACTGAAAGACGAGGAACTTGAAGGCTTTGCACCTCTCACGATACAGTACGAATCAGCGGAAGTAGGTATCTTCATACGTCAGCGTGCAGATGATTATAAATGTTCATTCCGTTCTGCCGATAAGGTAAACGTTTCGGAGATATGCGAGACTCTCGGCGGTGGAGGTCATGCGAAAGCTTCAGGCTGTAATCTTTCCGGAAATCTCGAAGATATTAAAAAACAACTCGTCGAGGTGGTGGAGAAAGCGTTGTCATGAACGGTATGATAGGAATAAACAAGCCACAGGGATTCACTTCATTTGACGTTATCGCAAAGTTAAGGGGGATACTCGGCATGAAGCGTATAGGTCATGCCGGTACTCTTGACCCTATGGCAACCGGAGTACTTCCGGTATTTATCGGCAATGCAACAAAAGCCTGCGATATGGTCAGTGGGGATAAAACCTATGTTGCAGATTTTAAGTTCGGACAGACCACCGATACACAGGATATTACAGGAAAAATTTTAACAGAATCCGACAAGGCTGTAACGCTGAAAGACCTGAAAGAAGTTCTTCCGGAATTTACAGGGAAAATATTACAGATTCCGCCTATGTACTCGGCAGTACAGATAAACGGAAAACGTCTGTATGACCTCGCACGTCAGGGAATAGAAGTTGAGAGAAAACCTCGTGAAATAGAAGTTAAAAGAATTAATCTGTGGCAGTATGACGAAAAGTCACGCACTGGAAGAGTGGAGATAACGTGTGGAAAAGGTACGTATATACGGACTATCATACACGATATAGGCGAAAAGTTAGGTTGTGGCGGAGTTATGACGGCTCTTGAAAGAACAAGAGACGGCGGTTTTTTTATTGATGACTGCTTCACTTTGGAGCAGGTACAACAGGCAAAGGACGAAAACCGTCTTGAAAAGCTGATAATCCCTATAGAATACGCCTTCATAAGTCTTGACAGAATCCGTTTGAATGAGGTGCAGACGAGAATGTATAAAAACGGTGTCAAACTTGATTTGGCGAGAATAAATAACATAAAACCGAACGTCAGGGACTATGCGGTATACGGATACGATAATAATTTTATCGGTACAGCCATAGCGGAACACGATAAAGGTATATTACGTATCGGGAAAAATCTTGTGTGAGGTGATACAATGGAAATTAAAAAACGTGCGGTAGCCCTCGGACTTTTTGACGGAATACATCTCGGACACCGTGCAGTCCTTGACCTCGCACTTAATCAGAAAAAAAACGGTCTGAAACCGGCTGTATTTACGTTCAATCCGGTTACGGTACTCCGGAAGTCAAGCGGTAAGGACGGTTATATATATGATCATGTTCATAAATTTAAAGCACTTTGGAGATACGGATCATTTGGCTTTTATGATATAGAAACAGTACGATTTGAAGAAATATGTGATATGTCCGGAGAAGAGTTTGCGGAAAATATTCTTGTAAAGAAAATGAACGCCGGAATAGTATGTTGTGGGAATAATTTCAGATTCGGGAAAAATGCGTCATGTGGAGTTGAGGAGTTAAAGAGTTTCGGGGAAAAGTACGGTTTTGATGTACAGATTGCCGAACCGGTCAAAATCGACGATATAACGGTATCTTCCGGAGAAATCCGCAGATGTCTTGTAAACGGTGAAATCGAAAGGGCGAATACTCTTTTAGGCGAACCGTATAATATTTATACTACTGTAGTACATGGTAACGAGATAGGCAGAACGATAAATTTTCCGACTATCAATCAGAACTATTCAAAGGGACAGCTTGTACTTAAATACGGCGTATATTTTACTTCAACATATATTGATGATATAAAATATAAGTCTGTAACAAATATCGGCGTAAAGCCTACTATCGCCGGTAAGCGTACACCACTTGCGGAAACTCATATACTTGATTTTTCCGGAGACTTATATAATAAAAATATCAGAGTTGAATTTAATAAGTTTATCCGTCCGGAAAAGAAGTTCTCATCTGTCGACGAACTCCGGAAACAGATTTCATCAGATATTGCCGTTGTACGTGAAATTTAATAAATATTCGCTTTACTTTCACGGCTTTATCACAAAGAACTATTATTATTGTAACATATGTAAAAATTTATGAAGACTGTTTCAGGGGAGGTAGTCCAATGATTGAGGTCAAGAATCTCAGTAAGAAGTACGGCGACAAACAAGCCGTAAAAAACATAAGTTTCAAGGTGGAACAGGGGGAGATATTAGGCTTTTTAGGTCCTAACGGAGCAGGCAAGTCAACTACAATGAATATGCTGACAGGTTATATCTCGTCTACGTCCGGACAGGTACTGGTAAACGGTGTGGATATTTTCGAAGAACCGAAAAAAGCGAAGTCATATATAGGTTATCTGCCGGAAATTCCGCCTGTATACGTTGATATGACGATTGAAGGGTATCTCAATTTTGTATATGACCTTAAGAAGTGCAAGTTACCACGCAGGAAACATCTTGAGGACGTATGCGAATTATGCAAGATAACACACGTGAAAGACCGTATAATAAAGAATCTCTCGAAAGGTTACAGACAGCGTGTAGGTCTCGCACAGGCACTGATAAATAATCCGCCGGTGCTGATACTCGACGAACCGACGGTAGGTCTTGACCCTAACCAGATTATAGAAATACGTACGCTTATAAAGAAATTAGGCAAGAAACATACGGTTATACTGTCATCACACATACTGCCGGAAATTCAGGCGGTATGCGACAGGATTATTATTATCAATAAAGGCGAGGTATCCGCAGACGGTACAGCCGATGAAATCGCAAAACAGCTTACGAACGAGCATAAAATGACGTTACGTATAGAGGGTACGACAAAAACATCTGCCGACAAAGACGAGATAGTAAAAGCTATAAAATCGCTGAAAGGTATAAAGTACGTACGGGCGGATATGGAACGTGAAAAAGGTATTTACGATTACGACGTTGAAGCGGACGAATCAATAGATATAAGACGTTCATTAAATGCACTGTGTCGTGAAAAGGGCTGGAATATTCTGATGTTGCAACTGTCTGACCTTACACTTGAAGATATATTCCTTAAAATCACAATGGGTGAAAATGATGTCAGACTTGAACCCAATGAAAGACCACGGATAAATCTTAAATTTGAAGAGAGTACGGCGGAGGAAGTGGAAGAAAACGGAGGTAATGAATAATGGGTGCGATTTACAGGCGTGAAGTAGGGGCATTTTTCACATCAGGGGTAGCGTATGTGTTTCTGTCGGTATTCTATCTGCTGTCGGGATATTTTTTCTATGCCGGAGTAATAGGTTCGGGCAGAACGGATACGTCGCCGATGTTCAGCAGTATGTTTATAATAATACTTTTCCTGATACCGATACTTACAATGCGGTTACTCAGCGAGGAAAAGAAGAACAAGACAGACCAGGGATTACTTACCGCCCCCGTCGGCTTATGGGATATAGTTTTAGGTAAGTATTTCGCCGCACTGACACTTTTTGTAATAGCGGAAAGCGTCGTATTTATTTACTCGATATTCCTTGCGGTACTCGGTGACGTGGTCTGGACTACTTTATTAGGTAATTATTTTGCGATGCTGTTTTTAGGCTCGGCATTTATAGCGGTAGGACTTTTCATATCGTCGCTGACGGAAAATCAGATGGCTTCCGCAGTAGCGAGTATGTTAGCACTTTTTGTACTTTATCTTTTCGATTCGTTTGCGGTAAACATTTCAAACGAGTATATAAGCAAAGCAATTACATCACTGTCGTTTTATTCAAGATATATCGAGTTCACACAAGGTATATTCAGTCTTCCGAGTGTAGTATTTTTCCTGAGTGTAGCGTTTCTGTTCAATTTCTTCACGGTAAGAGTACTTGACAAGAGACGCTGGGGATAATTTACGGAAAGGAAGGTATTTTCAGATGAGTAAAAAAGATATTGTTACAGATACGGCTTCCGTATCCGAAAAACCGGAAAAGCCGTCGAAACCGAAGAAAAATTTGAAAAAATTCAAGTATGGTTCAATGTCGTTTGTGGTGATAGCCCTTGTAATCGTACTTGTAGTGATAGTGAATCTTATTTGTAGTATGCTTGCGAAACGTTCACCATTGAAAATAGACCTCACCGCTGATAACAGATACGAAATCAGCGACGAATCGATAGATGCTATAAAAGGACTTAAACAGGACGTTGAAATTACGGTAACTTTTCCGGAGAGTAATTTTGCATCAATGGGAAGTTATTATCAGCAGATGTATATGGCTTATTACGGTCTGAACGTCGATATTCCGTATGAGATGATACCGTCGGTACTGGAAAAATACGAGATGTACTCAAAACAGGGTAGCGGTAATATAAAAGTACAGTACGTTGACATGAACAAAGACCCCGACATTATCGCAAAATACAGGAAATTCTATAACAACGATATTCCGGAGGGAAGTATTATCGTATTTTCCGGAAATAATGATAACGGACGTGTAAAAGTAATCACACAGGAAGAGGTAATACAGATGATTACGCCGTCAAATTCAAGTACGAATACGGCGGTAACTATGAACTTTGTCGGCGAAAGTACGATAACATCGGCTATTCTTAGCGTTACCGATTCAAACCCGATAAAAACCGCATTTGCTTCACAGATGAACGGCGTATCTATTACCGGACAGGGTTACGAATCAATGACCGCAGATTTCATGACATTCTTAGGCAAAAACGGTTATGATTGTACAGTAATAGATATTGCGACGGACGAACTTAATCCGGAAGAGTACGATTTTGTGGTAGTACCTATGCCAGCAGTAGATTTCAGTGCGGATATTATCGGAAAATTAGGAGACTTTCTGTATAACGGCGGAAATTATCAGAAAAATATGCTGTATATCCCGAATCTGTACGTAAATGATTTACCTAATATAACGGAATTTCTGGCGGACTGGAGTATACAGGTAGACGAAAGTGCGGTACTTGACGATACGAACTGGATTGAAACTTATCAGGGATTCAATCAGAATGTAAACATAAAACTTACGGTAAATGATACGGAATCTGTAGGAAATCTTCCGAATGATACGCTCCCGATAGTAGCACCGGCAACAAGAAAATTATCCATACTCACAAAAAACAATGATAATATTACAAAATCCGTCCTCAAATCTATGGATACATCATACGATCAGGATAATTCACAGACAGGTACGAGAGATGCAGTTATAGAATCGATAAAGGAAACAAGTGTGGGACTTGACAGATATTCAAGCCACCTGCTCGTATTCGGAAGTTCTTTCATGATAAGTAATTCCCTGCTTACACAGACTAACGCTTTCAACAATGCTAATGTTATAATGGGTATGATCAATACAATGACCGGTAAAGAAGCATCTGCGGTAATACCGGAAAAAGCTTTACAGCAGGCACTCATAACCCCGACAGCTTCACAGATGAACGGTATAAAAATATTTACAATATACGTCATACCGTCAGTGGTAGCGGTCGCCGGAATAATAGTATTCTTAAGGAGACGTAATAAATGAATAAATCCGTTAAAACTATTATCGGACTGGGTGTGGCTGTGGTCGTACTGGGTGGCGGACTTACCGCACTTATGCTTACAGAACCGAAAGATAAAGATAATACAGAAAGTACCATTTCAACTACAGAAGAATCGTCGGAGGTTTACGGAGCAGGTATAGGTCTGATAACTGACGAAAAAGCCGGTGAAGAAGAGGGGCTGATAAAAGAGGTTACCGTAAAAAATTCCACAGATACGTTAAACGTTGTAATGGATAAAGCACCGACAGAAGATTCTGCGGCGACATATACGCTTAAAGACTACGAGGATATACCGTTGAATAGTGCGGTAGTAAGTACGCTTGCGAATAATGCGGTTCATATGGTGAGTAGTTCGATAGTAGACGATACCGGCGATAATCTTTCAAAGTTCGGGCTGGATAGTCCACAGGCGGAGGTTGAAGTAAAATTCCAGACGGGAACGGTAAAAAAATTTTTTGTAGGCGATAAAGCACCGGCAAACTCTTCAACTTACGTTATGCTTGACGGTGAAAAGACGGTCTATACGGTAGATACTTCATACGTTGCAAACTACAGTAAAACACTTGACGAATTTGTAGATATATACGTACTGGAAGAACCGGAGGAAGAAGAGTATCCGATAATAGAAAGTCTGCGTATAGAGCGTGAAGATATTGACTATGATATTTTTCTGAAGTACGACCATAAAAATGACGATACTAAATATACCGGCGGTACGTCCGCAACGCACGTAATGGTAGAACCTACTGACGCTTACCTTACTGTAGAACGTTCTGAACCGGTCACAAATGGTATGTTCGGACTTCAGGCGGAAGGGGTGTACTCAATACACTGTAAGGAATCCGATATAGCCGGAGCAGGTTTAAAAGAACCGTTCTGCCGTGTAACTATGGACTGCGACGACGGAAATAAATACGTACTTCTTTTAAGTGAACCCTTTACAGATGACAGCAATAAAAAATGTTGTTACGCAATGTTTGAGGACGGCAATATAATATATATAGTAGATACGGAAAATGCTAAATGGAGTACGGTTATGCCGATTGATATAACGTCAAGGATTATGATAGGTTCGTTTGTATGGAACATAACGGATTTAAGTATCAGTACCGGCGATATATCGGAACATTTTGTAATAGAACCTAAGGATAAAACAGCTGATAATAATAAATCCAGTTATTTCAACGTTACAAGAAACGGCGAAGTTTTTGACAGTGAACGCTACAGGAAGTTCTATGGATTTCTTATAGATGCTTCCGCTGAGGAGTTCGCACTTGATGCGGAAATACCGGCAACTACTCCGGCGGTAACTCTCGAATACACCGATTCGTATATGAAGAAAACGTTTAAAATAGAGTTCTATGATAATACCGCTCTTACTACTCTTATAGTCGTTGACGGAAAAAGCAAGTATATCTGTACAAAATCATACGTTGATACGCTTATAGAGAATATCAGACGTATCGAAACAGGGGAGGACTATATCGAAACATGGAAATAATATCGTAATAAAGGAGGTTATTTAATGAACGAAAATTTTTATACCTATAAAGGCTATCCGCTGGTAAGATGTCGGAATACGATTTACTACGGTTATATGTCCGACGATTACGTAATAATGATGAATATAATGTCGACACAGAAAGTAAATGATACGGAAGTTGCAGGAAAGGTAAAAATTATACAGATGTCCACAGACCCCACACTTGACCCTCTGAAAGCCTGTACACGTAATACCGAGTGTATCGGACTTTATGAGGCACTCGATACTGCATATATATGGCTTGAAAAGGCACTTAATAAATAAAAAAACAATTCCGGAATTTTTAACGATTCCGGAACTTTTTTGCGTTTTGCGTGTGAAAATTTTTTAACCCATTATAACAGTTATATCATTGATTTCTGCGAGTGATTCAGCCTGTATATAATTACCGTCAAGAGTGATACCGTTCAGGATAACGGATTTAACACCGCTTTCAACGTGTGCGGAATTGTCGACGGTAATATTAAGTTTCTTACCACGGAAGACTTTTTCAATCTTAAAGCCGTCCCATGCAGACGGTATAGCCGGTGAGATTTCAAGACCTTTAATATCCGGATGCATACCGCAGATACCCTCTATACAGCCTACCATTACAGTAGATGCCGTACCAGTAAGCCAGTGTACGTGTGAACGTCCCTCATAGTGTGAACCTCTCGATTCCGTAAACTGTCCGTGTACGTATGGTTCAGATACTCTTATTTCCGCCTTGTCATTCATAGATGCAGGGGAACTTTCCATGAAATATTCAAATGCTCTGTTGCCGTGACCGGAAATTGATTCCGCAAGTATCAGCCAGCCTTGTGACTGTGAGAAGATACCGCCGTTTTCTTTCGTATCGTCATTGAAGATATGCATTAAAGCACCGTCAAAGTAGTGTTTTTTGTAAGGTGGGTCAAGTAATTTCGCACCGTAAGGCGTATTCAGTATATCGTGGACGCTGTTCATGGATTTTTCCGCCTGCTCCTTGTTCGCAAAGCCGGATATTATACCCCATGACTGCGGATTCAGCCACATATTAGCTTCAGGGTCATTTTTCGCACCAACCAGTACGCCATCTTCACGGATACCACGTATAAATCTGTCCTCGTCCCAGCATTTTTCAAGAGATGTCGCAAGTTTTTCCTGTACGTCATTGATATATACTATATAATCGTTATCCTGCTTTGATTCTGCCATATCTTTTATAACGTTCATTGCATAGTAAAGCTGAAATGCTACAAAAGTAGATTCACCTTTCGCACCAAGGCGGAGACAGTCATTCCAATCCGCATGAAGTCCGGCTGGCATATCGTGACTTCCCATATGATTCAATGAAAATTCTATAGCTTTTTTCAGGTGATTATATACCGTATCTTCTCCGCCGTTAGCGTATACTATTACTTCGTCAAGGAATTTTTCGTTACCGGATTCGCCTAAATATTTAACGATAGTCGGGAAAAGCCATAATGCATCATCGGCACGATACGACGGATGACCGGTTTCCTTGACGTATTCAGGGTCATCGGGTGTATTTTCGTGACCGGCATTATGCGTAAACTTTACGAGTGGAAGACCTCCGCCGTTATCCACCTGTGCGGATAGCATAAAGCGTATTTTTTCGACAGCCATTTCCGGATTAAGATGTATAATTCCCTGAATATCCTGTACTGTATCTCTGTAACCATAACCGTTACGCAGTCCGCAGTATATGAAAGATGCCGCACGTGACCATATGAACGTTATGAAACATTGATAAGCATTCCATACGTTAATCATGTTGTTAAACTCTTCCGACGGTGTTTCAACTCGGAAATTCGACAGCTGACTGTGCCAGTAATCTTTTAACTGTTTTATTTCATTATCGACTTTGCCGGATTCCTTGTATTCGTTCAGTATTATTTCTGCCTGCTCGTTGTTACGCTGACCGAGTATATAAATAAGTTCTATAGTCTCGCCGGATTTCAGGGTAATATCTGACTGTAACGCACCACACGAATTTGAATTGTAGTTCATTACATTATTACACTTGCCGGATTCTACAGCTATAGGGTTGGAGTAGGTACGGTAAGCCCCTATGAAATCGGAAAGACTTCCGCAGGAGGCGGTAACATCTGCACCTACCATACCGAAAAATCTGTCTCTCCTGTCTTTTTTACTGTTACCGCTTATGGTCTGTACGATTTTATTGTTTATGAACTGTGTCTGCGATATGAAAAGCGAATACTGTAAATTAACCTGGTCCTGTTCGTAATTGTCTTCATTTGTGAACTCGATAAAACCGAATGTTGAAAGATTTCTGACGTTATCGCCGGTATTGGTAATCTTTGTACGCCATACCTCATAGGTTTTGCCGTATGGTACGTAATACGTAACTTCCGACTTTATTTCACTGTATTCAGCGGAAATAATCGTGTATGCCGTACCGTGTCTGCACTCGGATTTGTAAGTGTCAAGAGGTTTTCCTACCGGTTGCCATGATGCTGACCAGTAGTCATTATTATCGTTGTCACGTATATATACGTAACGTCCGGGGAGTGCCATATCGGAATTGAAACGGAATCTTGTTATTCTTCCGTTCGCACCGGATTTTACAAAACTGTATCCGGCGGAATTGTTTGATATGATTGCACCGTATTCAGGGTCTCCGAGGTAGTTTGCCCACGGAGCAGGAGTAGCAGGATTTGTAATAACATACTCCTTGTTTTCGAGGTCAAAATGTCCATACTTCATAGATTTTTACTCCTTTGATTTTTATTTACTCTCAGAATGTGAGATATTCTGTACTTGCATAGCCTTTTATGCCGTTGTACTCAATGTAGCACCAGTCGTCATTGTATTCGATAATGTTTATACGTGTTCCGTCAGGCATTTCCGCTAATACGTTTCCGTTTTTTGAAGCGGAATCACGGAGATATAAGTCTGAACCGTTAGTCTTTACGGTGTTATTATGCTGTCCGATAGCGTCGATATATTCTGTTGTTATGTAACCGCTCACGCCGTTGTAAGTTACGTAAAACCATTTACTTTCATCTACTGACGACATATAGAGGTCAAGAGCCGTACCTTTCGGAATAGTAGTCAGAACAGGTGCATCTTTCGACGGTTCAGAGCGTAAATTAAGAGGGTCTCTTTCGGTGGCAACCCATCCCGTACCGAAATAGTAATAATTATCCCTGTCGGTGTTTATATCCGTGTATGTATTGGGTTCTGTATATGACTCCGGAGATACCATAGTAAAATCTTCAAAACTTATAAATTCCGCATTTACAAAACCGGTCTGACCGTTATAATCCGCCAGATACCAGTCGGCATACTCCGATTCATATATTCCGACGGAATCGCCTTTAGGTATGGTATTAATTATTTTTGCGTCAATATCGGGAGCGATCCGGAGATTAAGAGGGTCTTTTTTTGTGACTACCTTTCCTATACCGAGATATGAAACACCGCCGGACTGTTCAGCAATATCAAATTTAATCCAGCCACCTGACTGTAATTTACCCCAGTTTTGAAACTCGTCAACTATGGTATAAGTTCCCTTATCGTTTATGTAATCTATAGGTTTTGAATTGGGATCAGCTTTTTCGTATACTATCACGCCGATATTATTTATTTTATACTCATACTTTGTGAAAGCAGGTTCTGTAGTTGTAGTGATAGTGATAATTTTTTCCGTAACCTGTGCGGTAGTTGTAGTAGTTGTGGATTTCTGAATAATAGTCTGGATAGCAGTTGAAATCAGTTCTGATGTGGTAGTTTCAACGTATTCTTCATTTTCGGTAGTATATTCCGTAGTTATTATAATATTCATATCACCGCCGGAATCGCTGTTTTCGGAAGTTTGTTTGTCATCGTCGAGGATTGCACGCATAGAGGTTGACATGAAAGCTATTATTACAGCCATAAGTATTATGACCGCTATAAGTAAAAGATGTACAAGTGTAAATTTCTGACCGGATGATTTATTGGAATCCATTTAATCACTCCTTTTTTTCGCATACCGAGACTATAAACCTGCCGTCTTTGAGAATGTACTGTCGGAAATAATATTCTTTGACGGAAGATATTATCTTGTTGCCGGTGAAAGAAAATTCAACGGTATTCAGCGGATAGGAAATACCTATACCTATTGCCTTTACATAAGCTTCTTTTAAAGTCCACAGACGGAAGAATAATAAATCACGTTCATTATCGGGAGCTTTTTCAATAAGAGACTTTTCACTTTCAGAAAATGCACGCCTGACGACGTTAGGACGGTAAGGTCGTACACCCTCGCAGTCTACACCGCATTCAGTATCTGATACGAGACATACTGCTATACCGTTAGCATGGGAGAGGTTGTAATTTATTTCCGGATATTCCGTCAGTGAGGGCTTGCCGTGTTCGTTACGAGTAACCGGTGTAACGTCTGTTACGTAATCTATATGCCTTGTCCGGAGACATTCACGGAGCAGGTTATGAGCGTGTGGACGCTGTTCTTTTTTCGGAACTTCTTTCAGTGATATAAGCAACATATTTATTACCACCTTGTATTAAAAAGTCTTTTACAGGTATTATATCACATTAATGACAAAAATGCAAGAAAAAAGTGACAAATGTCACTTGTTTTTGAAAATCCGGTATGTTATAATGAAAATAAAGGAGTTTTTTTAATGTGGAAAATTTTAAAGTTTATCATAC
>JAIDCY010000109.1 GCA_029055625.1 Ruminococcus sp. | reverse complement strand
ATAATGCATAGTTATAAAAGAAATCCCCGGAAGCTTACTGAAAAATCTTTCGGGGAAATCTTTTTTTATTAATTCTTAATTATTAATTGTCGCATCAGTACGAGGTCAAAAACGTCAATTTTATTGTCTTTGAGCAGGTCACCGGCTTGCCAGTCTTTCAGATTATTGCCGGAAAGTAAGAACTTCTGCATTGCGACGAGGTCAGCGATATCAAATTTACCGTCAGCATTTACGTCACCGGTAACGGATTTGTCAGTATTTCCCGATTTTTCCGGAACTATCCAGCAGTCATCATCAGCGATAAGGCATAACATTTTTATCGTATCGCCGTAATAAACGTCTTCACCGTACTCAATAAGTACTTCCCTGATATCGTCGTGCCACTGGCTATCACTGCATTTTGCGGAAATGAGTAAAGGAGCGGTAAAACATAGGTCATTGTAATCCTCGATTGCCTTGCCGTCGGGAGTGTAACCGGCTAAGACTTCCCATGGATCGCCGTTTGTAGCGGATTTCATGAAATTGTCGATAGCCTGCGTAAACCTCAAAGAATCGGAATTTTTATTGATAAGATAATCCATACCGATACGCCACGGTACTCTGCAACTGTTATAATAATAATTACCGTCGTTTTCGCTTTCGAGGAAATCAGCAGGAGCAGGGACGTAATTACCGGATTTGTCACGGATAACGAAATCAGGCAGAATTCCAGTACCGTACTTATCGACAATACCGTTGATAATGCCGTATGTCGTATCATATACTTTCAACCAGTCGTCATTTCCCGATACTTCGGCAAAAACCGGTAAATACTGCACGATAAAGTCAGAACATCTTGTAGCGGAGTAGTAATTTTCCTCCGGTTCGCATTCGGAAACCCAGTCGCCGAGGTTGATAGTCCAGAACTCGTGGTTTATGTCGTATTTCATGATGTCATCTATTACCGCAAGAGCTTCTGAATAGTAATCAATGTCTCCGTCGCTACCCCATACGGCATCGGCGATAAGCAAAGCGTATGCAATGTCCATATCGCCATCAGTAGCGGAATCGCAGAAACCGCCTGTCATGCTTCCCTCTTCCGCACCGTCGATAAGTTCAGAACCATTATCGCACTGTTGCCAGGACATAAGGTTTTTCCCTATATCACTCGGATGTGCCTTGAAATATCTGTACATACCGTCAAAATATTCCTTGGCGTCGGGGTCGTAACCTGCCATGCTTGCGGTAATCAGCATACCGTAACCGTGTGCCTCCGATACTGTAACGGCGACTGACTGATTCCCACCATTATACTTATCCTCGGCATAGTATACGTAATATTGTGTTTCGTCGGTAACGTAATTATCCTGTACAAGATATTTCTGTTTCCAGTAGTCGTAAAAATCGAGGGTATCCTGTGATAAACCGTTTTCAGCGTGTACCGGTATGCCCTGTAGCATCATTACGGAGAGTACGACGGCGGAAAGATTTCTGATAAATTTCATGATAAAAAAACCTCCGGAAAATATTTTGTATTATTATATCACAGAAACCGGAAAAAATCCACCTGTTTTTTATGAAAAACATACAGTATTTTATGATTCCGATTGAAAAAATGCTGTGAGATATGCTATAATAGAACCAGGGGTGATTTTTGAGTATGAAAACTATCAGACCTAAACTGATTGAAGAAAACAGATTTCCGGTGGAAAGCAGTATAAGTTACGGAGTAGACAACAATTTTCATGAACTCCACTGGCACGAAGAAACGGAAATATGTTACGTGAAAAGCGGTACGGGGAAGTATCTGATAAACGGTACGGATTACGGATTCAGTAGCGGAGACATATTTATAATAAGCAACAATGATATACATCTATGCCACGACGATGAAAACCTTGTAATGCAGGTGCTTATGTTCGATATGTTTTATATAGGTAACGGTTCGGCGACCGGATTTCCGGAATTTTTCACGGAAAGCCTGTACAGTGGATTCCGGAAGATTGACGGTAAATGTGAATATGCATCGATACTGGCGGAGATACTGGGGGAAATACAATCTGAATACGACAGTCGGGAAAGGGGTTACGAGATAATGATAAAATCGCTGATACTGAAATTTTTCACGGTTATTTACCGTAACATACCGGAAAATTTATCGGATAAGAAAATAGTAAGCCGTAACGCATTCGATAAGATACGGAATATAATTCTGTATATTGATACAAACTATCAGCAACATATTGACCTTGAACTGCTTGAAAAAAAGTTTGGTATAAGCAGACCTTATTTATGTAATAATTTCAAATTGCTTACAGGCATATCGCCGATAAATTACGTGATACGGAAACGGATTACGGAAGCGGAATATATGTTGACGAATACCGATAAAAGTATTCTTACTATCTCGGAAGAATGCGGTTTCCGGACGTTATCGAATTTCAACAATATTTTCCGGAAATTAACCGGTACGACGCCGAAAAATTACCGTAAAATCAGTAGTCAATGATTCTGTAATCCTTATAAAACATACCGTAATCCTTGATTTTAGGTTCGTTAAAATTTTTGATAATAGGATATAAAATTCTCATAGCTCCGTCATCGAAAGAAAGATAAGGTTTAAAATTCGTACTTATTTCATAGGCAGGCGGAAACTGATTCGATACCCACCCAGGGTCACAGG
>JAIDCY010000108.1 GCA_029055625.1 Ruminococcus sp. | reverse complement strand
TACGATTATTTCAAACCACGTCTGCACGTCGGATTTACGGCTACTCCGAACCGTGGCGACAAAATAAAATTAGGTGGGATTTACAAGAAAATCATTTTTCAGCGTGACCTGAAATGGGGAATCAAAAACCGCTATTTATCGGATATTCGCTGTATGACGGTTAATATCGGTTATGATTTGAGTAAAGTTCATAAAAGTCGTGACGACCTGAATCTGACCGAACTTTCAGAAGCTGTCAATACTTCAGTTCAGAATATGGCGGTAGCAGAAGCCTATAAAAAATACGCTGTCGGACAAACCTTGATTTTCGCCACAACCGTAAAACACGCCGAAAACATTGCAAAACTGATTGACGGTGCGGTTGTTGTTTCGGCGGAAACTCAGAACAGAAATGAAATTATTCAGAAGTTCACAAACCGTGAAATTCCGTGTATCGTAAACTGTATGGTATTCACGGAAGGTACGGATATGCCGTTGATTGAGACCGTAATTATCGCCCGTCCGACAAGTAATGCAAGCCTTTACACGCAAATGGTCGGCAGAGGTTTAAGGCTGTATGACGGAAAAAAAGAACTTCTTCTGATTGACTGTGTAGGTGTTACGGGAAAACTTGACATCTGCACTGCTCCGGATTTATTAGGAATTGATAAAATTCCTGAAAGTGTCAAGAGGAAAAAAATCAACAGAAAACTTCTCACGGAAATTGAAGAAATTATCAACGAGGAAGCCACAAAAATGCCTGACTGGAAGATAAATGCACAGCTGGTACAGATTTTTGCAACCGACGGAAAATACGATACTCACGGAGTAAACTTTGTCATGTTGCCTAACGGTGACATGACCTGTTCCGTCGGTGATG
This sequence comes from Ruminococcus sp., assembly GCA_029055625.1. Lineage (GTDB taxonomy): Bacteria > Bacillota > Clostridia > Oscillospirales > Ruminococcaceae > Ruminococcus. The sequence continues at coordinate 17,977 of JAIDCY010000108.1, read as the reverse complement.
GACAGACTTTCAGGGTTTTTGCGGAGGATATGACCGGTAACAGTCATGCCATTCTGGTTTATAAAAACAAGGTTTTGCAGGAAATTTCAACTGCTCCGATGCAGAAAATTCTTGACGAAATCTATCAGATGTTAGTCTGCGATTATCAGGAAAGTATTTCTTTATGGGACTTTCAAAAAGTACAGCAATGGGGAGAAAATCCCGCAACGGATTCTCAAAAAAATATGATTCGCAGAAAAATGAAAAAAAGCGACCTCGAAAATATTGACATGGAAAGCCTTACAAAATACGAAGCAAGCGTTCTGATTGGACAGATTTTCGGATAGGAGTTTTTATGAAAAAAATGATTTTATCGCTCGCAATAACGGCTGTATTTCTTGCTTTTCCGACAGTTGCACACGCTGAAGAAATGCTTGAAAAGGACTACATAAAAGCTGAAATATGGGAAGAAATCTGGTTAGGTAAAAGCGATGATGGGACGGTATTTCCGGAATCTTCATACAAGCATCATCTTCTTGAAAAATGGGTTGACGAGAATTACGGCGCTGACGATTACGACTGGTCAGCTATCGGTGAACTGAAATATTCGTACAGAAATTACTACAAAAATCTTACGGAAAACTGGGATTTCAACGACGATAACGGCATCTGGACCATAGAAACCGAGGACAATTTTTATAGTTTTCAGCTTATAAATAATCAGTGGAATATGCTTGACGAAAATGGCAGTACCGTTGATATTTTCCCGATTTCCAGTACCATTGAAGAAGAAAAATCTGAACGTCCGATTAATGATAACGGTAACAGTTCACCAAGAGTTATCGGCGACGTAGAACACACAGAAACGCCCTCTGACAGCTTTGCTAATTCAGGGGATAAGTTTACCACTGACACTGTAGAAATTGATTTAGAGCGTTCTGAAAGCAGTCCTGTACCATTTGTTATCGGCGGACTTGCGATTGTCATATCCGGTACGGCTTTTATGATTTACAAAAAAAGAAAGTGAGGAATTACTATGATTTTTAAAAGCGAAAAGTGGGAACTTGATACGGAAAAAATAACGGTCAGAAGTATTTCAGACGGTACAATTTACGAGTTTTACACGGACCATATCCGCTATCATCTGCATCACTCCGAGGAACATTTTCCTGAACGTTTACAGCAGCTTGTTGACAACGGTGAAATCCTCGAATATCTTGAAGAACTTGAAATTAAAGTCACGGACGAAATTAATGAACAGACTGAAATTTACATGAAAAACAGTAAGGAATATCAGACCGCACTTGATTCCGGAAACCTGGTTGAAGTCTGCAAAATAGGAAATATGCTCCGTGAAAAAGCAAAGGAAAGCGTTTATAATTCCATGATTTACATTTAAAACAAAAAAGTCCTGAATACCGAGAAACCGAAAGTTTTTACACTTTCGGTTTTTCTTTATTATTAGGTGTGGTATTGACTGTAGTTGTTGTAATGTCCGGATTATTGAAACAAAAGTTGGTATGTTTAAGTAACAGTAAAGTCAATCTGTATAAAATTCGATAAAAATGTAAGGTAATTGTTGGCAAAAATTACATATTGACAAATTTCTATTTGTGGCATATAATACAAAACAGATAGATAAACTTGAATGTGAGGTGAAAATATGGATATAGACGTAAAAAGAACTGCTGTTGTTTTCAAGGCGTTCTGCGATGAGAACAGAATAAAAATTTTACAACTTCTTGCAGATGGTGAAAAATGTGCCTGTAAATTGCTTGAAGAAATGAATATTACTCAACCTACTTTGTCGCATCATATGAAAATCTTATGCGACAGCGGAATTGTAGAGGGTCGCAAAGAGGGCAAATGGATGTACTATTCCATATCCGGAAAAGGTACAGAATATGCAAGAAAATGCTTTGAAACATTAACTGACATAGGTAATTCGGAAGAAAATAAGTCGTGTTGTGAGAAATAATTTCGTTATTTTGGCACACGACTAAAATTTAAGCATATAATATAGATACATTTCTATATTTATATTTATCTTTATAAGAAAGGAGTTGTTCATATGGAAACACTCAAAACAGCTTGGAATTTCTTTCAGGACGAAATTCTTGGCATGGCATGGCTGAATCGTCTGATTGGCACAGTTCTGAAATCGCTTGGTCTTGACACAAGCGGAAAAATAGGAGGAAGTATAAACTTCTTTATCTATGACATGATTAAAATTATGGTTCTGCTTGGATTTCTGATTTTTGTCATCTCGTACATTCAGAGCTATTTTCCACCGGAACGTACAAAGAAAATACTCGGCAGATTTCACGGAATAGGAGCAAATATTATTTCCGCACTTCTCGGAACTGTAACACCGTTCTGTTCATGTTCGTCGATTCCGCTGTTTATTGGATTCACAGGTGCCGGTCTGCCTTTAGGCGTAACATTTTCGTTTCTGATTTCGTCGCCTATGGTTGACTTAGGGTCACTGGTTCTGCTGATGAGTATTTTCGGTTGGAAAGTTGCCATTGTTTATGTAGTAGTAGGTCTTGTAATTGCTGTAGCAGGTGGAACACTGATTGAAAAACTACACCTCGAAAATCAGGTTGAAGAATACATCAGAAATGGAAAAGCTGTGGACGTTCCGCAGAATGAACTTCATTTAAAAGACCGTGCCAAATATGCTTGGGAACAAGTATGGGAAACCGTAAAAAAAGTATTGCCTTATGTAATCGCAGGTGTTGGCATTGGTGCATTTATTCATAACTGGATTCCACAGGACTTTATTGTAAAGATTTTAGGCGATAATAATCCGCTTGGTGTTGTTATTGCGACAATTGCCGGTGTACCTATGTATGCTGATATTTTCGGTACAATTCCGATTGCGGAGGCATTACTTGCTAAAGGTGCATTGCTTGGTGTAGTTCTTTCGTTTATGATGGGCGTTACAACCTTATCACTGCCGTCAATGATTATGCTGAAAAAAGCGGTAAAACCAAAGTTACTTGCAATTTTCATAGGCATCTGTACTGTCGGAATTATTCTTGTAGGCTATTTCTTTAATGCGGTTCAATCAATTTTAATTTAATCAGGAGGTATTATTTATGTCAATATTAGGTTTTGGAAAGAAAAAGGAAGAAGAAAAGAAAGCATCTTGTTGTTGCGGAACAGCGGAAACAGAAGTAACTTCTGAGGTTTGTTGCGGTGGTACTTCTGCTACATCGGATAACTGCTGTGGCGAAACATTAAACGGAATCTGCTGTATCAAGGTACTTGGAGCAGGCTGTAAGTCCTGTCATGAACAGTATCAGAATGTCATTAATGCGGCTGCGGAAATGGGACTTGCAACAAACATTGAATACATCACCGATATGGAAAAAATTATGACATACGGTGTTATGAGTATGCCTGCTATCGTTGTGAACGAAAAGGTTGTTTCTATGGGAAGAGTTCTGAAAACCGCTGATGTTGTAAAACTTCTGAATCAGTTAATCTGATATTCAGCAGTTGTATTAAAGAGCCGTTCATTTTATCAAGGTGAACGGCTTTTTGTGTAAAAAATAATACAGTAGGAGTGATGTTATGAAAAAGGACGAAAGCAATGAAATCAGCGTATTTCAGAAATATCTGACAATATGGGTAATCATCTGTATGTTTGTTGGTGTTCTGATAGGAAAATTTATTCCGCAGATACCCGAATTTCTGAATAAGTTTGAATATGCCCGTATTTCTATACCTATGGCAATACTTATATGGCTTATGATTTATCCTATGATGATGAAAGTCGATTTCAGGAGTATTAAGAATATTGGCAAAAATCCTAAAGGTTTGTTTGTGACGTGGGTAGTGAATTGGCTGATAAAACCGTTTACAATGTACGGAATTTCAAGCCTGTTTTTCTTTATGATTTTCAAAGCGTTCATTACACCTGACCTTGCTACAGAATATCTTGCAGGAGCTGTGTTACTTGGTGCGGCACCTTGTACAGCTATGGTATTCGTGTGGAGTTCATTGACAAACGGAAATCCTGCATATACCGTTGTTCAGGTAGCAACAAACGATTTAATAATACTTATCGCATTTGTTCCGATTATAAAGTTTCTGCTTGGAGTTTCAAATGTGGTAGTACCTCTGACAACGCTGTTTCTTTCAGTAGTGTTATTTGTGGTTATACCGTTGCTACTTGGCGTTTTTACACGCATTACAGTAATAAAAAGCAAAGGTGCGGATTATTTTGAAAATACTTTTATTCATAAATTTGACAGAATTACAATGATAGGTCTGTTACTTACACTGATACTGATATTTTCATTTCAAGGGAATATGATACTTGAAAATCCCTTGCACATTGTTCTAATAGCTGTTCCGCTTGTCTTGCAGACTTTTATTATCTTTGCTATTGCATATATAGCTTGCAGATTATTAAAACTGCCACATAACATATCTGCACCTGCTGGTATGATTGGTGCATCGAACTTCTTTGAACTTGCCATTGCGGTAGCAGTTGCACTTTTCGGAACGTCATCGCCTGCATCTCTTGCAACAACCGTAGGAGTATTAACAGAAGTACCTGTTATGTTGTTTCTTGTAAAAATAGCAAATAATACGAAAGGATGGTTTAAGAATGAATAAGCCTAAAGTTGCTTTTATATGTATTCATAATTCCTGTCGCAGTCAGATTGCAGAGGCTCTCGGCAAATTTTATGCAGATGATGTATTTGAGAGCTATTCTGCCGGAACAGAAACTAAACCTCAAATAAATCCTGATGCCGTCCGCCTTATGAAAAAGCTATACGGAATAGACATGGAACAGACACAATACAGTAAGACCATTGATAAAATTCCTGCACCTGATATAGCAATTTCTATGGGGTGTGATGTAGGCTGTCCATATATCGGAAGAAAATTTGATTACAACTGGGAACTCACAGACCCTACCGGAAAAAGTGATGAAATTTTTATTCAGATTATCAAACAGATTGAAGAAAAAATTAAACAGTTGAAAATGAATATATTATAACATAAATAAATGAATTTAAGGGTGGACTTATTCAAGTTCGCCCTTTTTTATGTTTCTTATTGTTATTAATATTAAGGATTGCAACGTCCGCAGGGAAAATAACCATATTCAAGTAAATTTTCCTTATCTCCTGTGAAATACAGCTTGTTATTTTCGCTCATAAGGTCTACACTCGGACAATTCGGATAATGAAATTTACCTGTACTGGTGTTGACAATGTAATCTGGTGAGTGTGTGGGCGGTTCTGATATGGAAATGTCAGTTGTTGGTATGGTATTTGTAATAACCACTGATTCCGATGTGACAGAACGACGGTTATTTTCAACTGATTTACAGCCTGATAACATTAATCCTGCTGACAATAATAAAATTAAAATTTTTGTTTTCATTTTAAAATATCCTCTTTATTAATTCTATGGTAGTTTTTATTATACCATAGACACTTAATAAAATCAACTATGAGATGTATAATATCTACATTAGGATTGGAGGAAATAACAATGAATAACCCTGAAAAATTTCACATTGAAATGGGCAGACGTATCATGCAGAGACGAAAGCAGATGAATTTATCGCAGGAGGAACTTTCCGAAATAGCTGATGTTTCGCCACAGCTCATGTCGACGGCGGAACGAGGTGCAAAAGCTATACGTCCGGAAAATCTGCTGAAAATAAGTAAGGCTCTCGGAGTAAGTGCCGATTATCTTCTTTCAGGTGAGATAATCGACAGGGATTTTGACAATATATCGGCAAAACTGAAAAATCTGTCGCCGGAGCAAATCAGAAGAATTGAACGAATAATTGATGAATGTATCGGCTTATGTGATTAGAAAACAGGCGGATTATTTTTTATACTATTGCATTTTCAGATAATTAATGATAAAATAATAAGTAAATTATTATTTAAGGAGACTGAAAATGACTGATAAAAAAATAGTTGAAGAATTTGTCCAGCGTTGGACGGGCAAAGGTTATGAAAAGGGCGAAAGTCAGATATTTTGGATTGATTTACTTCAAAATGTTTACGGAGTTGAGAATATTTCCGGATTTATCACTTTCGAGGAGCAGGTCAGGTTAGACCATACAGCTTTTATCGATGGTTACATTGAATCCACACACGTCATGATTGAACAGAAAAGCATCGGGAAAGACCTCAGAAAAGGAATAAGGCAGTCTGACGGTACTTTTTTAACTCCGTTCCAACAGGCGAAACGTTACGCATCTGAACTGCCGTACTCAAAACGTCCACGGTGGATAGTTACGTGCAACTTCTCGGAGTTTCTTATTTACGATATGGAAAAGCCTAACTGTGAGCCGGAACAGATTTTCTTAAAAGACTTACCAAAAGAATATTACCGGCTTCAATTCCTCGTCGATACCGGCAATGACAGAATTGAAAGGGAAATGCAAATCTCCTTACAAGCCGGTGAACTCGTCGGAAAACTTTATGACCTGATACTTCAACAGTACAAGAACCCTGATTCGCCGGAAACTCTTAAAAGTCTGAATATGTTGTGTGTCAGACTGGTTTTCTGTCTGTATGCGGAAGATTCGGGAATTTTCGGAAATCATAAGATGTTTGGTAATTATTTAAAGAAATTTCCGGTCAGTGAAGTTCGTCCAAAACTGATTGAACTTTTCAGGGTACTCGATACCAGACCGGCAGACCGTGACTCCTACATGAATGACGATTTATCAGCGTTTCCGTATGTCAACGGTGGACTGTTCGCCGATGAAAACATAGAAATCCCACGGTTTACGGAAGAAATAGTCAGCCTGCTCCTGAACGGTGCGAGTAAAACTTTTAACTGGTCAGAAATTTCCCCGACTATCTTCGGTGCAGTGTTTGAATCTACGCTTAACCCTGAAACCCGACGCTCCGGCGGGATGCATTACACGTCGATAGAAAATATCCACAAGGTCATTGACCCTCTGTTTTTAGATGATTTAAAATCTGAACTTAATAAAATTCTTGACATAAAAGTTCAGAAAACACGTCTTTCACGTTTGGAAGACTTCCGGAAAAAACTGTCTGAACTGACGTTCTTAGACCCTGCCTGTGGTTCAGGAAACTTCCTGACTGAAACATACATATCGCTCCGACGGCTCGAAAATGAGGCTTTGCGTGCGATTTACGGCGGTCAGAAATTATTTAATTTAGATAACTTAATCAAAGTCGGCATACACCAGTTTTACGGAATAGAAATCAACGACTTCGCTGTAACCGTCGCTAAAACGGCGTTGTGGATTGCGGAAAGTCAGATGATGCACGAAACGGAAGAAATCATAGAACACGACCTTGACTTCCTACCGCTGAAAAGTTACGCCAACATTATTGAGGGAAACTCTCTCCGGATTGACTGGACGGACGTTATCCCACGTGAAAAATTGTCCTATATCATGGGAAATCCGCCGTTTGTGGGATATAAATTTCAGTCCAAATCACAAAAGGAAGATATTAAAACCATTGCAGGTAATTTTGAAAACTACGGTACTTTGGATTATGTTTCAGGGTGGTATATAAAAACATCGGAATATATACTTGATACAAATATATGTACTGCCTTTGTGTCAACTAATTCAGTATCACAAGGCGAACACGTCACAACTTTATGGAAACCACTGTTTAACAAGGGAATACATATTAACTTTGCACATAGGTCTTTTATATGGGACAGTGAAGCGAATTTAATGGCACACGTACATTGCGTGATAATCGGTTTTTCTTCCTGTGAGCTACAAAAAGACAAGGTTATTTTCGATAATGATAGATTTGTTAAGGCAAAACATATCAACGGATATTTACTTGACGCTCCGGATATATTCATATCCAAACGTAATAAACCGTGGCTTTCAGATACTCCGGTAGCGACTAAAGGTAACGCAGGAATGGATAACGGCAATCTTACTATTACGGCAGAAGAACGTACTGAAATATTAAAGCGTGAACCTGAATTAAATGCTGTAATAAAACGTCATATGAGTGCGGACGATTTCCTGAATAACAAGGAAAATTATTGTTTTTGGCTGAAAGATGTTTCACCAAGCGTTTACAGTAGAAGTAAAGAACTTCAGAAGAGATTAAAAGCTGTAAAAGATTACAGGGAAAGCAGTAACAGACCGGCAACTAAAAAAATGGCTGAATATCCTATGCTTTTTGCGGAAATACGTCAACCACAGACAAACTATATCATGTTGCCGGTTGTATCTTCGGAAAAAAGAAAGTATATTCCGATTGGTTTCTTAACTCCGGATATAATCAACAGTTATGCAAGTATATCCATTCCGAATGCCACATTGTATCACTTTGGTGTGTTGTGTTCCAATGTTCATAATGCGTGGATGCGTGCAATCTGTGGACGGCTTGAAATGCGTTACAGATATGCAACATCACTTGTATACAATACGTTTCCGTGGTGCAAACCTGCTCCGGAGCAGGTGGCACGCATAGAACATACCGCACAAGCAATCCTGGACGCACGGGATAAATATCCGGAGTGTTCGCTTGCCGACCTTTATGGAGAGCTTACAATGCCACCAGAGTTAAGAAAAGCACACCAGGCTAATGACCTCGCTGTGATGACCGCTTACGGATTCGACTGGAAGATAACCGAGAGCGAATGTGTAGCAGAACTTATGAAGATGTATCAGAAGCTGACAAAATAATTCCCACTCTGGAGCAGGCATAAATCCTGACTGATGCGTTCAGTCGGGATTTTTTCATGTTACCATATTCACGTGAATATGGTTAACCACGTTCCAAAAGGTTACAGAATGGTTACGGCAGGGCAGATAATAGACATTTTGATAAAAATAGTTGTGAACTTGAACCAAAGTTGGTTCGGAAGATTTTGCTTATTTATAGCCATTTTTTTGACTTTCCGAACCAACTGAACCAATTTTTCCATATATTTAGGTCTCGCAGGTCAATGGTTAACCATGTTCCTACGAGCCAAAAGTTTTTAGCGTTTTTTTGGTTCATTGGTTCATTTTCAACACTTTTAGGCTATATTACGTTGTTTATTAACGAACCAATTTCCGAACCAACAACGAACCAAGCATTTTTTTGGTTCGTTGGTTTAATTAGATTAATAGACAAAAATATAAAAACCTCACATTTTATAGTGAGGTTTTTAAGATTAACAGTAGTATACTTTTACATTGCCATATGGCTTTATCCATTCTGTTTTGCCTGTCTTATTCCAACCTAAAGCGGTAAGAGTACGTGCTATTTCCAATGAAAATTTACGTTCTATAGGCTGATTCAGTTCATAATGATATAATTCGCAAGCAATTTCTTTAACGGAAATCTTGTCACGCTTGTATGCTCCTGCCGAAGTGTTGCCGTTCTGATAAGCATTTATGTAATCTCGCCTTGTTTCAAGACTTTCATTATACCAGTCTTCCGTAATCGGAATTTCAAGAAAGTTGAATATATCCGATTGCAAAGGGCTTTCGTCGAAGTGTTTACGTTGTTCCTGTTCAGCTAAGGCGAGAACCTGACTATCCTGAATGTAAATGCTTTGACCGTTTCTGTAGAGAAATACCGCTTCTGCCCATAGCTGTGCCACGTATGCAGGCGTTAAATCGTGGTCAATGTTTTTAGTTGCCTTGGAAATATTTGTGTCAATCGGGTAATAACGACGGTCACCTGTTTCGTCTTTCAGGAAGTCGTAATTGTTGGTAGTACCGAGGAATACACACTGACGGGGACGTTGTTCGGGATGTCGACCGTATGGCTTACGGTACACATCTTGCTGACTTGCAATTGCCTGTTTACTGCGTTCTTTAATGGATTTCTGAAAAGCTGTACCCTCACCAAGTTCGATAATCCATTTACCCTGAATACTTTCATAGAAGTCCTTACCATCGAAAGTGGTCACGCCATCGGTGAACCATTCAGGTTTTACGGCTATCTTGCTTATAAATTTTGATTTACCGATACCCTGTTTGCCGACAAAGACCGTACACGTATCAAACTTCACGCCTGGTTCAAAGATTCTCGCAACCGCTCCGACGAATGTTACAATGGCGACAGAACGTGTATATAAGTTATCGGTAGCACCTAAGAAGTCGGAAAATACAGTCTCTATACGTGATGTACCATCCCACTGTACAGCGTTCAGATAATCTTTTATCGGATGATAGGCGTATTTGCGTTCTATGATAGTACAAGCCTGATTAATCGTTTCTATAGATGTTGTAACGCCGTATTCTTCTTCCAAGTACAGCTTAATACTACAGTCCGAATAATCGCTCCAGTCGGTATCACCGTAAATACGCATCTGTTTCAGTTCGTTATATCTGATTTTCCCCTTGTATTTATCGTCATTTTCGAGTATGACGTGGATATTGTGCAGATTATTCTTTATAGCGTTATCGTATTGGTTACGCAGAAGACCTGCTCGCCAATCTGAATCAGCCTGTTGACGGTCAAGACGTTCCTGTAACCATTTGTCCTTATCGAGCGTTACAGCACGTTCTGAATGGCTCTGTAGGCTTGCTATGAGACGTTCACGGTCTTTCACGAGTAGTTCATTAGCGTCCTTACAGTCGCCCCATATATCCGCATCACACCTGATATACGGCACATTTTTTTCATCACACAGTTTCATGAGTTTAGCATTAGCTTCACGTCCTTTAGGGTCATTGTCCAAAGCGATAATGAGAACTGTTTTAGAAGTGTCATAGTCAAATATTTTGTTGATATAGTTTTTTGAACCTAATCCGATACACGCAAAACCGCACTCGTCAACGCTCATGCAGTCAATTTCGCCCTCGACTACAAAACAATAAGGTGAATTTAAAGCTGTAGGGTTAAGAATATGGGCAGTACCTCTTTTCTGCTTGATGTCCTCGACGGTACTACGCCACATGAAAGAGTAGTTTGAAGTCGGAATAATAACGGCATACGTGGTCTGACCGTTCTTGTACGTGAAATTCTCCACGTATCCGCAATGGAATTTACGTTGAGTTTGTAGTGATATACCACGATTTGTCAGGTAATCTGTCTTATGCAGGTGCTGTTCTGCAATAGCAAAAAATGCTGTATAATCTTTTTCGATTTTTGGCTGTACAGGCTTTGTGGATTGTTTTTTCGGTCGTATCGGTTGTGATGCGGAAACTATTCCGTATTTTGCCTTTAATTCCCTGATTATAGTGCCTATATCGCTGATGTTGTTTTTTGCTCCATATAAGTCGAAAATATCACCTTTTGCCTCGCACGAAAAACAATAATATCTGTTATTTTCGGGATAGACCGTAAACGCTCCCGAATGGTTAACGCCTTCCCCACTCTTACAAAATGGACATATGTAATGATTTTTTCCGCCTTTCGGTGAGGGTTCTGTAATGTCATTCACATAGTCAATCAGAAATGGTTTGATTCTTTCAAAGTCATCATTCATTTGCAATACTCCTTTTTTAAAAGATATAGCAAACTACAATTCACGCACAAAAAGCAAAAAAAATTTTGCCATGCCGAAAAAAGACTTGACAAATTTGAAATCTTATGATATAATGGTATAGTCATAAGACAAAACAAGCCTTTTGTGTGTTTAGTTGTACTCGCAATTACATTCTATCACATGGAAGGCTTGTTGTCAAGTCTTTTTATGGAATTTTTATTCCAATATAATAATACAAGCGGATAACCTACAGAAGTTATCCGCCGATTTTTTTATTATTGGTCAATTAATTCGGAATTTTTGGATTTTTCCTTGCTCTTGTCTGACTTCTGCTTTGATACACGCATAGCTTCTTTCTTGAGTTTGGCACGCTCAAAATAGCAGGTTTTTACTTTCTGCGGAGCGTTATTTTTAGCTTCAATTGCAGCTTCATTAAGTTCTTCGGTCAGCGTTTTCAGACGACTTTCTTTGTCAGCAAGTTCTTGTTCCTGTGGGAACGGTTCAGCAACCATTTTCTGTGCCTCGCTGAAATCTACTCTCAGTTTGGAAAGCCGTGAATTAGTATCATTGATTTTACGGTCAACGTTGTACAGACAGCCCTCAAGTCGCTTGAGATTATGCGAAAAACTTTCAATCAGCTTTGTATTATGAGGATATGCACCGTTGATTGTGGCAGATACTCCACCGCCCATCGCAGGGCTGTTCACCGTAACCGACAGCGGAAATCCTTGAAATTCACCGATTTTTACAGGTCTGTCAGCTTGTTTAACTGCAAGTACAGCCGTTTCAAGTGCTTTGGCGGCTTCTTTTCTATCAGTGTATTCTGTTTCACCGATAGTAATTTTGAATATGGGCAGTTTCGTTTCATCGTCAGTCGGCAGTTTACGGAGATGTTCCCTGTCTGAATGCAGGTTGTCAAGTACGGTCAGTAAATTCTGTTCTTTTTTTGGAAATGCCTTGATTTTATCCTCCATTTCAAAGACGGTGTTCTGGTGTTCGGCAGAAAGCGCACGCAGTTCCTTGACATCATTGTCAAGCATAAGTTTTTCCTTGATACGCTCGTCACCGGTACAGAGAGCCTTGATTTCGGAATAAGTTAGTGCTTGCTGGTCCACATCTTGACATTTAGGGGAATGTTTATAAAGAAGTATAAGAAAATTAAATCATATGGCAGTACAGCAAGTTATGGCAATCATTAATAAAAAAATATAATCAAAAAGGCGATACCCTACACTTGTACGTAAGGTATCGCCTATAATTTTCTTTTTCAGTTGTAACACCTTAACAGTAAAAAAATTTTCTACAAAATATTGCAATCAAACAAGAAATATATTATAATTATTAAAAGTATATCAAAACATTAAAGGAGTTATTCAATGATAAACATATATCTTTCTGTACTTGATACTGCTGAAGATAAAGCAGAATTTGAAGATTTATATATAAAATACAAACAACGAATGTATGCTGTGGCATATAAGATTCTAAATAACGTTGAAGATGCAGAAGATGCCGTCCATAACGCATTTTTAAAAATTGCAGATAATTTTGAAAAAATCAAAAAAATTTCCTGTCAGGAATTGCCGTCGTATATTGTTATTATTATCAGAAACACTTCTATCAATATTTACAGGAAGAATCAGAAAAACAGTGAATATCTTACCAGACTTGACGATAATCAACTAATGGTAAATGTTGACTTTTTTGAAAATATCGACAGAGATGAATTAATTAAAGCAATTTCAAATCTTCCATTGATTTACAAAGATATTTTGTTCCTGCACTATTTCAGAAAGTACACAACCAAAGAAATTTCAGAAATGCTTGCTATTTCTGTAAATGCCGTGTGGAAAAGGATAGAACGTGCTAAAAAGTTACTTAAAGAAAAACTGGAAAAAGGTGAGTGAATATGGCAGAAAGCAATTTTGAAAAAGCATTATATGATGCTCTCGCTCCTGAGTACGAAATGGCTATGCAGGACGTTGCCAATGAGCATGAATTTTCTCCGGAGTTTGAGAAGAAAATGAAAAAATTAATAAAACGTCGTAACAAGCCATACTATAGAATAATAAACACAGCCGGAAAAAGAACTGCTTGTGTTGCTGTAATCGTACTTGTTGCATCTTCGGTTATGATTATAAATGTTGAAGCACTCAGAAATGCGTTTTCGGACTTTTTTGTAAGCATTTATGAAAAATTTTCGACAGTTCAGCCCATTGAAGATGATACCGCCCCCACTACTCTTGAAGAAATCTATGAAATAACTTATAATATTAATGATTTTGAAATAATTGATAATGAAGAAAATGAATACAGCCGTAATATAGTTTATTTCAAAGATGGTACTGTAATTTATTTTTTACAAGAAACTAAACAGATGTATAATCATGACGTAAATACAGAAGATGCAGAAATTTTAACAATAGATATAAATGGACATGAGGCAATATATTTTATTGATAATAATGATTACTGCAATATTATCTGGGATAACGGAGATTATATAATCAGCTTAGGTTCAAATATTGGTGAAAATACACTGATTCAGATAGCAAAATCTGTGCAAAAAGTAGAATAACAAAAAATTACTAAAATTTATGTCAGGATTTAACCCTCTGATTTGTTATTATTTATTGAACAGGGAAGTTTAAAATTTTCTCGTTTAATATAATACAGTCAGGGGGTGATTTAATTGATTAAAAAAGTGGCATCTTTGCTTTGTGCAATTGTTCTTTCTACCTCTTTCGTTGTAGGAAATGTTGCATCAGCCACTGTAATTCTGCCCGATTCTCCAGCATATTCATATACAAGTGATTGTAGTTCTGATTTATCAATATCAGGCACAACAGCAACCTGTAAAAGTTCTGTTATCGGTTACTACGACAAAACAACTAAAATAGTTGTAAATCAAACATTGCAGAAGCAAAATTCTTCAGGCGATTGGGAATATGTATACAGTTGGTATGATACTATCTATAGTTTTCAAGGTTCATTGACAAACACACAGTCATCATTGTCAAACGGCACATATCGCTTGAAAACAGTAGCTACTGTCTATGCAGGAACAGCAAATGAGACAATAACTAAGTACAGTAAGGAAAAGACAATCTAAAAATTACAGCAAATGTTTTTCCGACTTCATATATTTTAATCAACAATACTTGTTATAATTTTTATAATTCACGTTCTTATGAGTCGGATTTACAAATGCTATGCGAAAAGGAGAAAAGACATGAAATCAATCAAAAAATTTAACAGGATTATTTCAGTTTCGCTTGCTATGACTGTGTCTGCATCAATGTTGTCAGTTTTACCAACTTTTGCAGTTGAATCTGATACTGCAAATTTTGTTTATGACGACTACTCTGTTTCTTATAATGTTACGGATTCATGGGGCAACACGAAAGTAGTAGCTGTTACACTGACGAATACGGGGGATGAAGCAATTGAAAACTGGATGATGTATTTTGACCCAAACGGTGAGATACAGTATGTAAATCATGCAGAACAGAAAACAACATCTGATGGCATAACTTATTTTAAAAATGGTGGTTATAATGCTGATATTGCTCCGAGTGCATCTGTATCATTTAATTATGCGGTAAATGATTGTGAAGCTGTTCCAACTGACTTTATACTTTGTCAGACACGAAAAACTGTCGAATCAGATTATACAGTGACATTGCAGGTAAATGAGTCGTGGGGCGAAAATAATGAATATTTCAACGGAAATATCATCATTCAGAATAATTCAGAAAAATCACTTGAAGACTGGGAACTTACATTTGACACCAATTTTACAATTACAGAAATAACAAGCAGCTGGGCAGGCACAATGACCGCACTTGAACCATACAGCTATATGCTGAAAGGTTCATATACAAATGTAATTGCTCCGAATTCAAGTGTGAATTTAGGCTTTTCGGGAGTCAGAAATGGTACATCTGAGATTATAGACTATTCCTTGACAGAAGTTACTGCAAATGAGGAATTAATAAATTTTCTGTATCTGAGTAATTTTGGCAACTGGGAGAATATGCCCGATACGGACGGAGACGGACTTCCTGATAAATTTGAAATATTTATTGGTACTGACCCCGATAATCAGGATTCGGATGGTGACAATCTACCTGACGGATATGAACTTATGACACTCGGTTCTGACCCGACAGATGCCTATTCTTTGGACAGTATATTTTCAGACGGTGAATATGACAGTGATAATGATGGTCTAAGCAACTACAATGAATATCTTCTTGGAACCAATCCGTCAAATATTGATTCAGATTATGACAATTTGTCTGACGGAGACGAAGTTAATATCTATAGCACTGACCCGACAAATCCCGATACTGACGGTGATACGCTCTCTGACGGAGATGAAATTGCTCTTGGTCTTAATCCGCTTGTTTCCGACAGTGACGGAAATGGTATTCCTGATAATGAAGAAAAATTCAATCAGAGTCTCAGCTACGATGAAAGCGATATAGATGCTCCTATTAAGTCTGTTGGTGTATCATTTGAGGGAACAGGCTATATCAACAGTAATACAGAAATTGTTCCTGCTGATACTGATATTTATGCTTCCAATCTTGTGGGAATTATCGGAAAACCATTCAGCTTTGAATCAACTTCCGATTTTGAAAGTGCAAATATAAGTTTTGAGATTGACACTGATTCTTTAGGGATTGATACACTCAGTAAACTTGGAATTGTTTGGTATGACAAGGATTTTCAGCAGTTCCGACTTCTTGAAAATTCATATAATGATAATACAAATATAATAACGGCAGAAGTTCCACATTTCAGCACTTATTGTATTATTAACAGAAGAGAATGGCTTGAATCGCAGACGGATTATTATTTTAAGGCACTTGATGATACGACAGACCTTGATAATGACAAGATGTTTGATTGCTATGAATCGTCAAATAAAGAAAATCCGGAAAATCTGTTCCGATTATCAAACGGCACAACTTATTTTTCACTTATCGGAAATAAAGATAGTGACAATGACGGTCGTGATGACGGAGAAGAAATAGTACTTTGTACTATAGGTGACGTAGACGGAAATGGAGTTATTGAAACTACTGATGCAACACTTTTACAGAATTATATTAAGGGTTCATATAAACTTTCAGATAGTGAATTCACAAGTGCAGACTGCAACTGTGACGGAAAAATTGACGAAAAAGATATTGAGCTTCTTAATAAATATCTTAACAATGAATCCGAAATCGTTCTTTCCGGTAAGGGAGATATAAATGAAGACGGCGTTGTTACAATAGCTGATGCTTTGATTCTGCAAGATTTTCTTCTTGGAATATCAGAAGCACATCAAATTACACTTGATAATGCAGATTTTAACGATGATGGAAAAATTGATGTTTTTGACTTTGTAGTAATGAGAAAGCTTATAGTTCAGGGTAGTGTATGCCTTATAGGTTACAGTTATTTCTATTGTTTCTCAGACCCGATGAATTCTGATACTGACGGCGACCTTGATTTAGATAATGCTGACCCTGACCCCATGGATTATCAGCTTAATGGTTATTTTGCTCAGAAGATGGGCGAATTGCAGAAAATTGCACAAGATTGTATAAATCTTGATTCATCTGAATATTCTGAGAAGCATAGATATATGTCTGATATTTGGTGTTGTTGGTATTATCTGAGAATATTCAATCCAAAGTATCAAAGTGATAAAAATAGTTCGTATGGTGGAAAATGGGCATTGGCAGCTGGTGAAGTAAGTGATTATAAATATATCGAAACTTTTATTGACGAAATAAACAATAATCCTAAATACAAAGACTTAAATGATTACTTTTCAAACACCTCTTATATTTACGCTGATGCATCGAGTAAACATATCGATTTATATCATATGGCTGCAACTATTACTGGTCAAATTTATCATACAAATACAAAAGAGAAGTATGATGAGAAATATATTAATGCTTTATGCGGATGGACTGGTGATTTACATCAAATTATGAATACAGCATATGAGTTTACCTATAATTCAAAAGAATATAGTGATATTGGAACTGCAATGTATGAAAGACTAAGTTTAGGAAAAGATGATGAAGGATTTAGTTTTGAGGATTTGTTTGCAGATATGGATGCAGTTAATCTATATGATATTATAGAGCCAACTTTTTCTAAAGCAACCAATTATTTTGAATTAAGTATAGAAGATTCAATAAATCAGTATTACAGAAAAGACGATACAATTAATATGCATATGAAAAGTTTTGTAAAAAGTGCTGGAATAGAATATGAAAAAGTATTTGCATATACATTTCCTCTTAAAGCACTTGGTCAAAATATTCATTTTATGAATTACGATTTTTCAGAAGAAGATCGTGCCAAATGTTCATCATCTTTTATTCGTTATTTAAATGATTTTTATGAGGTGGGAATCAATGAAATTTATGATTAAAGGATTCTATTCTGTGATAGCTATGTTCGCTACTATTATAGTAACAATACATGTGTGTGGTTTTTCGACAATTGCAACAGCGATAGAAGAATCTGGATTGTTAAATGAAGAAATAGAATATTCTATTAC
>JAIDCY010000107.1 GCA_029055625.1 Ruminococcus sp. | reverse complement strand
CATATTTTTACCTCCATATCAGAATACTTTCCATTATTATACAGTATATCACAGAATTTGTCAATAGGCATTTTGACAGTATTCGAGGCAAAAAAAAAATAGGAATTATGCAAAAAAACAGGTATACCCGAAAGTATACCTGTCAGAAATCAGTTGGATTTTATATACGCTTTATATAATAATGTAATTTATTTCCGGTAATACTTAAATTCTGCTGAACCACTTTCAAAATCTATCTCACCTGTTTTCCACCAGTTACCTGACTGATAATCAACTATGATTGAATTATCAAGCCATGTTATACTATATGTATCACCGCTGAAAACATTGTTTCCGTCGCTGTCTGTTGACCATTCGCCCTCCTCTTTAAACGGCATATTGTTGCCGTCTGCTGTAGGACTACCAAAATGTTTTAAATATCCGTCGGGTTGTCTGATGTACATATTAATAACGGTTTCGTCTAAAATATCTCCGCCGTTAGGGTTGAAAAGGTATCTATATTTGAAATATAATTCCGTCTCACCGTCCGAAGATTTATATACAACTGTACTATACGGATTAAATACTGTTACTCTTTCACCGTCATATGAAGACTGTAATTTATAACGCTCTCCTCTTTCCTCCGTGTAGTCAATTATGAATCCCTCGTCACAGAAAGTAATGGTATAATTTTCTGTGGAAAGTTCACCGTCTTCAAAGAAATGTTCCGGATTAAGATGACCAACATAAGTAAATGAACCGTCCTCGTTTTTTATGTAGACGTTTGCACCGATACCCCAGCCGTTTTCCTGCGTTATTACTATTTCATGTGTACCGTCTGTATAGGAAGCTGTTTCGTACCTGTCGGAGAAGAAACTATCACTCTGTAAGTTTAAATATAATACGTTGTCTTCCGCCGTTGTCTGCGATTTTGGTACAGTAATCTGTGCAAGCATTTTTGCGTTAGTTACCGGATAAAGTCCGGCATCTTCCGCATAATTACCGCCTATCACGAAAAATATAAAATTTTCTACAGTTTTATCATATATATTCACATTGTTCAATCTCATAGGTTCGCCCGCCATAGTCAGAACACCGTTTCCTCGTTCCTGTAAGTACGGTGCGAGAATAAGATTGTTTTCTTCAAAGAAAGTTTCGTCGTATTTTTCAAGATATTTCTGTAACTCGTCGTTATCGGTAATGAAAGTCTTCAGATATTCTGACATCTCGTCATATTCCGTGATAACCTTATCTAAATTTTCACTCCATATTAATTCTTTTTCTTCAATTGTAGGTATATCAGCTTCTGTATTGAGAACATCAACAGCATATGTATGTTTTTCAGCCTGTTCAGGATTAATAACAAGCCGTCTCATCTGTACGAGGTCAAAGGAATCAAAATAGCCGTCAAGATTGACATCAAGGGTGTATCTGTCAACATTTCCGTCATCATCATAATCATCTTTACCCATAATATACTTCTGTAGAATTACTACATCTGCTACAGATATTTCACCGTCTTCATTTACGTCACCGCATATATGTGTACTTTCCCAGTGGTCTGCACCGGATTCAATAAAAATCGGGTCAGATTTCGCAACCGCTCCCATTGGTAACGCTCCGGCAATAACCGATATACTTAAAAGCGTACTCAATAATTTTTTCATATCTTTACCTCCATATCAGAATACTTTCCATTATTATACATTATATCGCCGGATTTGTCAATAGTCATTCTGACGGTAATTGAGGTAAAAAAAAAATAGGCATTATGCACAAAAACAGGTATACCCGAAAGCATACCCGTCAGAAATCAGTTAGATTTTATATAAGATTTATAAACAATTTCGTCACCGTTGAAGTCTACCGATACATATTCCCACTCTTCACCCTGTACTTTGTGATTTACTGCTATATGGTCATCATACCACGTAAGACTATACGTTTTACCGTTACCGAATACGTCATTTCCGTTACTGTCTACGCTCCATTCACCGTCAGCGGTAAACGGTTTGTCACCGTATGCGGTAAGGAATGTAAGGGCTTTATAAGTAATCTTGTTCGTCTTCAGGAAAAACCTTATATCGCTTAAATCTCCGGTTGTTTCCTGCGTTATGTATACTTCCTTGCTACTATCCGGTGATGTGTAAGCTATCGATTCCATATTCGTTTTTATCTCGTAAGAATCGTAAATTGTAATGTTATCACCGCTTTGTGCCTCATTTTTCGGGACGGTAGCCTGTATAAGCAATTTAGTATCAGTTATGGGGTAAAGTACACGATATGCTCCATACGTTGCTTCAAGTGATATAAAAATATCGTCGTTCATATCTCGTGACCTCTTAGGTCTTATTTTGCCTACGCTCGAAACGTTATAAAATACTCCCCTGCCGTATTTCTGTTCAAACGGCATTATTATAAGATTATTTTCTTCAAAAAATTTATCGTCGTATCTTTCAAGATATGTCTGTATCTCCGTACTGTCCGGTATAAACTCTGAAAGGTAAGTCTCCACCTCGCTTATGTTCGTAAGCACTTCTCCACGTTCCGGTATACTTTCCGCAGATTTCAGCATATCCACATAGTAAGTATGTTCTGCCGGTTCTTCCTGATTTATTATAGCCTGTCTCATAAGAATCATATCGAAAGAATCTACTATACCGTCAGAATTTATATCAAAGCACGCAATATCACCATCATACTCACCAGTTGACATATACTGCTGTAAAAGTAATGCATCTGCTATATTTACTGTATTATCGGAATTTGCGTCGCCGGAAATAACTGTCTTTGACCATTTCATAGTACTGTTAGGCACGTGTACTATATTAGGTGATGGTGCTGTAGTTGCGGAAGTTTCCGCCATTACAGCAGATAACATTAATGAAATTATTGTATTGTTCATACTCTCCCTCCCTGATATCCGGATTTTAGTATTTTTTCTTTACTCTGTATTATAACAGATTCTTACATTTTTTTCTATTGACAGATTCAATGAAAAATATTTCTTTTTTTGTGAAATTTATATAAAAAACGCCTTTTTATCAGTCATCAGATACCGTTTTCAGACCCACAACAAGTCCGGCAAGATTCTGTATGTCACTTGGAATTATTATCTTAGTAGCTTTACCGTCCGCCACTTTCTCGAAAGATTCAAGGGCTTTAAGTCTGAGTACCTGCTCGGTCGGTGCGGATTCGTTCAGCTTCTTCAGACTTTCCGCTAATGCCTGCTGTACTAATTCTATAGCTTCCGCCTGACCTCTTGCCTCCAGTATCTGCTTTTCACGCACAGCATCCGCACGTAATATCATTGCTTGTTTTTCCGCTTCCGCTTCGAGTATCGCAGATTCTTTTTTCGCCTGAGCTCTCAATATCTGCGATTCTTTTTCACCCTCCGCAACAAGTATCTGTGATTTCTTGTCACCTTCCGCCTGTAATATCTTTTCACGCCGTTCACGTTCCGCTTTCATCTGTTTTTCCATTGCGTCCTGTATCTCACGTGGTGGAAGTATGTTCTTTAACTCTACTCTGTTTACTTTTATTCCCCACCTGTCAGTAGCCTGATCCAGTATTTCCGTTATCTTCGTATTTATTACGTCCCTTGACGTGAGCGTTGAATCAAGTTCAAGCTCGCCGATTATGTTACGTAAAGTTGTTGCGGAAAAATTTTCTATTGCCTGTAACGGATTCTCTACACCGTATACATACTGTTTAGCATTTGTTATCTGATAGAATACCACTGTATCTATCTGCATTGTTACGTTATCTTTCGTTATGACAGATTGCGGTTTGAAATCTACTACCTTTTCTTTTAATGAAACTTTCCCTGCTATCCTGTCAATGAACGGTATCAGCATATGTAATCCTGTTTCCCACTCTGCGTAAAATGAACCTAATCTCTCTATGACAAATACGTGTGCCTGTGGGACTATCCGTATACAGCGTATCACCGTTATAAGTATAAATATCACTACTACCGCTATTATAGCACCCTGCATATCAAATTACCTCCTGACTATCCGCATATACTATCAGTTTTGTATCCTCTACCGCCTCTACTATTACCATACTGTCTACTTCTATTACTACGTCTGATACCGCTTTCCAGTATACGCCATCAAGTAATACCCTGCCTGTACCGGTATACTTATTTACTTCTTCCGTTACTGTAGCTTTCCTGCCGACATTCAGTTCTGTATTCGTCGGGATATGTTTACGGTTTCTTATTTTCCCCGTAAGCGGAAAAGTTATCGCAAACGTAATACCTGAACTTATCGCAAATAATATAAGCTGTCCGGTAACGGATATATCGGAAAAATTTACCGCCAACATAGTTATGAACGCTCCGACGGCAAACCATACCGATACAAGCTGAACCGTCACTATCTCAAGTATTATCAATGCTATCACTATTAATGCCCACACTATCACATTCATAACATCCTCCTCCTTTACTACATTATATCATATATTTCCGGATATGTCAATAGAATTAATAATTTATAATTCATAATTATTAATTATGAATTGCAGTTTAAACTGTTGATTTTTCCGGAAAAATATATTATAATAATATCGTATCATTAATATCAGGGGGGACAATCATGAAAAAATTTCTATTACCTGTTGTCTGTACTCTGACGCTTTTTTCCTGTAGCAGTGAGACAGTCAAGAAAACTCCGCCGGATAACAGACTTGATAAATGTACTCTACGCTTTTCGTGGTGGGGTGGCGATGACCGTCACAACGCTACCATGAAAGCTATTACTCTCTGGAATGCCAGACATCCTAATATAGAAATCAAAGCTGAATACGGTGGCTGGGACGGTTGGACGGAAAAAATCAATACTCAGATAAGCGGAGGTTCTCAACCGGACGTAATGCAGATTAATTACGACTGGCTTGTTACACTTTCCAGTGACGGCAAAGGTTTTTACGATCTGAACGAACTTCAACATTTTCTTGACTTATCCGGTTTCAGTGACGATATTCTTTCTTTCGGTACGGTAAATAATCATCTCAACGCTATTCCGGTATCCCTTACCGGTCGGGGTTTCTTCTACAATTCCGCAGTATTCGATAAACTCGGCGTATCATTTCCGGAAACGTGGGATGAACTCCTTAAGACCGGTAACATTTTCTATCAGAACGGTTGCTATCCGCTCGATCTTGATGTACAGTCAGGCGGTACGGCGTGGTATCTCTCCGTGGTGTACGTACAGCAGAAAACCGGCAGAAATTTTATCAATATGGACGGCTCTTTAGGCTTTTCAATCGAGGACATAGAAGAAGCTATGGAATTTTATAAGCTAATGGAAGACAACCACGTAACCCGAAACGTCCGTACCCGTATCGACGAAGACGGCAACGGTGCTTTATATCAGTCGCCGTCATTCATTGACGGTAATGTTGCCGGAGTTCTCGAATGGAACAGTGCTGTCGGTAAATACGAATCCGTTCTTGACAAGGGCGTACTCAAAGCCGGTGGGTATCTCGGTGACGGTAACGGTAATAATTCCGGCTGGTTCGTGAAACCGTCACTTATGTACGCTATTTCTGCGGAAACTCAATACCCTGACGAATCCGCTGAATTTATTAATTTCCTGCTCAATGATGACGATTGTGCGGAAATATTAGGTACTTCAAGAGGTATTCCTGCATCCAGTTACGCTTTCGAGGTGCTCGAAAATAACGGTAAACTTAAAGGTCTTACGAAAGAAAATGCCGATATGTTAAATAATCTCGATACCGTTACAATAAGTCCTTACATGGAAACCTCACGAATGAAAGAACTTTGTAATTCTGCGATAGAAAAAGTGTCATACGGTGAAGATATAAGCATTACCGCTCAGGAACTTTATAATGATATAATTGAATATCTGGAGAGTGTTGAATGAAAAAATATAAAAATCCCGTCGGGGTGAGCAGGTTCACCGGTCTTATACTTATAAGCCCGTTCGTGATAGGTAGCGTGTTATTTATTATATATCCGTTTTTCTGTTCGTTCGTAACCGGTATGACAAAGTACGACGGCATACATCCACCGGAATTTATCGGGCTTACAAATTATAAAAATATGCTTCAGGACAAGCATTTTCTTAAGGCTTTAGGCGTTACGTTTAAATATACTATAATTTTCGTACCGCTGAAACTTACCGTCTCACTACTGACTGCTGTTCTTCTCAGTGCGAACATAAAAGGTATGGGATTCTTTCGTACCGCTTTTTATATACCGTCTATACTGGGTTCTAATCTTGCGGTGGCTATCATGTGGCAGTATCTGTTTACTCGTGGCGGATTGGTCAATCAGATTCTCGAAATTTTCGGCGTATCCGGTGTGAGCTGGTACGGTGACAGAAAATTATCACTTTTTATAATAATTCTCCTGAGATTGTGGGAATTTGGTTCTACTATGATTATTTTTCTTACCGCCCTTAAAGATATTCCACGTGAATATTACGAGGCTTCCAAAGTAGACGGCTGTAGTCCGGTAAGGGCATTTTTCAGTATCACATTGCCATTGATAAAAAATACGTTGTTTGTCAATGCCGTGTTACAGACCATTTCCGCTTTACAGGAATTTTCCGCACCATACATGATTACCGGTGGCAATCCTATGAAAAGTACGTATACAGTCGGTATGCTGATTTATGACGAGATGTTCAGCTATCACAATGCCGGTTACGCTAATGCGGTTTCGTGGGTGCTGTTCGTCCTGACCTCCGCCGTAGTCTGTATTATGTTCAGGATTACCGGACGCATAAGAAAGGAACTTCCGTGAAAAAATTTATTACATATCTTATACTCATCCTTATGGCTCTGATTATGCTATATCCGCTGTTATGGCTTCTCGGAGCGTCTTTCAAGTCCAATCAGGAAATTTACAGTTCCGTATGGTTTTTGCCGGAAAATTTCGATTTCAACGTGTACTTCAATGCGTGGAAAACAAATACCGGTTACACAATGGGACATTATTTCATAAATACGTTTACCGTGATTATCCCGAAAACTGTCTTTTCCGTCGTATCGTCGGTGCTTACCGCCTACGGTTTCGCAAGATTCGATTTCCCACTTAAAAAATTTTTCTTTACTCTTTTAATGGTGGGGATGTTCATGCCTGCAATAGTTACAATCATGCCGATGTATATATTCTGGAATGGTCTTGATTTACTCGACAGTTACGCACCACTTACTGTACCGTCGCTGTTTGCGTGTGAGGGAATGTTTGTATTCATACTGATTCAGTTTTTCAAAGGTCTTCCGAAAGAACTTGACGAAGCATCACGTCTTGACGGTTGCGGAACTATCCGTACTCTTATATACGTCCTGTTACCTTGCATGAAACCGGCTGTCATATCAATAGCGGTTTTCAATTTCCTGTGGACTATGAATGATTTTATCAATCCGCTTATTTTCATAAACTCAACCGAAAAATATACTCTCTCCCTTGCCCTGCGTACTTCCGTAGACAGTACCGGTCAGGGCTACGAGGAGTGTAAAATAATTGCTATGTCGGTAATAGGTCTGATACCGTCCGTTACCGTTTTCGCACTGGCACAAAAAAAATTTATTGGCATTACCGCCGGAGGTCTTTCCTGATGAACACACTCGCTGACAAAATCGCTACTGACTATATCGAAAATATTATTCTTCCGTCCGAACCGCTCTCACCTATATGGAATCGTGAAAATTTTGTCTTTAAAAAAATTCCGAAATGGAACTACATTGACAACTGTATGATGCGTGCTGTAATAATGCTTTACGAACTTTCCGGAAATACTGATTTCTATGATTACGCCGTACGTTTCATAGATGCGTATATCGGTGAAAACGGTGATATTCCTACTATGAACGTATCCGACTTCAACCTTGATAATATCTGTGGCGGACGTAATCTGATATGGCTTTTCCGTAAAACTCATGATAAAAAATATCTTACCGCTACAGAAAAACTATTCAGTCAGATTGAAAATCAGCCCCGACTTTCTACCGGTAACTTCTGGCATAAATCTATATATCCTTATCAGATCTGGCTTGACGGTATCTATATGTCTATGCCGTTTATGGCGGTATACGCTGAATTTTCCGGAAAATACGATTTATGGGACGATATATACAATCAGCTTGAAAATATACGTCATCTGATGCGTGACGATACAACAGGTCTTTACTTTCACGGTTACGACGAAAAACGTACGCAATGCTGGGCAGATAAATCAACCGGTCTGTCTTCGGAGTACTGGTTAAGGTCGATAGGGTGGTTATGTGCAGGTCTCGCCGATTTATGCGGAGATGTACCGCAAAATAACCGTCTTTATGAACTCTCTGCGGAAATGCTATCCGATTTGCTGAAAAGTATTTCAGATTATATCGTTGATGGTATGTTATATCAGTTACCGGTCAGACCTGACGTATCCGGAAATTATCCCGAAACAAGCGGAACTCTTTTATTTGCGTATTCCGCTGTAAAGTCTGCCTGTCTTGGTATATCTGACAAAACTATCTCCGGAGCAGGTATTAATACTTTCGATACCGTGACGGAAAAATACATCTCATACAATGATATTCCGTTCCTCAATAATATATGTCTCATGGCAGGGTTAGGAGGTTCGGAACATCGGGACGGTACGGAAAAATATTATCTCAGTGAAAAAATAGTTTCCAATGATGCCAAGGGCATAGCTCCTTATCTCATGGCGTACGCTGAAATCAAAAAATACGAAAATTTCAGGCAGTCTTAATGACTGCCTTTTATTAAATCTTTTATTACCTCTCCGGCTATTATCAGTCCGGCTACTGACGGCACAAATGCACATGATGCCGGAAAATCCGCTCTCGTCGTGACCGGCTGTTCCTTTGAGTACACAACTTTTAATTCCGGAATATTACGCTTCCGGAGTTCACGACGCATTACACGAGCTAACGGACACACTGAAGTCTTATATATATCCGCTACTTCAAATGCTGTCGGGTCTAATTTGTTACCTGCTCCCATGGAACTTATTACCGGTACTCCGGCTTTCTGCGACTGTACTATTATTTCAATTTTTCCGGTTACCGTATCTATAGCATCTACTACATAATCAAATACTGAAAAGTCAATCAGTCCGGAAGTATCCGGCATAAAAAATATATCGTGACGGTTTACTATACAATCGGAATTTATTTCCTTTAACCGCTGTAAAGCTGATTCTGTCTTCTGCATTCCAACTGTCTTTTCCGTTGCGAAAATCTGACGGTTTATATTACTTTCGCATACTATATCATTATCTATTATGTCAATCTGTCCGAGACCTGAACGTACAAGAGCTTCCGCAACGTGTCCGCCTACTCCGCCTATACCAAATATCGCAACTCTCGATTTCTTCAGTATCTCCATTCCGGAAATACCTATCAGCTTTTCCGTACGTATAAATTTCTCACTCATACGTTAAACCTGAAAAGTACTATATCGCCGTCCTGCATTACGTACTCTTTTCCCTCAAGTCTTACAAGTCCTTTTTCCTTTGCAATCGCCATTGTACCGCATGACATCATGTCATCAAACGATACCACTTCCGCACGTATGAATCCCTTTTCAAAATCTGTATGTATCTTTCCGGCTGCCTGCGGTGCTTTCGTACCTTTCGTTATTGTCCACGCCCTGACCTCCTGTTTTCCGGCGGTAAGATACGAAATTAACCCTAACAGTGCGTAACCCTCTTTTATTATCCTGTTCAGTCCCGATACTTCAAGCCCTAACTCCGCAAGAAATTCTTTTTTCTCCTCGTCGGTCATATCGGATATTTCCGCTTCCGTCTCCGCACATATCGGTAATACCGCCGAATGTTCCGATTCTGCAAATTTACAGACGCTTTTATAATTTTCGTTTGTCTCGATATTATTCATAAAATCTTCTTCGCTAAGATTCGACGCATATATAACAGGTTTCGCTGACAGTAACGGTGTAGATTTTATCATCTCTCTTTCGTCGTCGGTAAAATCAAACGCTCTCGCTGATTTGCCGTTCTCCAGATGCTCTTTCAGCCTCTCGAGAAAATCTATCTCCGCAAGATACTTTTTGTCCCCCTTGACCGCCTTTTTCGCTCTGTCTATACGCCTTTCAACAAGTTCTATATCCGAGAATATCAGTTCAAGGTTTATCGTCTCGATATCTCGTAACGGATTTATATTGCCGTCGACGTGTATTATATTGTCGTCCTCAAAACATCTCACAACGTGTACTATCGCATCTACTTCCCTGATGTCTGCGAGAAACTTATTTCCAAGTCCCTCACCTTTTGACGCTCCTTTTACCAGTCCGGCTATGTCGACAAATTCCAGCGTTGCCGGTGTGAATTTATCCGGTTCGTACATCTCCGCAAGTCTGTCAAGTCGCTCATCCGGTACGGATACTATGCCTATATTCTTATCTATCGTACAAAACGGATAGTTTGCCGACTCCGCACCCGCATTTGTCAGGGCGTTAAACAATGTACTCTTTCCTACGTTCGGTAATCCTACCATACCAAGTTTCATTTTTTTATTTTTCCTTTCTGATTAATATTTATGATTAACTCTTCTGTTATTCACAAAAGAATCAATTTCTGAATCTGTTATTTCTACTTCGTCACATTTTCCTATATCC
The DNA here is from genome assembly GCA_029055625.1 of Ruminococcus sp. Lineage (GTDB taxonomy): Bacteria > Bacillota > Clostridia > Oscillospirales > Ruminococcaceae > Ruminococcus. Next base: position 9,658 of record JAIDCY010000107.1, on the reverse strand, counting down.
GCCGGATTTCCTGCCAGTATCTTCATTTTTACATCGCTTCCGGTTATCTTTACTTTACCTGCTCCGGATACCGTACCGATACCGGTGACCTCGTCACCCTCCGAGTTTATACCTATTTCCGCACCGGTTATCTCCGTACTGATACCGCCCGTTACCGCTCCTATACACGAATTATTCGCTGAACGCATTTTCATTGAAACTTTTCCGCCGTTTATTATCACATTGCCGGAACTCTCTTCTATCGCTCCCATTCCTACCGCCTGTGCACCCGTACAGAATATCTCAATATCCGCCTCAGATGTTACCGAAGTTATACCCCTGAAACTTCCTATTCCTACTATCCGTATACCTGAACAGTTTATTTCAAGTGTACACTCTTTCCCTATATTTACCAGCGATTTTCCGTTGAAACTTCCTACTGCCAAGCCGTTATGTGTATGCATACTTATTTTTATCTTACCGGAAATAAGATTTATCTCTGAATCGTCATCATTGAATCCACCGCCGATACATAACGTTTCTATACTGTTAGATACTATTTCAAGCGTACCTGTCATATTTACCGTTATATCGCCGTAATTGTGGTCATAATCGTTACCGATACCTATTCCCTCCGGTGACTGACAGTCTATTAAAAGGTTTCCGTTTCCCGTCAGTTCAAACTGCGAACCCATAGGTACGTATATTCCGGAATATCCTAACCGGTTACTGTTAACTAAATTCAGTACCAGCCTTGCATACTCCCCGACTGTTATTACCGGTCTGCTGTTTCCGCTCGTGATATTCACATTCTTTAAAATAATCTCACAGCTATGATTATCCATTACCGATATATTCATCTTTATCTGCTTTTCAGGGTCTCCGATTATTACAAGCCTGCTCTGGTATACGTGTATATCCGTATACTTTTCAAGTGCAAGCTCCAACAGGTTTATTTCCGTATTATTCTGTGCGTTGTAGATTTTTTTCTGTCCGTCCGGTCGTGTTTCAAGGTTCGTCTTTATTATCTCGTCTTTTACCGCTGATGATATTTCCTTCAGAAATACCGGCTTCGGTCTCGATATGTAAAATCCCTGTACGTAATCCACACCCAGTCTTATTACCGTCTTTAACTCCTGTGATGTCTCTACACATTCCGCTATTGATTTCAATTTATTATCGTGGCAGAAATCTATTACCTGCGTTACTAACTGTTGCTTCTTCAGATCGTTCTGTATGTCGCTTATCAGTGAACGGTCTATCTTTATATAATCCGGTGAGTATTTCAAAAGGTTTGCACTGTTTGAATATCCTGTCCAGTAATCGCCTATGGCAAGTTTAGAATTTGTAAACTCCCCACGCTTCTTTATTATACTTATTCCTTTCTGACTTGCGGAATTTTCCTGTGTGACCTCTATTACTATTTTTTCCAGACATTCTCCGTAATCAAGATACAACTGATTGAAATCATCGTCACTCAATACGTCAGATGTGATACTGTTTATGAATAATAATCTCTTCCGGAATACGTTTCTGTTTTCGTTTATTATCCGCATATTATTGAAAAACGTCATCTTCTCTATTGTATATAATGCGTTCTGTTCGTCGGCTATACGGATTATCTGCTTCGGTGACATCCTTTTTTCACCAGTTGTACGCATCAACGTTTCATAGCCGATAATGTTTCCGGTGTGTGTATCTACTATAGGCTGAAAATGATATGTCATGAGATTCTGCCGGATTATCTCAAAAAATACCTGTGCTTCCTTATACGAATCCTCTTCACGTATATAATTTTTTCCCGAAAACCAGTTTATAACGCTTTTACGGTTGTTCCTTATCTCGTACAATGCAAATTCTGAATAATTTACAAGTGTTCTGAAATCCGTTGCTTCGTCCGGATACGATACGCAACCTGCCGATATACTCAGATTGCTTTTATTCGATATGTCTATTATCTCACCGAAATCGTCTAAAGGTGTACAGTTCCTTACCGCATTATTCATACTCTCCAGTATCGCACACACTTCCTGTTTCGTATAGTTCCGGAAAAATATGTATATCTCATAGTCGGAACGTGTACCGGCTATTATATTTTCGTTCTCATAACTCTTTATTACTCCCGCAACTGATGCTATACAGTTTTTCGTATTATCAACCGTCAGAAACGAACTGAGCTTTTCTATTCCGTTTATATATACCGCCGAAAGATAACACTTTTCCTTTCCTATATATTGTCTTATTCTGTCGGAAAATGCGGTATATGTCAGAAGATGTGTTACGGGGTCTGAATCGATTTTGTCCTTCTGATTTATTATCTCGAAAAACCTTGTGAAATCCTGCACAAAGCCTAACCATTCCGAACTGTTTTCATAAATATTCATTTTTATATACCGTGTACACTGTCCGGAGGTGAACTTATATACGTGTTTATGATTTTCTACCGGATGCCCCGATATTTTTTCAAGCAGACTGAAAAATTCAAATTCATTAAGTTTTGTGTTTCTGCATAAAAGCATATCACGTGCGATATTATCCAGATATGCCGTGCGTTTTTCCGCTATATATGTAAATGAACCGATATTCCCGACAAATGACTGAAATATCAACCAGTCCCTGCTCAGTGACGGCGGTTCAGTTTCAAGATTAAAAATACTCATAAGTCCCCCCTGTAAATGTTGTTTATTCTTATTATACATCATCTTTTTTATAAAGTCAACATAAAATACCGCTATATTGGTATGAAAAAACCGCCCTTTTTTTCATTAAGAGCGGTTATGTAATTATGTTGTCAGTCAAGGAAATCCTTGACTTTTTTGCTTCTGCTCGGGTGGCGGAGTTTTCTTAAAGCCTTCGCCTCAATCTGTCGTATTCTCTCACGTGTGACGTCAAAACGCTGTCCGACTTCCTCAAGTGTACGTGTCTTGCCGTCGTCAAGTCCGAAACGCAATTTTAAAACCTTTGCTTCACGGTCTGTAAGTGTTGCGAGAACCTCGTTCAACTGCTCCTTCAGCAGAGTATGTGATGCAGCTTCCGCCGGTGCGGGTGCGTCGTCGTCGGGTATGAAATCCCCTAAATGACTATCTTCTTCCTCACCTATCGGCGTTTCGAGTGAAACGGGGTCTTGTGCCACCCTCATTATCTCACGAACTTTATCTACCTGCATATTTAATCTCTCCGCTATCTCATCCGGAGAGGGGTCGTGTCCGTTTTCGTGCAACAACTGGCTGGATATACGCTTCACTTTCATTATTGTTTCTACCATATGAACAGGTATTCTTATAGTTCTTGCCTGGTCTGCTATCGCCCTCGTTATCGCCTGACGTATCCACCATGTAGCGTATGTTGAAAATTTAAAGCCCTTTGTATAGTCGAATTTCTCAACGGCTTTAATAAGTCCTAAATTTCCTTCCTGTATCAAATCAAGAAACTGCATACCACGTCCGACGTATTTTTTCGCTATGGAAACTACAAGTCTTAAGTTTGCCTCGGCAAGTCTTTTCTTGGCGTATACGTCGCCTTTCTGCATACGCTGGGCGAGTTCAATTTCTTCTTCCGTGGTGAGAAGCGGAACAAATCCTATTTCCTTAAGGTAGATTTTAACAGGGTCATCAATTGCTATTCCCTCTGTTGAAAGTGCCATTTCCAAATCATCATTCATAGATGATTCCATACCTATTTTCATATCGGAATCAAGATTTCCGTCGTCTACAATCTCTATATTCAGCGTTTCACAGTTATCATAGAAATTATTAAGCTGGTCAACGTCGAAATCCAGTTCTTCAAGTGCGTCAGTAATTTCTTTAGTCGTGAGCTTGCCGGTAGTTCTGCCTTTCTCCATGAGGGCGTCAATGGTAGTTTTCTTGTTTTCCATAAAAATACCTCCTGTTTTTTGTGTGAGTCCAGAATTTATATATTTAGGATTAAGCCGGATAACCGGATTAAATCACTTTCTTAAAGAATTGAATTTCTGTTATTTTTCCGCAGTTTATTTATTCATATTTGATTCAAAAAGTTTTATTAAATATTCATATGTTATCTTGTGACCGGTCTGCTCTTTTTCCGCATTCAGAAGAATTTCCGCACAGTCCCTCATTACCTGCATATCAGTTGTTATTCTGTCATTCTTTGCAGTAATTCCGCTTATTATTCCCATTTCCTCAGGTGTAAAAAAACGGTTTAACATCAACAATGAAAAATTTTCGTTTTCTTTCATACACCCGATTATTGCGGAATAAACTTTCTTATTGAAATCCGTCCTGAAATTTTCCGGAGTAACCAGTTTTATTACTTCAGGTAAATCTTCGGGTCTCCTTATGATATGAACTATTATAAACTCTTCCGCTCTGGTAACTTTTGGTTTTATATCACTGTTTCCGGCTTTTATTGTCTTATCTACAATTTCCTGCCATTGTTTCTGCTTCTGCTTTTTCTGTGAACTACGTATCAGACCGTCTATGTGTATTCTTAACGTATCCGCCGGAATACGACATCTTTCAGCAGTACGGGAAATATAAATTTCTCGTTCCGGTCTGGATTTTATTTCCGAAAGTATATATGCTGTACGTCTTACGAGTTCCACTCTTCCGGCTTCTGTTTCAAGGTCAAGCGAATTTTCGCAGTTATCCAGCATGAAACTTATTGAATCCTCTGATTTTTTTATCAGTAATTTAAATCTTTCCCTGCCAAACTTCTTTATAAATTCGTCGGGGTCTTTCGCACCGTTCATATTCAGAACCCTTGTACGTATTCCTGCTTCATTGAGATATTGTATAGCTTTCCGTGTAGCTTTCTGTCCTGCACCGTCATTGTCATATGCTATTACTACCTCTTCCGCATAATGTCTTATTATACGTGCCTGTTCCGGAGTTATTGCCGTTCCGAGAGTTGCAACCGCATTTTCAAACCCTGCCTGATTCAGAGCGATAACGTCCATATAGCCTTCACATAAAATAATCTGCTTATCTTTCGTATGTCTCGCAAAATGCAGTGAAAAAAGATTTGACCCCTTATCAAATACCAGAGTATTGGCAGTATTAAGATACTTAGGCTTTGAATCGTCAAGAACACGACCACCAAATCCTATTACGTTACCTCTTACGTCTACAATCGGAAACATTACCCTTTTTCTGAATATATCATACAATTCGCCGTTTTTCTGTGAGATACTGCCTAACCATGCGGAACTTATTTCTTCTTCCGTGTATCCCTTGGATTTCAGATATTCAACAAGATTTGTCCAGCTATCCGGTGCGAAACCTAAGCCGTATTTTTTTATAGTCTGCGGTGATATTCTTCTTTTGGCAAAATATTCAAGTCCGGATTTATCCGCACTCCTTACAAGACAAGTATAAAAATAATTTGCAGATAATCTGTTCATTTCATATATTTTCGTCCGGAGTTCCGATTTTTCCGGATTTCCGGCAAATTCCGGCATCTCCAACCCTGAACGGTCAGCGAGTAGTCTTAATGCTTCTACAAAATCAATATTCTCTGTCTTCATTATAAATGTTATTACGTCACCACCTGCTCCGCATCCGAAACAGTAAAATGACTGTGTATCCGGAAAAACTGTAAATGACGGCGTTTTTTCCGAGTGAAACGGACAAGAACATACATAATTCCTGCCATTCTTCCTTAACTGTATATAGTTTCCGATTACGTTCTCAACCGGATTTTCTCTTCTCAATATATCAAGAAATTCATCATTTCGGAGCATATCTTATAACCTCCGTTACTTCCACGATTTCGGTATGAAAATTTCAGAATATACCGTTACTGCATACTGGTCAGTCATTCCTGCTATGTAGTCGCATACCGCACGTTCTTTACCTGATTTTTCCATTATATGCAGATACTCCACAGGCATTTCATTTACATTCTCTGCAAAATAAAAATAAAGATTCCTGATAAGATTTTCCGCTTTTTTATTACGCTGTCGTGCTTTATCCGTCAGATATACATTATCATACATGAATTTTTTCAGTTCATCATGTGCTTTACGGATTTCCGGCTGAAAATCGATACTTTCATATCCGTTTTCAATTACCGACTGTACAAGCGTTGTTATGCGTTCTGATTTGCTGTTTCCCAATATTTCCGTACACTCTGCCGGTAAATCGTTTTCCGTAAGTATATCTGCCCTGACTGCGTCTTCGATATCGTGATTGATATATGCTATCGTATCCGCAAGGCGTACTATATTTCCTTCCGGCGTGTCGGCGATACGGTTTGTATGGCATTCTATTCCGTTTTTTACCGCATACGTAAGGTTTAATCCCTCGATTACTTCCGCTATACGTACGCTGTGAAGATAATGTCTGAATCCTTCAGGGGACAGCTCATTCAGTACCGCCTCTCCACAATGTCCGAAAGGTGTATGTCCTAAATCGTGACCAAGGGCGATTGCTTCCGTCAAATCTTCGTTTAACCTCATGCATCTTGCGATTGTCCGTGCTATCTGCGATACTTCCAGTGTATGCGTCAGACGTGTCCGGTAATGGTCACCCTCAGGGGAAAGAAATACCTGTGTTTTATGCTTTAATCTCCGGAACGCTTTACTATGAAGAATTCTGTCACGGTCACGCTGAAAATCTGTCCGGAACTGACATTTTTCTTCCTGCTCCTTACGGCGTGTGTATTCAGGGTCAGTAGCTGACGTGCCGACGGTGCAAAGGAAATTTTTTTCATAATTTTCATACTGTTCACGTAAATTCATAAAAATTCCCCTTTCCTCACCGCCGAAAAATCACGGAACATTTCCCCTTTGTCTTCGATTATTGCCATACCGTTTGTTATCTCCGTAATCTTCTTCACCAAAGCCGACAGTTTTTCATTCAGTACCAGTATTTCTATTACAACTTCTCCCTCAAATACGGAATCCGTTACAATAGTATCGTATGACGGCAATATGTATGACACTTTACCGTACATATTATAATCCGTCGTTATCCGGAGCAGGTGGCACTGACACATATTCATTATATCCGCTTTTTCACAAGCTATCGATACGGCGTGTGAATATGCCCTTACAAGTCCGCCACCACCTAACAGAATACCGCCGAAATATCGGGTTACCACCGCACATATGTCAGTAAGTCCACGCTTACGCAATACGTCAAGTACAGGTACGCCTGCCGTGCCTTGTGGCTCGCCGTCGTCGGAATATCGGGAAATATTATCGTTCCGCAGTATGTATGCATATACATTATGTTTCGCCTTCCGGTGTTCCGACTTTACAAGATTTATAAATTCTATCGCCTCACCACTCGTCTTTACCGGTGCTATCCGGCATATGAATTCTGAACGCTTTTCCGTAAAGGATGCCTCCGCTATACTCGAAATTGTAAAATAATTCATAAAACTTACCCTTTTTTATACGCAAAATGCCGGTCAGGAGAGACCGGCTGTATAAAATACTTTGTCCATATTGATTTGACCGTCAATATATGCTTACTTAGCCATATTGAAACGCTTCTTGAATCTGTCAACACGTCCGCCTGTATCAACGAGCTTCTGCTTGCCGGTATAGAACGGGTGGCACTTTGAACAGATTTCTACCTTGATATTTTCTTTTGTAGACATTGTTTCTATCACGTTACCGCAATGGCAGGTAATAGTTGTCTTGACAAATCTTGGGTGTATTCCTTCTTTCACTTTAAGTCACCTCTTTCTCTTAATCTAAAACCGACAGCCCATCAATCACATCCTGACAGTAGTGTCGCATTACTCCGTTAATTATAACACGGCTTTTTTTATTTGTCAAGGGCTATCAACATATTTTTTTATTTTAATCAACTTATCCGATATAACGGACGGTCTTAAAACCGTCCGTATTATATTATTCAAAAATTTTCGTGAAGTTTCCGGCGAGTTTCGTCTCCAGTGCCTCCGCTTCTTCGTGTGTAGGCATCTTCGCTGTAAAGTATGTTTTTATTTTCGGTTCTGTTCCTGACGGTCTGACTATTACCTTTGAACCGCCTTCAAGGAAAAATGCGAGTACGTTTGATTTCGGCAGTGTCAGTGATGTTTCCGTACCGGTTGCATTATCACGTGATACTCCTGTTTTATAGTCGTCGAATCTTAGCACTCCTAAACCGGCTATCTCAACAGGTGGGTCATTACGCAACGTATTCATTATCTCGTTCATCTTCTTCATTCCGCTTTCACCCTCGAAAGTAAAACTATGCAACGTCTGACAGAATACGCCGTACTTTTTATACATATTTTCCCTCGCCTGAAGTAACGTTATGCCCTGCGTACGGTAGTATGAAGCCATCTCACATATCAGCATTGACGCATTAACAGCATCCTTATCCCTTACGTATGTTCCCGACAGGTAGCCATAACTCTCTTCAAAGCCAAATATATAACGGTTTTCTTCGCCCTTATCCTCTAACATTTTTATCTGTTCGCCAATAAACTTGAAGCCGGTCAGCACGTCGATTACTTCTACGCCATACTCCTTACCTATCAGGTTTATTATATCCGTCGTGACTATCGTCTTTATCGTTACCGGATTTTCAGGCATTGTACCGTTCTTTATCCTCTGCTGGCATATGTATTCTAACAGCATAGCTCCGACTTCGTTTCCGGAAAATAATGCGTATCCGCCGTTACCGTCGGGGACTGCTATACCTACACGGTCACAGTCAGGGTCTGTGGCAAGCAATAAATCCGGCTGAACCTCGTTACAGTATCTCAATCCTACCTCTAACGCTTCCCTTATCTCCGGATTCGGATACGGACACGTCGGGAAATTGCCGTCAGGGTTTTCCTGCTCCTTTACAACAGTGACATTTGAAATTCCGATTCTTTTCAGAATCTCACGTACCGGCTTGTTTCCTGTACCGTTTAAAGGCGTATACACAACTTTCAATCCGCTTTCCGCACAAAGTTCTGTATTTATTCCCTCCGCAAGTACTTTATCATAAAATTTCTCTATTACTTCCTGTCCGATATATTCTATATTTCCTTTTGCTACTTCCTCGTCGAAAGAAGAGGTTTTAACGTCATTGAAGATGTCGAGAGAGTTTATTTTTTCAAGTATTATCTCCGCACCTCTCAGCGTTATCTGGCAACCGTCATCACCGTATACCTTATAGCCGTTATATTTTGCCGGATTATGACTTGCTGTTACCATTATTCCACCCTGACAGCCTAATTCCCTTACCGCAAATGATAAACACGGTGTGGGCATTAACTCACTGTATATATACACCTTTATGCCGTTTGCGGATAACACTTCGGCAGTGGTTTTTGAAAATACGTCTGATTTTATTCTGCTGTCGAACGATACGGCAACACTCGGGTTTGTATACTCCTGATTAAGATAATCGGCAAAGCCTTGTGTGGCACGTCTTACCGTATATATATTCATACGGTTTGTACCTGCTCCGATTACTCCCCTTAGTCCCCCTGTACCAAATTCCAGTTCCCGATAAAATCTGTCACGTATAGCATCGTTGTCACCGGCTATCGCCTGAAGTTCGGTCTGTAAATCAGGGTCATTTGTGGCATTTTTCAGCCAGAGATTGTACAGTTCCATTTCTGACATAATTATACCTCCTAAATAAATATAAAATATTATACCACATATTCCGGTCTTTGAAAAGCATTTTTTTTACAAAAAAATATTTTTTCATATTTTTAACAGATATATTCTTATAAAGTTATATAT
>JAIDCY010000106.1 GCA_029055625.1 Ruminococcus sp. | reverse complement strand
CGCCGTTCCCCCTTAACAAAGTTTAACCAAAAAAACACCGGCCTTACAATACCTTAACCCGGTTTTTTTGGGGTATTCAGGATAAATTTTTTAAAAAAAAAAAAAAAAAACGATATGAAATTTTGTTAAAATGCTATTGACAAAATATTTCTGTTATGATATACTTGAATTAAACAGAAAAAATATTGAATTGAGATTAGTTAGTTCCTGACAGATTTCCATTACTGAAAAGAGAGAGTAAAAAGACGTACTTTGTAGTACGTCTTTTTATATTGTTTCGTTACGTATTATTTTGCCGTCAATCATGACGAAAAACGGTTCAGAAAGTAAATCAAGGGGATTCTGATTTTTTCTGTAAATCTGTAAATCTGCGTCCATACCCTCGGCGATAGTACCTACACGGTCACTTATGCCGAGAATTTCCGCCGGATTGACAGTAAGATTTTTAATAGCCTGCTCAAAAGTAAGACCACCTTTTATAGTTGCCTGTGCGGAAAGTGGCAGGTACTGTATGGGTATAACTGTATGGTCAGTACATATAGCGGTTTTTACGCCGTTTCTGTTGAGTTCGGAAGTGTTTTTCAGGTCAAGACCTTTCATTTCCGGTTTGCAACGGTCACATATTACCGGACCACATATAACAGGTACTTCTTCTTCAGCGAGTATGTCGGCGATTTTGTAAGCTTCCGTACCGTGTATGATTACTATATCAAGTGAGAACTCCTTAGCAATCCGTATGGCAGTGCATATATCGTCGGCACGGTGACAGTGAAAAAATGCCTTCTGCTTGCGGTCGAGTAACGGCATAAGAGCCTCACATTTTATATCATATTCCGGTGGGTCATAATTATCACTGTCGGAATAGTAACTGTCCATATCATGTACGTATCTTTTCGACTTATGCAGACCCTCACGGATTATAGCGGTAATAGCCATACGGGTTACCGGAGTTTCCGAGCGTTCATTGTATACGTTTTTCGGATTCTCACCCAGTGCAAACTTTATACCGACGTTCTTAATCAACATATTATCGATACATTTTCCGTAAGTTTTAATCGCACATATTTCCCCACCGCACGCATTGGCACTACCAGGGCTTGATGCTACTGTAGTAATACCACGCATACGGGCTTCTTCAAAAGAGCGGTCAAAAGGGTTGATACCGTCGATAGCCCGCATATGAGGTGTGAAAGGGTCAGTGGATTCGTTGCAGTCGTCGCCCTCGAAGTCGAGACCGTCCTCGATTATACCAAGATGTGTATGAGCATCTATGAAACCGGCGTAAACCGTCCCACCTTGTGCATTTAAGGCTGTTTTTGCATCGTAAACCGGCGTACCTGCTCCGACTGCTGATATTTTATTGTCCGTAATTTCAATCCAGCCCAGCGGAATAATTTCCCTGCCGGTATAGATTTCAGCGTTATAAATTAACATATTATCTCCGTTCTTATCTGATAATATCAATGATGTTCCGTACAATCTCGACCGGACTTCCGACCGCTTCAATCATCATTGTAGAATTTTTTTTATATATTTCGTGACGTTTATTATAGATTTCCTCAAGCTGTTCTCTTGTATTGTTCATGACAATGGGTCTGTTTGAATCGTCTTTGATTCTTTCGTAACAGGTTTCAAACGGTACATAAAGATAAATTATTGTACCGCCGTTTTTCCGTACGGTATCGGCAGTATCGGTATTCTGCATAGCACCACCACCACACGCTACAACCGTACTTTTTCCGCACAGTGATTTGACAGTTTCCGCTTCTACAGTACGGAAATAGGGTTCACCTTTCTGAGAAAAGATTTCCGGAATAGTCATACCCTGATTTCTGACAATGAGTTCGTCGGTATCGCAGAAGTTACAGCCGTTATTTTTCGCAAGAATTTTACCGATTGTGGACTTTCCGCAACCCATAAATCCGCATAGAAATATAGTCATTTTAAAACCTCCTCTTTATATTGAATAAGCATATCGAAAATTTCATAACATTCTTTTTCGTCAGCGATTTTAATGTAGGTGTTTATGTTGCGTTTGGTTATGAATTTTCCGGAGTTGATAAGATTTTCCGTAATTTTCAGAACATTTTCCAGAGTTATACAATCCTTATACGAATCCTGAAAAATAACGGCATTGATAAGAAACCTGAAAATTTCCCTGAAATGCTTTTTTATATATGCCGTTGTGATTTCGTCGCCGTCCCTGAAGTAAATCTGAAAAATAACAGGATATTTAATTCTATGTGATATTACGTGCGAATAGTTTTTATTTGCTATCATGTCAACAGTTTCAGGTTTTTTGTATGCTTCAGCTCTCGGATTAAAAGTTATACCACGATATTTTATCTTTGAAAGTTTAAAACAATCCCAGAATGCCCAGTTGTCTAAATTTTCAAGACTGTCAGGAAATGTTACAGAATAAATTTTACTGTATTTGCTGAAAACTTCACGTTCAATAAATTTTACTCCCTCAGGGATAATTATTTCCGTTACGTCCTTGTCGTCGTTGTGGTACGCCATAAGAGTACCATTTTCATTTATTGTAAACTTTTCCATTACTTATTCATTGCGTCAACGGATTCTTCAACCGCTTTTATAATCGGTTCAATGTCAGATGTTGCGAACTTTCCGCCATACCATATTTCGTGTGCCTTTACCGCCTGATATACGAGCATTGAAGCCCCACCGACTGCGATTTTTCCCTGTGAACGTACTTTTTTCATGAGAAGCGTTTCAGTAGGATTATATATAGCATCGAAAACACTTCCGCACTTTTCAATCAGACTGTCGGAAATCGCACAGTTATTAACTTTCGGGTACATACCTACCGGTGTAGCGTTTACTATGAGGTCAAAAGATTCGTCAAGAGTTGCAATATCTGCGATTCTTACAGATGCTTCACTGCATTTTGATAATATTTCCGCCATAAGAATCTGTGCGTTTTTTATATCCTGTGGGATTACCGCCAGTGTGAGTTTACCACCATGTAAAGCGGTTTCAATAGCCATCATGCGACCGACTCCGCCACAACCTAATACCGCAACATTTTCAGTTATCGGAAGTTTTTCCGCTGACATCAGAAAACCGTCGCAGTCTGTATTGTAGCCGGTAAGTTTACCGTCTTTGTTGTCGATACAGTTCACGGAGTTGTAACGTTCCGCACTCGCACCGAGTACGTCCATAAACGGAATGACGTTCTGTTTGTGAGGTATCGTGACGTTGAGACCGGCGAAACTTTCGATTAATTCCTTGCTTGCGGAAAGATTTTCCGGTGCGATGTCGACGAGTTCATATGAAAAATCGGATATCCCACTGAGTGCGAAAAGTCGTTCATGAATCAGCGGTGACATTGAATGTCCTAACGGGTGTCCTATTAAAGCGTATTTGTTCATTTTTTTAATCTCCTTTACATTATAAGTTAGCGAGACCGTCCATATTTTCTATATTGAACGCCGTCACGCCTTTAAGAGTTTTCTTTACGAGACCGGTTAAAGTTTTACCTGCTCCGAACTCTACGAATTTATCCGCACCAGCCTGATACATTGCATTGAGTTCAGAAGTAAATCTTACAGGTGATACTATGTGTTTCGCAAGGAGTGCAGGCATATCGGAAAAATCTGTGAGTTCACCGCCGGTAACGTTAGAATAGTATTTAACTTCCGGCGTTCTGAATGTGATAGTCTTAGCGGTTTCGTAAAATTTTTCAGAAGCGGATTGCATAAGTTTCGAGTGAAAAGCTCCGGCAACACTAAGCGGTACAACTCTTGCCTTCATTTCCGTAAAGATTGCGGAAACTTCAGCGACACCCTCCGGCGTACCGGCGATGACGGTCTGTACCGGTGAATTATAGTTCACGGCGGATACGTAATTTACCGCCTTGTCGCATACCTCCGCAACAGTTTCCGGTGCAATTTTCATTACCGCCGACATTGTACCCTTATTATTGCGTGATGCTTCGTCCATAGCCTCGGAACGTGCCTTTATGAGACGGAAAGCGTCTTCAAGGGTTATCATGCCTGAAGCCTGCATACCTGCGTACTCACCGAGTGAGTGACCGGCTACACCGTCGAAAGTAAAGCCTTTCTGTTCTGCGATACGAAGTGCCATAAGTGAGACCGTCATTATAGCAGGCTGTGCGTTGATAGTGAGGTTGAGTTCCTCCTGTGGTGTTTCCGTCATGATTCTGATAAGGTCACGTCCGAGAATTTCGGAACCTGTTTCTGCGATACTTTTTGCTACAGGGTCTGCAAGAAAATCATTTCCCATACCTACGTACTGTGAACCCTGACCGGAAAAAAGTGCGATTGTCATAATTAACAAACTTCCTTTCAATGTTGATTAAAATATATTGGTAAAATTGACCGGTTTTTAACGTGATAATTTGTAACAAATCACAATATTTTGATTCAGATTAACCAAATTGTGAAAATATCATTGCAAAAAAACCGGAAATGATTTAAAATATATATTATACACTGTAACGGTGTACAATAATACTATAACACAAATTTCATAATTTTACAACCATTTTTGAATTTATTTTTTTCTGAGAGGAGTTTTATTAATGGGTATCAACATTATAGGTATGGGTTATTACGTTCCGGAACAAAAATTCACTAATAATGATTTCACCCGTTTTGTCGAGACGAATGACGAATGGATACGTACAAGAACCGGTATTGTAGAACGTCGTATGGCAGGTTGGGAACCTACATGGTATATGGGAGTACAGGCAAGTCTGAAAGCTATCGAAAATTCGGGAATATCGCCGGAGGATATAGGACTTGTAATAACTACTACCGTAACCTCAGATTTCCTTACGCCCAGTATGGCAAGCGTTATACAGGATAAAATAGGTGCGGTAAATGCTTCTGCTTTTGACCTCAACGCAGCGTGTACCGGATTCATTTACGCACTCGATACCGCAAGACGTTTTATGGCTACTGATGATGACTTAAAATATGTGTTGGTAGTTGCAACGGAAGCACTGTCAAGATTTACCGATTTCAGCGACAGAGGTTCATGTATACTTTTCGGCGACGGTGCAGCTGCGGTAATAGTAGAGAAAAGCGATAAACTTTACTCTTCACACCTTGCATCAGACGGTAGCGGTGCAAGTTATCTGTGTGCGAGGTCTCTTAATGTCGCACCGGAAGTAAAGATTGAAAACGGTTTTGACGACGGCTTCACAGACAACCCATTACATAAACTCTATCAGAACGGCAAGGAAGTGTATAAGTTCGCAACTAATGTACTTCCGAAATCATTTAATATTATCGCCTCAAAAATCGGTATAACCAAAGAAGACGTTGACTGGTTCATACCACATCAGGCAAACGTAAGAATCATTGAGACCGCCGCAAAGAAATTAGGGGTATCAATGGATAAGTTTGTAGTTACGCTTGACCATTACGGCAATACTTCCAGTGCTTCAATACCGCTTGCATTAGCCGAGGCGGTAGAGGACGGCAGAATAAAACGAGGTGACAAACTCGCTTTGATAGGATTCGGAGCAGGTCTGACATACGGCGGAATATTACTGGAATACTAAAATATCAACAAAAAGGAGAAAACAAAAATCATGAAAACAAGAATAACTGAACTTCTCGGCTGTGAGTACCCGATTATACAGGGTGGTATGGCATGGATTGCGGAAAATAAGTTAGCATCTGCGGTATCGAATGCCGGAGGTGTAGGACTTATCGCCGGTGGTAACGCACCTATCGATTATCTCCGTGAGCAGATAAGACTTTGTAAGGAAAAGACTGATAAACCGTTTGGTGTTAATATCATGCTTATGAGTGATAACGCCGACGATTTAGCACAGCTTGTAATAGACGAGGGCGTAAAAGTCGTAACAACCGGTGCAGGAAATCCGGGAAAATATATATCCGCATGGAAATCTGCCGGTGTAAAAGTTATACCGGTTGTAGCATCTGTTGCACTCGCAAAGCGTATGGAAAAAGCCGGTGTAGATGCTGTCGTTGCGGAGGGTACGGAATCCGGCGGACATATCGGAGAAAATACTACAATGTGTCTCGTACCGCAGGTAGTGGACGCTGTTTCAATACCGGTTATTTCTGCCGGTGGTATCGCTGACGGCAGAGGTATGGCGGCATCATTCATGTTAGGTGCGGAGGGCGTACAGATTGGTACAAGATTCCTTGCATCAGAAGAGTGTCAGATACATCAGACTTTCAAAGACCTCGTAATAAAAGCCAAGGACACCGACAGTGTTGTTACCGGACGTTATACCGGACACCCATGCAGAAACGTCCGTACAAAATTCGCTAAACGTCTCGCAAACGGTGAAAAAGACGGTACACTTACTCCCGACGAGTTCGAAAAACTCACAGTAGGAGCGTTAAGACGTGCGGTAGTAGACGGCGACCTTGAAAGCGGTTCATTCCTGTGCGGAGCAATTGCCGGTATGGTAAACGAAGTTAAACCTTGTGAGGCTATCGTAAAGGAAATAATCGAGCAGGCGGAAAAATTACTTAAAATATGTTAAGTTTTAAATATTGTCCGATATGTAGTGGGGAACTTGAAACCGGAAAAATAAAGTTTCCTGCTCCACTTTCAATTCTTGATGTGATTGAATCGGAGGGAAAATATTATTCTGATAAAAATTCCGGAAAACTTTTCAAAAAGTCCGATAAACATTTCAGTATACAGACTGATAATCAACCGGCTGGATATTGTCAGAAATGCAACAGGATTTTTACAGAATTTGAAGTAAAATATTAAATAAAAAAATCGGAGGAGATAAAAATATATGGCTACAGCAATTATAACAGGTGCTTCACAGGGAATCGGAGCCTGTATAGCAAAGAGACTCGCAAAGGACGGTTTCGACGTTGTAATAAATCACTATCCAAGCGACAGCGATAAGGAAAAGGCTATAGCGGTTGCGGAGGAGTGCAGAGCGTTCGGGGTAAAAGCTGAATGCTATTCCGCAGACGTTTCAAAATATGCGGATTGCGAAAACATGGTAAAGCAAGTAAAGGCTGATTTCGGTACTATTGACGCTCTTGTCAATAACGCCGGTATCACTAAAGACAGTCTGCTTGCGAGAATGTCTGAAGATGCATACGACGCTGTAATAGCAGTAAATCAGAAGAGTGTTTATAATATGATGAAAAATGTCTGTCCGGTAATGATGAAACAGAAACACGGTAGCATAGTAAACGTTTCATCAGTTGCGGGTCTGTACGGTAACGCAGGACAGGTAAACTATTCCGCATCTAAGGCGGCAATAATCGGTATGACTAAGACCGTCGCCAAGGAATACGGCAGAAAGAATATTACCTGTAATGCGGTTGCCCCCGGATTTATTCATACACCTATGACTGATGTTTTATCCGACGAATTAAAAGCTAAAATGCTGGAGGCGGTCGCATTAAGGAGATACGGCGAACCGGAAGAAATAGCTTCTGTAGTATCGTTTCTGGTTTCCGCAGATGCTTCGTATATAACCGGACAGGTTATAGAGATTTCCGGCGGTTTGTCGATGTAATAAAGAGTAAAAAATTTAAAGAAAGGACTTTACTATATTATGAGTAAAAGAGTAGTTATAACTGGTATGGGTGCAGTCACCCCACTCGGAACTGGTGTGGAAAAGTTCTGGACAGGCATTAAAGAAAACCAGATAGGTTTTTCATATATAGATATGTTCGATACGACAAATACAGGCATTAAGATTGCCGGTATAGTCCGTGACTTCGACGAGTCAGCATATTACGATAAAAAGGGTTGTTTCGATAAAAAAGAATCAAAGCGTATGGATTTGTTTACTAAATACGCAGTAGTCGCAACGTATGAGGCGTTACAGGATGCCGGTACAGATTTTTCCGATATAGACCCATACAGAGCCGGTGTAATAGTAGGTTCAGGAATCGGCGGTATTGATATGACCGTCAACGAACATAATAAGTATCTGAATAAGGGAGCAGGCAGAATATCCGTATTTTATATACCAATGATGATAAGCAACATGGCAGCCGGTACAATATCCATGAAAACCGGTTTCCGAGGTGCGAATTTTGACGTTTCAACGGCTTGTGCATCTGCCACACACTCAATCGGTGAGGCGTTCCGGAAGATTAAGGACGGTTACCTTGATGTATGTCTCGCAGGTGGTACGGAGAGTACACACGAAGAGTTTACATTCGGCGGATTCAATAACATGAAAGCGTTGACGAGGTCTGATAATTTAGAACGTGCTTCTATACCGTTCGATAAGGAAAGAAACGGTTTTGTACTCGGTGAGGGTAGCGGAATACTGGTACTTGAGGAGTACGAACACGCCAGGGCAAGAGGTGCGAAAATCTACGCAGAAGTAGCCGGATACGGTGCGACTTGTGACGGTTACCATATGACGTCACCAATGCCTACCGGTGAGGCTGCCGGAATGGGTATGTCGTTAGCAATGCAGGAGGCAGGATTAAAGCCGTCGGAAATAGATTACATCAACGCACACGGAACATCTACCGGACTTAATGATAAGTACGAGACAAGAGCCATTAAACTGGCATTCGGTGAAGATGCATACAATGTAAAGATAAACTCCACGAAGTCGATGATAGGACATCTTTTAGGGGCAGCCGGAGCAGTTGAAGCGATAGTAACAGCGAAATCGATACAGGAGGGCTTTATACACAGAACAGTCGGCTATCAGATACCTGATGAAGAGTGTGACCTTAATTACTGTACGGACGGTAACATTGAACAGGAAGTAAAATCTGCACTTTCCAACTCTCTCGGATTCGGCGGACATAATGCGACAATCTGCTTTAAAAAAATAGAGGAGTGAAAAAAATTCAATGAGTGAAATATATAAGATAGATATTGAAACTGTCGAAAAACTTGCCGGAATAGTAAGCAGTAACGAACTTTCTGAAATTACAGTCCGTGACGGTGAGAAGTCAATAACGATAAAAGGTAAGAAAATTCCACCTGCTCCGCCGGTAATGCCTGTATCGGTGGGTATGGGTACGCCTGTACCTGCTCCGGTGAACGCTCCGGAAGTTACGGCAGAACCGAAAGCTGAGACGTTCAGCGGAAATGTGGTAAAATCTCCTATAGTGGGAACTTTCTACGCAGGACCATCACCGGAAAAACCGGCATTCGTAAAGGTTGGCGATACGGTAAAAAAAGGCGACGTTATAATGATTATCGAATCAATGAAACTTATGAATGAAATACAGTCTGATTATGACGGCATTGTTGATAAAATTCTTGTTTCCGACGGTCAGGCGGTAGAGTATGACCAGCCAATCATGATTATAAAATAATGAGGATTTTGTCGTCTCTTAAAGGATTTACGGCTGAATACAAGGAAAAAGATAATGTTGTTTCCGTCAATATTGCGGATTCCCAGAATGGCAGACGTTTTGAAATATGGTATTACGGAAAATTTCTTGAAATCAAAGAGCTGAAATATCCGCTTATTGTAGATACAGAATTTTCAGTATCTAAGTTTGTAGCAAAATCGGTGAAAACAGGAGAAGAAATTCTTCTGTTTGACCGTGCTTTTCACGGATACGACGCATTATTCTGTGACATCTTTTCAGAAGAACAGATTGAAAACCGTCCGTTGAAAAAACTGGATATACCGCCCGCAAAAATCAGAATAAAATTATCTTACAGTATCGACGATTATGACAGGGAAGACTATGATTTTGACGAAACCGGCAGATGTATACTTCTTAACGGAAAAACTATGTCATAGGAAGAAGTAAAGTCAAATGGGATGTACAGTATACAACTGTATTATAAATCGGAAAAAGGCAGATGGATTAATTTTGCCGGATATGATTCGGACTGAAAGAATGGAGGAAAAAATGTCAGAAATACTTATGAATAAAGAACAGATTATGGAAATAATCCCACACCGTGCACCGTTTCTGTTAATAGACGAGATTGTAGAAATGGAAGTAGGTGTAAGTGTAAAGGCAAGAAAATATATCAAGGAAGATGATTTCTGGTTTAAGGGACATTTTCCGGATTATCCTGTAACACCAGGTGTACTTATGGTTGAGATGCTCGCACAGGCTGGTGCGGTATGTATGCTTTCCAAACCGGAGTTCAAAGGGAAAATAGGACTTTTCGGAGGTATCGACAAGGCAAAGTTCAGAAGACAGGTAGTACCTGGTGATGTTTTAGACCTCGAAGTAGAAATAATACGTCAGAGAGGTCCTGTTGCAACGTGCAAGTGTCTCGCTTCCGTTGACGGTGAAAAAGCTGTTTCCTGCGAGATAACCTGTATCATGGCAGACGGTGATAAGTAATGGGTAAAATGTTTAAGAAAATACTTATCGCAAACCGTGGGGAAATAGCGGTCAGGATAATAAGAGCGTGTCGGGAAGTCGGAGTACGTTGTGTAGCGGTATACTCTACCGCCGACAGAAATTCACTACACGCCCAGATTGCCGACGAAGCTATATGTATAGGCGGTCCGCAGACTAAAGACAGTTATCTTAATATGAACGCTATCATACAGGCAACTCTTAACTGTGGTGCGGAAGCTATTCACCCAGGGTTCGGATTTCTTTCCGAAAATGCGGAGTTCGCACGTTTATGTGAGAAATTCGGGATTGTATTTATCGGACCGTCATATAACTCGATAGAGATGTTAGGCGATAAGGCAACCGCCAAGGAAACTATGAAAAATGCAGGCGTTCCGGTAATACCAGGTTCTGACGGTGCGGTATCGTCGATAGAGGAAGCAAGGGAAGTCGCAGAAAAGGCAGGCTATCCGGTACTTGTAAAGGCATCTGCCGGAGGTGGTGGCAGAGGTATAAGACGTGTTGACAGTCCGGAAGAACTGGAATCACAAATGGAATCCGCTAAGCGTGAGGCTATGAACTATTTCGGCGATGATGCGGTATATATAGAAAAATTCCTTATCAATCCGCACCATGTGGAAATACAGATACTGGCGGATAAGTACGGAAATTATGTATATCTTAATGAACGTGACTGTTCCATGCAACGACGTAATCAGAAAGTACTTGAAGAGTGTCCGAGTCCGATAGTAAGCCCTGAACTCCGTCAGAAAATGGGACAGTCAGCGGTAACGGTTGCGAAACAGTGCGGATACTATAACGCCGGTACGATAGAATTTCTTGTCGACGAAAACAGGGATTTCTATTTTATGGAAATGAATACACGTATACAGGTGGAACATCCGATTACGGAAGAGGTAACAGGTATAGACCTCGTAAAAGCACAGATAGAAATTGCGTCGGGAATGCCGTTGAGTATCACGCAGGACGATGTTAAAATAAACGGTCATGCGATAGAGTGCAGAATAAACGCAGAGAATCCGGAACTCGACTTCAGACCCTCACCGGGAACTATCACGGCACTGTATATGCCGGGCGGTCCTGGAATACGTATAGACGGTGCAGTATATCAGGGATATACGATAACACCATATTACGATTCAATGATAAGCAAACTGATAGCCCACGGTTCTGACAGAGATGATGCCATAAGTAAAATGAAGTGGGCTTTAGCGGAGTTCATAGTCGGGGGCGTAGATACCAATATAGATTTCCAGCTTGAAATAATAAGAAATCTCGATTTCATAGCCGGTAATTATGATATTGGATTTCTCGGTCGATACATGGAAAAACACAAAAAATAACGGAAGGGGTATCTGAAAATGTTTGAAGATTTTTTCAACGTTGTAAAAAAGCGGTTCAACGGCGACGAAGAAGAAAAATCGAAAGAAAAAGAAACTTTCAAGTGTCCCAGATGTCAGACAAGTGTTCTGCTTGCACGTTACGAGGAGTTACACAGGGTATGCCCGAACTGTAACTATCACGGCAGACTATCCGCACAGGAAAGAATATCTATCACGGTAGATAAGGAAAGTTTCACGGAATTTGATGCCGATATTATAAGCGGAAATCCGATAAATTTTCCGGATTATCCCGAAAAACAGGCGGAAATCCGTAAAAAGACAGGTCTTAAGGATTCTGTTATAACCGGTACGGCAACTATAAAGGGTTCGCCGGTAGTTATAGGCGTAATGGATTCGCATTATATAATGGGTTCAATGGGTAGCGTAGCCGGTGAGAAGATAACACGAGCCTTTGAGTATGCAACGGCAAACAATTTACCGGTTGTGATGTTTACCGCCTCAGGTGGTGCGAGAATGCAGGAAGGTATAGTATCGTTAATGCAGATGGCGAAGACTTCCGGTGCGGTAAAGTTACACAGCGAAAGCGGTGGGCTTTACATAACGGTAATGACAGACCCTACAACCGGCGGAGTTACCGCAAGTTTCGCATCATTAGGGGATATAATCATAGCTGAACCGAAAGTATTGATAGGATTTGCAGGCAGACGGGTAATAGAAAGTACGATAAAACAGAAGCTTCCGTCAGATTTTCAGCTTGCGGAATTTCAGCAGGAAAAGGGCTTTGTCGATATGATTGTTGAACGTCGGAAAATGAGAAGTACACTGTCGCACCTGTTGAAACTGCACGGATACTATCCACCGGATAAGGAGGTCTGACTTATGGATAATAACAAAACTGCATGGGAAAGAATCCAGTTAGTACACGCTAAGGGCAGACCTACCATAAAAGACTATCTGCCGTTGATATTCAACGACTTCTACGAGATACACGGAGACCGTCTTTTCGGTGACGACAAGGCAATTTTAGGCGGTATCGCAAGGCTGGGCAGTACACCGGTAACGGTAATCGCACAGGTAAAAGGCAGGGACATCAACGAAAACAAAACCTGTAATTTTGCAATGCCACACCCGGAGGGTTACAGAAAAGCGTTAAGACTTGCGAGACAGGCGGAAAAATTTCACAGACCCATAATCTGTTTTATAGATACTCCGGGGGCATCGTGTGGTATGCCGGACGAGGAAAGAGGACAGGGCGAAGCTATCGCAAGAAATATAGCGGAGTTCATGACGATACGTACGCCGATAATATCGGTGATACTCGGTGAAGCCGGTAGCGGTGGAGCGTTGGCACTGGGTGTATGCGACGAACTCGCCATACTCGAAAACGCACAGTATTCCGTACTGTCGCCGAGGGGTTTTGCAAGTATCCTGTGGAAAGATGCCACACGGGAGCAGGAAGCAAGCGAAATTATGATGATTACCGCTGAAGATATGGTACGTCTCGGAGTAGCGGAAACGGTCATTGAAGAGCCGTTAGGTGGGGCACATAACGATTTAGACAAAATTTCAGAAAATATCAAGGAATATTTGTCACATAAAATTCAGGAAAAATGCAAAAAAGATATTGACGTTTTGTTAAAAGAACGCTATACTAAGTTTAGGAAAATCGGAGACTTCATTGAATGACCCGTTTTCAATACCGGTACACACCGGAGATAAAATTTATACAGGAGGAAAAAAAACATGATTTTTGACAAACTCAAGGGAATTATTGTTGACCAGCTCAGCGTTGAAGAAGACGATGTTACACTTGAAGCCAACATTCAGGATGACCTCGGTGCTGATTCTCTCGATATTGTTGACCTTATCACAACTATCGAAGACGAATTTGAAGTATCAATTCCGGATGAAGCTGTTGAAGAAATCAAGACAGTAGGCGACATTGTTTCTTACATTGAAAAAAATTCTGACGCAGAATAATCCCACGCACACACAAACAAAAGACTCTCCGACCAAAAGCCGGAGGGTTTTTTTGTGAAATTGCATAAATATCTTGCAATTGTCCGGATAATATGATATAATATTATTTACAGACTTTTTTTCTTTGCCGGATTTTTTACGGCGGAAAGGATTTTAATGAAAAAAATTACTATTATTACAGGTCACTACGGAAGCGGTAAAACAAATCTGTCTGTCAATCTCGCAGTGAACGCAAGCCGTACTGGTAAAGCGGTAACGGTTGTGGACTTAGACATTGTCAACCCGTACTTCCGGACGGCAGATTTCAGAGAATTATTTACGGAAAAAAATATAAAACTTATCGCCCCCGATTTCGCAAACAGTAATCTTGATATACCGTCGATACAGTTTGACCTCGAACAGATTGCGAAAAGTGAAGATTGTCTGATTATAGATGTCGGCGGAGATGATGCCGGAGCGTTTGCACTCGGCAGATATGCGGAAGCTCTTAAGGCATACGGCGATGACGTTGATATGTTTTACGTAATAAATCAGCGACGTTATCTGACATCTACCCCCGACGAAGCTGTTAAACTGATGTACGAGATAGAAAACGCATCACGTCTGAAACATACGGCGATAGTAAACAATACGAATCTCGGCAGGGAGACGACTGTTGAAATAGTAGAAAATTCAAGGAAATTCGCTACTGAAATATCGGTCAGAACAGGACTTCCGGTAAAATTTACCGTATATCCTGAAAACTGTGCTGAAATTACAGATAATCCCGATGCTTACCCTGTAAAAATATACGTAAAGCCGTTATGGGAAATATAGAAAGGAGTTGAGAGAATGGCAAAGATGACAGTTATGAGCGAACGCTGTAAAGGTTGCGGACTGTGTGTAACAGCCTGTCCGAAAAAAATAGTATCGCTACAGAAAGAAAAACGCAACAAAAAAGGATATTTTTACGCCGTCTGTACTGATGATAACGCTTGTATCGGTTGTGCGATGTGCGGTATGATGTGTCCGGATTGTGCAATTATAGTTGAAAAATAATTGAAAGGAGTTTTTGATTTGGAAAGAAAATTAATGAAAGGCAACGAAGCCCTTGCCGAATCCGCAATAAGAGCAGGTTGTAAATGTTTTTTCGGCTATCCGATTACCCCACAGACTGAACTTTCCGCATACATGGCTAAACGTATGCACAAGACAGGCGGAGTTTTTTTACAGGCGGAATCAGAAATAGCTGCCATAAATATGGTACTCGGTGCGGGTTCGACTGGTGTACGTGCAATGACGTCATCATCATCACCGGGTATATCGTTAAAAAGTGAAGGTATATCGTATCTTGCCGGTTCGGACGTTCCGGCGGTAATAATAAACGTACAGCGAGGCGGTCCGGGACTGGGAGGTATTCAACCGTCGCAGGCGGATTACTGGCAGGCTACAAAGGCACTCGGTCACGGTGATTTTCATTTACTCGTATACGCTCCGGCATCTGTTCAGGAAATGGTTGATATGGTTGTAACAGCTTTCGACCGTGCCGACAAGTACAGAATACCGGCAATGATTCTTGCAGATGGTCTTTTAGGTCAGATGATGGAACCCGTTTCATTCCCTGAAATAACCGTCAATGATTACGATAAATCTTCATGGACGGCAAACGGTCACGGCAACAAGCGTGAACATCATATAATAAACTCGCTGTATCTTAAACCCGACGAGTTACAGACTTCCGTATATAACAGGTTCGAGAGATACGAAAAAGTAAAGGCGGAAGAAACTGATGCTGAATTGTATCTTACCGAAGATTGCGATATACTGTTATGTGCATACGGTGCGACGGCAAGAGTTGTAAAATCGGCGGTAAATTCCGCACGTGAAATCGGTATAAAAGCGGGTATGTTCAGACCTAAGACGTTATGGCCTTTCCCTGTGAAAGAAATCAATCAGGCTTGCGAATCTGCAAAATGTCTGCTTGACGTTGAGATGTCAATGGGGCAGATGATTGACGATGTCAGACTTGCTATAAACTGTTCAAAACCTGTACACTTCTTCGGACGTACTGGTGGTATCATACCTACACCGACGGAGATTCTGGCGGAAATTAAAAAAATCGGAGGTGCTGAATAATGGCTGTTGTATTTCAGAAACCTAAATCACTTATTGACGTCCCTACGCATTACTGCCCAGGCTGTACACATGGTATAGTACACCGTCTTATATGCGAGGTAATCGACGAAATGGGCATTGAGGGCGATACAATCGGAATATGTCCGGTTGGATGTTCCGTAATGGCATACGATTACTTCAACTGCGATATGATTGAAGCCCCACACGGAAGAGCTCCGGCGGTTGCGACAGGTGTTAAACGTACCAATCCGGATAAATTTGTCTTTACGTATCAGGGTGACGGTGACCTCGCCGCAATAGGTACGGCGGAAACGGTACACGTTGCGACACGTGGTGAGAATATAGTAATAATATTTATCAATAACACTATATACGGCATGACCGGCGGTCAGATGGCACCTACTACAATTCCCGGACAGGTCACACAGACTACGCCATACGGCAGAGACCCTCAGCTTGCCGGATACCCCATAAGAGTTTGTGAAATGCTTTCCACACTTACCGGTACCGCACTTGCACAGCGTGTATCTGTAGATACCGTACCGCATATCCGTGAGACCAAAAAGGCTATACGTAAAGCGTTCGAGAATCAAAAGGCTAAACGTGGACTTTCAATAGTTGAAGTTCTTTCGACGTGTCCGACTAACTGGGGAATGTCACCGGTTGAGGCGATAAAACGACTTCAGGAAGAAATGATACCTTATTATCCTCTCGGAGTGTATAAGGACGTCACAGCGGAAGGGGGTACTAAGTAATGACTACTGAAATAGTACTCGCCGGATTCGGTGGACAAGGCGTACTTTTTGCCGGTAAAATACTTGCATACTGCGGACTTATGGACAATAAAGAGTTATCGTGGTTACCCTCGTATGGACCGGAAATGCGAGGTGGTACCGCTAACTGTTCCGTATGTATTTCCGATAAGCCGATAGGTTCTCCACTCGTACTTAATCCGGATATCCTCATAGCTATGAATCAGCCGTCTTTCGATAAGTTCGTTGACGCCGTAAAGCCAAATGGTAAAATATTTGTCGACAGTACTTTAATTGATTCAAAATGTGAGCGTTCTGACGTGGAGTGTTATTACATACCGTCGTCACAGCTTGCGGAAGATAATAATTTAAAAGGTGGGTCAAATATAATCCTGCTCGGTAAGCTAATCAAAGAGACTGGTATTTTCACACTCGATACCATGAAAAAAGCTATAGAAAAAGTAGTACCGCCTGCAAAATCGCATCTTATAGAAAACAACTTCAAAGCTATTGAAATAGGTATGAACAACTGAATAAATAAAGCGGACGGCTATAAAAAACCGTCCGTTTTTGTATTTTGCGTGTTAAATTACCATTTTTCATAAATATCATTAAACATAAAATTTCCGGAATCTACATAGAAATGACTGCCTGTTTCAATGCGGTAAAGTATCATATCAAATCTTTCGTCGTCAAAAGAAAAGTCGCCGTTATTCAGAAAAGCATTCTCGTCAATTATACGCCTTTGCCTGCAAACATAATTACGTAATATATTTTTGTCACAAGACATAGGTTCTTCCAATTCAGTTACAAGTATATTGTTTTCTTCAAGAGTATGTTTGACTATTTCCGGACAATTTTTTTTAATCAGTGCTACAGGATAATTCTTTGACACATAGCCGTAAATACCTGTAATCATATTATCCGGTGTCAATTCACACAGAAGATACCAGTAATATTCACCCCATTCGCCATCCTCTTTGCAACTATAATTATCACCGATTGACTTTATTATTTCCGATATTTTTTTAATATCATATCCTGCCGATAAATCTATTGCCTTTGAAAATATTTCCGTATAATCTTTCATTGCTACCTCCTATTATCTGTGGTGACTTCCACCGCCATGACCTCCGCTACTACTATGATGACTTCCACCACCGCCGGAACGTCCGCTACTACTACCGGAACTTGTTTCAATTTTGTGTTTTGTGGTGTACGTACGGATAAAATCATCGGATTTTCTGCGGAATACTGTATTTCCGTTGCGTGCGTATATGACGGCGTTCTGACTTTTCTTGAATTTGTAGTTACTTGCTATGACAAAGTATGTAATCAATGCTATACCTGCTCCGATTGCAAGGCATATCAGCATAAAAAACATATTATATACCGGTGGTTTGTCAGCGGATACCACAACTTCGCCGTTTTTCATGAACATATATTTTCCGGAAGTGCTATCGTAATAGTATTCAAAAGTACTTTTATACGTGCTGTAATCCTCCAGTGCCGACAGAAAACATTTCACCGCATTTTCAATATGTTCAGCGGTGACGGGTTCTGTAGATGCCGGAAGATAATTATCAAGACGTGTGAAAATACCGTCTATATTGTCCTGATACATCAGTATCGCCTTGCCACTCGTGGAAATGTGGTCACAAGCCGGTGATTTTCCGGAAACATCCATATAATAGAAAACTCCGTCGGTATCCTCACCGAAAGTATCATCATAACTCGTATCGGCGAAATTTTTTATACCACTATCACTCCGGTAACTGTCTTCTTGTCCGGCGGAATATATACAGATATTCATTTCAAGTTGCTGTGCGGTCTGCTGTACGAGTGTTGTGAGTTCGTCGGGATTCTCAACAAGTCCGGTATTATCAATAAACGTACTGTTTAAATAATTTCCGTCGAAACCTTTTGAAATATCTGTCTTTGCAGATGACTGTATAATAAAAATCGCTATGACTGCTATTACAAGTATAATATTCACTATAATAAGTACCGATTTTTTCATTACATTAATGCACCACCTATCAGAAAACTTATCACAGTTACCACCAGTCCGATAGCCGAACAAAACAGCTTCAATTTTAATCTGTCAAGCGGTGGCGTACCTGCAAGTTTACCGGTCTGACCGTTCAGGGCAAATTCGTATATTTTATCGTTGTACTTATACGTCATGAACCATACCGGCAACATAGCGTACTGCCAGTCCGTCCGCATAATATTGTAAGATTCGTTAAGGGACGTCACTGATGTATAACCGCCTATGCTGTCGTGTAATATCGTTCTGCCCGCCTGCGATGCCCTTTCCCGTATACGTGGGAAAATTTCCGACTTATCAACATCAAATTTATCGGCGAAAAAACCGGTAAAATACGACATGGAAAAATCTTTCAGGTCTGCGTAATCGAATGGCTCGATAGCTTCCATGAGTACATCTTCAATCTTGCTTGCACCGTCTGCCGGTATGCCTTCCGCCGAAATATCCGCCTGACGTACTATACTGTACTCTTTCGTCTCCGTATACCGATATTCTCCGGACGTCCATGTTCTTATATTTTTTCCGATTGCATTCAAATCAGCTTTAACTTTACAATCCGCTATCCAGAACGGTACGTAAAGACCCGTCATTTTTTCTATCTGTTCCTGTGATTTGAAATCTTCCGGTACAAACCATTTCTTTTTAATCCAGCTTCTGAAATTATTTACCGCATTTTCTCTTGTGTAACGGAAACCTATTATCTTATCGGGTTTGTATTTTCCGGTAAGTTTTCCGGCAAGTATTATCGGATTATGGCAGTAGTAACAGAAAAGTGCTGTCTGTTCGTTATCAGCCATGATGTCCGCACCACAACTCGCACAGTGGTATAAACTGGTATGTTCTTCAAATTCCTGCTGTTCGTGTATCTGCGATTCAGTGGGAGCAGTTACGGTATTTTCAGCGTTTATTGCCTGCATTTCCTCCAGTGTGAACTCACTACCGCAGTACTCGCAACCGAATTTCTGCGTATCCGGCATAAAAGTAAGTCCGGCGTTACAGTTCGGACATTTATATTCTGTAGATTCCATATAAAAAAAATCACTCCTTTTATACAAAATATTATTATTAAATATATCATATTATTAAACATTTTGCAATAGCTGTTACATTTTTTGGAGAAATTGCTTTTTACTTTCGCCAAATGCTTGACAAGTTTGTTGAAATATGTTATAATTATGAGGTATCTATAAAAAGTTTTAAGAAAAAGAAAGGAATGACAATATCTATGAATTACAAATTTTCATCTGTTACTCCGGAAATACGCAGACTTGCGGATAAGTCTATGGACGGTTATAAAATCAATCCCGAACTCTATATGCAGTACGACGTTAAACGTGGTCTGCGTGACCTCGACGGTAACGGGGTAGTAGCAGGTCTGACAAACATAAGTACTATAAAGGTACTGAATACCGGTGAGGGTATGCCAAATCACGGCGACGGTAAACTATACTACAGAGGAATCGACGTTGAAGATATAGTTTCCGGCTTCATAAAGGAAAAACGTTTCGGTTTCGAGGAAACTATTTACCTGCTCCTGTTCGGTGATATGCCTTCAGAACACGAACTCACTGAATTTAAACAGATTCTCGCAGATTTCCGTGAACTGCCTACCACTTTCACAAGAGACGTTATCATGAAAGCACCCAGCGATAATATGATGAATACCCTTGCAAAAAGCGTACTTGCCCTTTACTCATACGACGACGATGCTAATAATATTGCCATTCCTAACGTAATGAGACAGTGTATAGAACTTATAACGCTTTTCCCTGTACTTGCGGTGTATGGTTATAACGCCTACAAGTACTATAACAGCGGTGGTAGTCTGTTTTTCCACGACCCTGACCCGAAACTCTCGATAGCGGAAAATTTACTTTATATGCTCCGTCCGGATAAGAAATACACCGAACTTGAAGCACGTATTCTTGACCTCGCTTTAGTTCTCCACGCAGAACACGGTGGCGGTAACAACTCCACATTTACCGTACACGTTGTATCATCTTCCGGTACTGATACCTATTCCGCAATAGCTGCGTCATTAGGTTCGCTGAAAGGTCCGAAACATGGCGGTGCGAATATAAAGGTTGCTATGATGTTCGACGATATGAAAGCAAACGTAAAAGACTGGACAGATGAAGAAGAAGTAAAGGCATATCTGAAAAAACTTCTCCATAAGGAGGCATTTGACAGAGCAGGTTTAATTTACGGTATGGGACACGCTGTATATTCGCAGTCTGACCCCAGGGCGAAAGTTTTCAAAGGATTTGTTGAAAAACTATCGGCAGAAAAGGGGAGAGAAGAAGAATTTGCTTTATACTCGCTTGTGGAAAAACTTGCTCCAGACGTTATCGCCAGCGAGAGACGTATGTTTAAAGGCGTATGTGCTAACGTCGATTTCTACAGCGGATTCGTTTACAGAATGTTAGGTATTCCCGACGAACTTTTCACACCTATTTTTGCGGTATCGAGAATTGCGGGCTGGTCTGCACACCGTATAGAAGAACTCATCAACTCCAATAAAATTATACGTCCTGCATATAAGGCTATATCGCCTATGCACGAGTACACCGATATGGAAAACCGTATGGACTGATTATTATGGATTTTGAAATTAAAAATGATGTTCTTATAAAATATCGTGGTGACGATAAAAATATTATCATTCCCGACGGCGTAACAAAAATAGGTAAAAATGCATTCTTTTGGTGTACCAGTCTTGAAAGCGTAACAATACCTGATAGTGTGAAAGTAATAGATAACAAAGCATTTATTGGTTGTGATAACCTCAGAAGTTTAGAAATTTCCGATAATGTAATCAGAATAGGCTACGAATCATTTTATGCTTGTGGAAGTCTTGAAAGTATAAAAATTCCTTACAGCGTGGTGGATATAGGTGCAAGGGCATTCGGATTCTGTAGTAATCTTGTTTCTATTGAAGTAGATAAATACAATCAGTGTTATTGCAGTGAAAACGGTGTGCTTTTCAGCAAGTCAAAATTTGAGTTGATTTCTTATCCTGCCGGAAAGAAAGATAAAAGCTATAAAATTCCCTATGGCGTTATGGATATAGCAGATGGAGCATTTGACTACTGTAAAAACCTTAAATATATAATAATACCTGATAGCATTATGGAAATAGGTGAAAAAGCGTTCTGGTGTTGTACGAACCTTAAAATTATAAAATTGCCTGAAAGATTACCTAAAATAAGAAGTATGGCATTTTATGGGTGTGTAAACTTAAAAAAAGTTCCGGTATCAGAAGATGCTTTTAATGACAAATTAGAAATAATAAGAAAAATTTTAATGAAAGGAAATGTTTAAAATGAGTAATTCAACACAGCTTTTTAATTTTAATGGTCTTACTTGCGTGAGACTTATTGCCGGTGGTTATGAGGCTCTTATTGCCTATGAAGTCGGCTCTAATGTAATCCGTCTCCGTGATACTAAGAATAACATGGAGTTTTTCCGTTTCAATCCCGACAATACCGCCGACGATATAAAGCAGTCCGCTGAGGTATGGGGACTTCCTACCCTGTACCTCCCGAACCGTTTCGCTGATGGTGTACTGAAAACTTCCGACGCTGTATATCATTTACCGATAAACGAAAAAGCACCGTATAACAACCATATCCACGGATTCTTACATAAGCGTGAACACGAAATAGTTGAATACAATTCAGATGCTAATTCTGCATGGCTCGTTACACGTTACGTATACGACGAAAGAGACGAATTTTTCCAGTATCTGCCGGTGAAGTTCACGGCGGAATACACTTTCACACTATCTGCCAACGGTCTCGAACAGAACATTAAGTTCACTAACAATTCCGACGTCGTACTTCCTATGTCGCTCGCATCGCATACCACCATTAACGCACCATTCGTTGACGGTGCCAAGGAAAGCGATATAAGATTGACTGTACCTGTCGGCAAAAAGTGCGAACTAAATTCACGGTGTCTGCCTACGGAAGTACTGCGTTCACCGGAAGCGTATGACCTCGAATACAAAAACGGTACAAAATGTCCTGTTCTTCAGGTAGTGGATAATGATATGTATTTCGGCGAAACAACCACTCTTGACGGTCAGCAGTTTCACGGAGTAATAGCGGAGGATATCGCAAGCGGTAAAAAGTTATGCTATGAAGTATCGGAAGAATATAAGTTCTGGATTATATGGAACGACAGGGGATTCAATCACTATTTCTGCCCCGAACCTATGACAGCTATGATTGACGCACCTAATCTTACACTGCCTGTAGATATGACCGGTTACATAGAAGTAAAGCCAAACTGTACATACAAGACAAGTCAGCGATTCTTCAGCCGTTGAGGAGTTCTGAATGGATTTTGAAATAAAAGACGGTGTACTTGTAAAGTATAACGGTAGCAATCCTGATATTATTATTCCGTCAGATGTAACGGCAATCGATGTCAATGCATTTATAAATAATAAGTTTTTAAAGTCTGTTATAATTACAGAAAATGTAACTGTCATAGGTGCTGGTGCTTTTTCTGAATGTGCTAACCTCGAAAAAATAACAATTTCAGAGGGTGTAACTAAAATAAATGCCTTTGCTTTTTCTGAATGTGCTAATCTCAAAAAAATAGTAATTCCAGAGGGTGTAACTATAATAAGTGAAAGTGCTTTTGAAAATTGTTGTAATCTCGAAAAAATAGTAATTCCAGAGGGTGTAACTACAATAGGTGACAGTGCTTTTAAAAACTGTTATAATCTCAAAAAAATAGTAATTCCAAATAGTGTAACTACAATAGGTGACTTGGCTTTTTGTGACTGCTATAATCTTGAAAAAATAGTAATTCCGGAGAGTGTAACTGAAATAGGTGGTAGTGCATTTGCATGTACAGAATGGCTTGAAAATAAAACAGCTACTGAAAAAAATTTTGTTGCCGTAAACGGTATAGTTATTCAAGCAGCAGACGAAGATAATATTGAAGAATCCGTAAACCTTGAGGGCATAAAGGAAATAAAAGGATACATTTTCTGGGGTTTCGCACAGATTAAAGAGTTTGTAATTCCCGACGGTCTGAAAATAGGTGACAGTGCATTTGTGACGGAAAATGATTTCAATATATGCCTTAAACATGATGATTTTTCTGTAAATATTCAAATTAATAAAAGTGAAATGATAAAAGACAAAGTGAAATTCACTGAAAGAACTGAAAGTTTATTTAAGTTTATCGGAGCAGGTACTGAACAAAGAGAACTTTTATTCGACAATTTAGAGTTACCGGAATACAGATACCCGATAGCCGTATTCATGGCAAATGCCTATAAATCGGAATTTTTTCATACTTTCGTTAATGTACATTTTGAAAAAATAATACAGTACGCCGAAAATAATGACCCTGATTTACTGAAACTTATCAGCAGATAATAAGCATTAAAATATTAACTATTGTATCGCTTTTTGTTGAAATTGCACAAAAATAAGCATAAAAATAATACACAGGAATTTTTCAATAAACTATTGTAATAAAATGAAAAGTATGATATAATGTTAGAAAATGCGGTGTACAATCGCTTTTTCAAGAACTGAAATATCGTTCACAATGAAATAAAAAGGAGTAAAATTATGCAGAAGTTCGGTTTTTTTGATGACGCCAACAAGGAATACGTCATCAATACCCCTAAGACACCTTACCCGTGGATTAACTACCTCGGTACACAGGATTTCTTTTCACTCATCTCAAACACAGCCGGTGGCTATTCTTTCTATAAGGACGCTCGCCTCAGAAGAATAACACGTTACCGCTATAACAACGTGCCTATCGATATGGGCGGACGTTACTTCTATATCAACGAAAACGGTACTATCTGGAATCCGGGCTGGTCACCGGTAAAGACGGAACTTGATTCCTATGAATGCCGTCACGGTATGGGTTACACAATCATAACCGGTAAGAAAAACAACCTCAAAACGGAAGTAACTTTCTTCGTACCGCAGAACTATGCCGGAGAAGTTCAGCAGGTTGTACTCACTAACGAGGGTACGGAAGAAAAAACATTCTCGTTCTTCTCATTCGCTGAATGGTGTCTGTGGGACGCTCAGGACGATTGCACAAACTTCCAGCGTAACTTCTCAACAGGACGTGTTGAAGTTGTAGGATCTACAATCTATCACAAGACGGAATACCGTGACAGACGTAACCATTTCGCATTCTATACGGTAAACGACGACATAGACGGATACGATACCGACAGGGATTCATTTATAGGTCTTTACAACGGCTTCAATGACCCACAGGCAGTAGTTGCCGGAGTTGCTAATAATTCGTTCGCTGATGGCTGGTCACCGGTAGCATCACACTACAAAAAAATAACTCTCGCTCCTGGCGAATCTAAAACCCTTATTTTCGTACTCGGTTACGTTGAAATGCCTGTTGACAAGAAGTTTGAAGCAGACGGCGTTACAATCAACAAGGAAAAAGCCCTTGCAATGATTGAACAATACAATACACCTGAAAAGGTTGCAGAAGGTCTCGCAGAACTCAAAGCTACATGGGATAAGCTCCTTGGAATTATCAACGTAAACACTCCGAACGATAAAGTCGACAGAATGGTAAATATCTGGAATCAGTATCAGTGTATGGTTACATTTAATCTTTCTCGTTCTGCGTCATACTTTGAAAGCGGTATCGGCAGAGGTATGGGCTTCCGTGATTCAAATCAAGATATACTCGGCTTTGTACATCAGATTCCTGACCGTGCAAGACAGCGTATTATTGATATTGCTTCCACACAGCTTGAAGACGGCGGATGTTATCACCAGTACCAGCCACTCACCAAAAAAGGTAACTCAGATATTGGTGGCGACTTCTCCGATGACCCGTTATGGATGATACTGTCAGTATCTGCGTACATAAAGGAGACTGGTGACTGGTCAATTCTCGACGAGTTAGTACCATACGATAATGACGAATCGAAAGCTAAACCGATGCTTGACCACCTCAAAGTATCGTTCTATAAGATAATAAACAATCTCGGACCTCATAACTTACCGCTCGCAATGCGTGCAGACTGGAACGACTGTATCAACCTTTCGTGCTATTCAGATACACCGGGTGAAAGTTTCCAGACATACACCAATCCGAAGTTCGCAGAAGAAGGCGGATACTCAAAGGTTGCTGAATCCGTAATGGTTGCAACACTCTTTACGTATGCAGGACCTAACTATGTTGCTATCCTGAAACATCTCGGCAAGGATGAAGAAGCAGAACAGGCACAGGCGGAAATCGACAAGATGAAGAAGAGCGTTATGGAATCTGCATTTGACGGTGACTGGTTCATACGTGCTTACGATTCCGAAGGCAATAAAATGGGTTCAAAGGAATGCGAAGAGGGTAAAATATTTATCGAACCTCAGGGCTTTGCTGTTATGTCTGAAATCGGTAAAGAAGAGGGTGCGGACATCAAAACCCTCGAATCCATTGATAAGTATCTCAATACTAAGTACGGTCTTGTACTCAATAATCCAGCATTCACAAAGTACTACATACAGTACGGTGAAATCTCCACATACCCGGGCGGTTATAAGGAAAACGCCGGTATCTTCACACATAATAACGCCTGGATTATCTGTGCGGAAGCTTATGCCGGACGTGGTGACAAAGCGTTTGAATACTATTCAAAGATTGCTCCTGCATTCAACGAAGAAATTTCAGACCTCCACAAGACAGAACCTTATGTATACGGTCAGATGATAGCCGGTAAAGATGCAAGCAGATTCGGTGAGGGTAAGAACTCATGGCTTACAGGTACTGCCGCTTGGAATATGGTGGCAATATCACAGTACATACTCGGACTTTCCGCCGACTGGGAAGGACTTAAAGTTGACCCGTCCATACCACACGAATGGGATGGCTTTACAGCTACAAGAAAGTTCAGAGGTGCGGAGTATAATATAACCGTAAAGAATCCTGCTCATGTATGCAAGGGTGTAAAATCCATGACCGTTGACGGCGAAGCAGTAGACGGTAACGTTATACCGGCATTTGCTGATGGCGTTCATGAAGTAGAAGTTGTAATGGGTTAATTACGTATCGTAAATAAAATAAATGACTGTCTCGCTATACAGTGGGACAGTCTTTTTTATACATATAACAGTCAGGAATTTTTTATTTTTATGTATTACGAATTTTTGTTTGTAGATGTTCACCCCCCAGTAATAAAAGCAATGACCCCCACAAAAAACAAAAATAATATACCATTCAAAATTGTGTCTTCTAAGGCTTTTTTATCATTAAATGCCGAAAAAAATATAATTATACATATTATTATAAATACCATAAAGCTTTTTTCTCCTATATTTTTTACTGTTTTTTTGCGTGTGGCGTGTTAATTTATGATTTATCGTGAATATATCACCTCCCTGTTATGTATTTTGTAACTCCTTTCTTCAGATTTTGCATTTGGTGTGTTAAATTAAGTTTATCGGGAAAATTTCACCTCTCTTTCGCCTTTATCTCTCCCCCTTACAATTATATTATAGCATATCAGATGTTCAGAATTTTTATAACTGCAAAATTTTTTATGGATATTTTCACTATACGTAAAGAACATAATACCATACCTGCACCATACCGTACCACCCTTGAAAACTACCGTATAATGTGAAATATGTAAAAACTCTGTATGTCAAATGGTATCTTTTTATTAGAAAATTACTATTGACAAACTACAATGTAAATGTTATAATGAAAATGTAGCACTGTTAAATATTAAACATCCGACGGATTATTTTTGTTTCCGAATACTTATGAAATAAGGTCAGAATGGACATAATAAGTATCATTAAAAAATTTCCGGATATGCGACTTGCTATGAATCCGAAGCAGAATACAGATATATTTTTCTGTATTATTGTATATATTCCGTTTATATCTGTCCGAATCTATAACGAATGAATCTTTTATCAGATTTTCAGGACAGGTATGATTTTATAAGTTAATATTTTATTTATTGTACAGGAAAAATTTTTATCTTTTTCCCGACATTATATATACGGAGGTTAATATGAAAGGAATTATTTTAGCAGGGGGTACGGGAACAAGACTTTATCCGTGTACCATTTCAGTGAGTAAACAACTCCTTCCGATTTATGATAAACCTTTAATCTATTATCCGCTATCGATGCTTATGCTTGCGAGAATACAGGAAATTTTAATAATCACCACACCACACGACGTTGATAATTATAAAAAACTGCTTGGTGACGGTTCAAGAATCGGGGTACATTTTGAATATGCCGTACAGGAAAAACCCCGTGGTCTTGCAGATGCGTTTATAGTAGGAGAAAAATTTATCGGTAATGACAGTGTGTGTCTTGTACTCGGTGATAATGTGTTTTATGGTGCTACTATGTCTAATATACTGGAGCGTGCGAAATCTGCGATAAAAAACGGCGGAGCTTCAATATTCGGATGTTTCATGAAAAACCCGCAGGACTTCGGCGTTGTGGAATTTGACAGTAACCACAATGTAATATCAATTGAGGAAAAACCTAAGAAACCGAAGTCCAATTACGCCGTGCCGGGACTTTATTTTTACGACAACCAGGTTATAGAATTTGCCCATAACGTAAAACCATCTGCGAGAGGTGAACTTGAAATATCGTCAATCAATGAAGAGTATCTGCGACGTGGACAGTTACACGTCACACTCATGACAAGAGGGGTCACATGGTTTGATACAGGCTCACCGCAAGGTATGCATAAGGCAAGCGGTTTTGTAAAGACATTACAGGAAATGCAGGGTTTTTATCTTTCGTGTATCGAGGAAATCGCATGGCGTAAGAACTTCATTGACGACAAACAATTAAAAAAATGCGGTGAGGAGTTAAAACAGACAAATTACGGAAAATATCTCCTTTCACTGCTTAATAACGAGGGGGAATAAATTTTGACTGTTATTGTGACAGGCGGAGCAGGTTTTATAGGTTCAAACTTCATATTCCATATGCTCAGAACCTATCCGTCATACCGGATAATCTGCCTTGATAAGCTGACGTATGCCGGTAATCTGGCGACGTTAAAAGACGTAATGGATAATCCGAACTTCCGGTTTGTCCGTCTTGATATATGCGACCGTCAGGGTGTATACAGATTATTTGAGGAGGAAAAACCGGATATTATAGTAAATTTTGCGGCGGAATCCCATGTTGACCGCTCAATAGATAATCCGGAAATTTTCCTGAAGACAAACATTCTCGGAACACAGGTATTAATGGATGCCTGCCGGAAATATGGAATCAGCCGTTATCATCAGGTATCTACAGATGAGGTTTACGGCGATTTACCGCTTGACAGACCCGACTTGTTTTTTACGGAAGAAACACCGATACACACAAGCAGTCCGTATAGTTCGTCAAAAGCGGGGGCGGATTTACTTGTAATGGCTTATAACCGCACGTATGGTTTACCGGTGACAATTTCACGGTGTTCTAATAATTACGGACCTTATCATTTTCCGGAGAAGCTTATTCCGCTTATGATTGCCAACGCCCTCGCCGACAAACCATTGCCGGTATATGGAAACGGTCTGAATGTGCGTGACTGGCTGTATGTTGAGGACCATTGCAGAGCGATAGATTTAATCATACACAAGGGCAGAACTGGTGAAGTTTACAACGTCGGCGGTCACAATGAGATGCGGAATATAGATATAGTAAAGCTGATATGTCAGAAACTCGGAAAACCGGAAGACCTGATAACATATGTGAAAGACAGAAAGGGTCACGATATGCGGTATGCGATAGACCCCACAAAGATTCATAAAGAACTCGGCTGGTTACCGGAAACTAAATTTGCTGACGGCATACAGAAAACTATTGACTGGTATCTCACACACCGTGAATGGTGGGAAGAAATAATATCAGGGGAGTATCAGAATTACTATAAGAAGATGTACGAAGAAAAATAAAACGTATAAAAAAATCACTTGAATAATTAAGGAGATGTTAAACTATGGCAATAATGGTGACAAAATCATCTATGCCGGAATATGAGGACTATATAAAGGAGATAAAGCCGATATTTGAAAGTCATCACCTTACGAATACCGGACCTTTATATAAGAAGTTGCAACATCAGCTGATAGAGTATCTGAATGTACCGTATCTTTCAATGTTCGTCAACGGACACATGGCACTGGAGACGGTTTTTCAGGCGATGGGTCTGAGAGATACCGGAGGGGAAGTAATTACCACAGCATTTACTTTTGTATCAACCACCCACGCCATTACACGTAACGGTCTTAAACCTGTTTTCTGCGACATAAAGCCTGACGATTTCACGATAGACCCGCAAAAGATTGAGGCACTTATTACCGATAAGACGGTAGCGATAGTACCAGTTCACGTATACGGTTCAGTATGCGACGTTGAAGCGATAGAGGCGATAGCGAAGAAATATAATCTTAAAGTTATATACGATTCCGCCCACGCATTCGGCGTTAAGTATAAGGGAAAAGGTATCGGAAATTACGGCGACGCTTCAATGTTTTCATTTCACGCAACGAAAGTATTCAATACTATCGAAGGTGGTGCGGTTGCATTTCATGACGAATCTTTAAGGGAGAGTATGCACAGTCTGAAGAATTTTGGTATAAAATCGGAAGAATGTGTTGACAAGATAGGCGGTAACGCAAAAATGGATGAATTCCGTTCAGCTATGGGTATATGTAATCTGCGGAATATTGAAAGATGTATCACCGCAAGGGGTAAAGCGTTTGCGAGGTATAACGAAAGACTTTCAGGAATCAGAGGAATCCGGTTAATGAAAGAACAGTCAGAAGTAATACCGAATTATGCATATTATCCGGTATGCTTTGAACCGTCGGAATTTGGCGAAACAAGAGACGACGTATGCGAAAGACTAAAAAAGCATGATATTTACGCAAGAAAATATTTTTATCCTGCGATAAATGAAATGGAATGTTATAAAAATTCAGATAATAAAGAAACACCGGTTACTGCGGAAATTTCCCGGAAAGTTCTTACACTTCCCATGTATGAGGACCTGACGGCTGAGGAAGTAGATAAGATATGTGATGTGATACTGGAAAAAATCGAAAGGGTGAATATATGAAAAAGTTATTACTTCTTGGTGGTTCAAGATATATTCTTCCGGTCATAGAGATTGCACATAAACTTGACTGCTACGTTATCACCTGCGACTACTTACCGGATAATATCGCACATAAATTTTCCGATGAATATCTTAATATAAGTATAATAGATAAGGAAGCCGTACTTAAGGTGGCGGAGGAAATCGGGATAGACGGTATAATGTCGTTTGCGTGTGACCCTGGAGTTGTAACGGCTTCATACGTAGCGGAGAAAATGGGTTTACCGTTTCAGTGTTCGTATGAATCGGCGAAGATACTTCAGGACAAAGGACTTTTCAGGCAGTTTCTTACTGAAAATGGCTTCAACGCTCCGCACGCCAGACGATATACCGATATAAACGCACCGTTCAGTGATATTGATTTTTTCACATGGCCCGTAATTGTAAAGCCGGTTGATTCCGCCGGTAGTAAAAGCATCACGAAGGCGGAAACTCCGGAAGATTTAGGAAAAGCTATTGAAACGGCGTTGAATGGTTCACATAGTTCAGCGTTCGTGATAGAAGATTATCTTACATTTGAGGGTTACCATTCAAGCACAGATGCTTTTGTTGTTGACGGAAAACTTAAGTTTATAACGTATTCAGACCATATGTTTGATAAGGATGCGGAAAATCCGTATACTCCCACTATAATTATATGGTCTTCCACCATGAAACAGGAGTATCAGGATTATCTCACGGCGGAGACACAGCGTTTAATAGACCTGCTCCGACTTGATACAGGAATATATA
The DNA here is from genome assembly GCA_029055625.1 of Ruminococcus sp. GTDB lineage: Bacteria > Bacillota > Clostridia > Oscillospirales > Ruminococcaceae > Ruminococcus. The sequence goes on along the minus strand of JAIDCY010000106.1, from coordinate 495 downwards.
ATATAGAGACGTGCGTCGGAAGTGACGGAAAACCGTATTTAATGGAAATTTCACCTCGTGGCGGTGGTGGTAAGATAGCGGATTTGCAGGATATGGCATTCAATACAAACCTTGTTGAAAATGAAATCAGAAAGGCTGTCGGAATGCCACTGACGGAAATAAAACAGACGGAATGTAACGGTTACTGGTGTAAAATGGTAATCCACGCCAGAGCAGGGAAGACCGGAATATTCAATCATATGGAAATAGATTCAGAAATCAGAGAAAAGTATATAAAATTAATTGATACGGATATCAGGAAAGGTGATATGGTTTACTCATTTACCGGTGCTAACAGGGCATTAGGTGATATGTTCCTGAAATTTTCAAGCCGTGAAGAACTGAATAATATCATTGAAAAGGAAAATGAATGGTTGATAATAAAACTAAATTTATAAATTCATTATATAATTTAACTTAATCTTTAAATAATCAAAAGTATATTATGAAAATCAA
>JAIDCY010000105.1 GCA_029055625.1 Ruminococcus sp. | reverse complement strand
CGTATGCACGTTCTATAAATAAATCTTCATTCTCTGCGGAAATCATTATTACTGGTACGTCGTTTATTATATGGGTCTCGTTCATTACCGCCAGTACCTCGAATCCGTCCGCTTCCGGCATTATTATATCAAGTATCATCAGGTCTATTGATGTATTGTATTCTTTTATTATCTTTATCGCCTGCAAACCGTCTACCGCTTCGATTATGTCAAATTCGTTCTGTAGCATATCAATCAGAATTTCACGGTTCATAGTGCAATCATCTACTATCAGAATTTTCTGTTTTTTCTTTTCCGACATTATTTCATCTTCCTTTTCGTATCAGAATTTTTACGCTGTTATAATTGTAACATATATTCAGAAAATTTTCAATATGTTTTATAGATTTTTTATAATTATTCCGGTTATATTTTCATGTATCCTGTTGACATTTTATACACATTATGATATAATAAGTATTACTATTATGTAAGTTTATTATAAAAAGGAGTTTGATTAATGAAAATAATACATTTATCCGATTTACATATAGGTAAGAGATGGTTTAACCGTGATATGTCGGAAGACCAGAAATACATACTCAATCAGATTACGGATATTATCGCAGTGAATAAACCTGATGCCGTCGTGATTGCCGGTGATATATATAATACAAGTTCGCCTACTCCCGATGCCGTCGAACTTTTCGATAACTTTATTTCCACACTCTCCGTTACAGTACCCGATACGGAAATTATGATAATCAGCGGAAATCATGACAGTACCAAGCGTATAGATATGTTCAGGAAAATTCTTGATGTTCATAAAATCCATATGATTGGTAAACCTCCGGTACTTCCGGAAGATTACATAGAAAAAGTAACCCTCACCGATACATACGGAAACGTCAATTTCTATCTCCTGCCGTTCATAAGTCCGGCTATGGTTCAATGCATTACCGGTACAGACGAAAACGGCAGAAATCTTTCGTACAACAAGGCAGTCCGTATGATGATTGAACGGGAAAATATAGATACTACGGAAAGAAATGTACTGGTTAGTCACCAGTTTTACTTACCGTCCGGTCACGACCCGAAAAATATTGAACGTATGGAATCGGAAAGTATCAAGGTGGGCAATATAGATGTCGTTTATGCCGATATTCTTGGAAAATTTGATTACTGTGCATTAGGTCACATACATAAGCCTATGAAAGTCGGTAGCGAATTTATACGTTACTGTGGTACGCCTATTGCCTACTCGATGAGTGAAGCCGGTCAGAAAAAAGGCGTTATAATGATTGAACTCAACGAAAAAAATAATACGGAAATCTCCGTCATACCTCTCGTGCCACTCCATGAAGTCCGTATAATAAAGGGGTCTTTTGATGATGTAATCCGTCAGGCGTGTACAGATTACGTCAGAATCGTTATCACGGAAAAATCTGATATAACAGGTATTGCGGAAAAATTAAGGGACTATTTCCCGAATATGCTTGAATTATGTTACGATTTTAACAGAAATTCTACTAAAACCGTACGCAAGGAAGCAGACATAAATAAAAGTACTTTCGAGTTATGCAGGGAATTTTTACAGACCGTCACACCGGACGAGGAAAAAATTTTACAGGATATTATCAACGCTATTCAGGGAGGTTGCGAACTATGAAACCTTTAAAACTTACTATTCAGGCTTTCGGCTCTTACGGTAAAAAAACGGAAATAAATTTCACTAAACCGGAACAGAATCTCTTTCTCATAACCGGCGATACAGGAGCAGGTAAGTCTACTATTTTTGATGCTATCGTCTTCGCTCTGTATGGTGAAGCGAGTTCCGATACCAACAAAAAAGACGGCAACGAGTTACAAAGCCAGTATGCAGACTATAACACGGAAAGTTTCGTAGAACTCGTATTTACAGAAAAAACAGGAGATGTCACTAATAAGTACACCGTCCGCCGTGAACCTCAGCAATTAAAAATCGGTAAACGTTCCGGAAATTTAAAGTCGGAAAGTGCGAAAGTATCCCTTATTATGCCTGACGGTATTGAATTACGTCAGGACGAGGCTAAGAAAAAAATCAGGGAAATTGTAATACTGGATAAAAAGCAGTTCATGCAGGTTTCAATGATTGCACAAGGAGAATTTGCTAAATTTTTGCGGTCAAAATCAAGCGACAAAAAGAAAATCTTCAGAAAAATTTTCGATACGGAAATATACGACAGAATTGTATCGGAAATATACCGCTCCTTCAAGGAGAAGGACAAGGAAATAAAAGATTACGAAAAAACCTGTCGGGACGATTCAAGACACATCATTATACCGGCGGACTGTCCATACATGGCGGATTTACAGAAAAATTTCGCTATGGGTACGGTATCTGTGGACAAGTTTGTTGATAGTCTGTGTGATTTCTGCGGTGACATGGACAAACGCAAAGAATCGTCGGAAAAAGATTACGGAAAATGTGTTGAGGAACTCGAACGGCAAAAAGATGCTTTCAAATCCGCACAGTCTCTTACCGCCGTTTTCTCCGAACTTTCCGAACTCGAAGACTCTTTACCGGATTTAAAAAAACAGTCGGAAATTATTTCTGCGGAAGAAAAACAATCCCGTATAGATGCGGATAAATCGGCGGAAATTTTCGCCCATACCGAAACGGTAGTAAATTCCTGTCTCGGTGAGTTAAAGAAACTCGATAAAATTAAAACTGACCTCGAAAGTAAAAAAAAGGTATCTGTGGAATATGAGGCACTGATTGAAAAAATCTGTAAAATGATTTCCGAAAGTGAAACTAAAATTTCCGGTTACGAAAAAATAATAGAAGAAAATGCCGGGTCGGAAAAAATGTTCTTCGACTGGCAGAAAAAACGGTCTGTATGTGAAGATGTCACTGAGACTTACAGGAAATACCATACGCAGAAAAAATCCGTCACTAAGTCGCAACTGGATTACGAAAAAGCTAATCAGGATTACGAACGGAAATTCAGTATCTATCAGTTGCAGTACAAAGCCTTTCTTGACCTTCAAGCCGGTATAATCGCACGTGATGAACTCCGTTCCGGTATGCCATGCCCGGTATGCGGTTCAACCGAACACCCTGTGCCTTGCGTAATTCCTGAAGAATATACCCATCTTGACAGTCAGACTATCGAAAATCTTAAAAATGAGGTTGCAAATCTCGACGTTATCCGGAAAAATAAGTCTGAGCAGGCTGGTAAGGAGAAAGTACTTCTTGACGAATACGAAAAAATGTTCTCGGAAAAATGGGTAAAATTACGTGAAATAGTACCGGATATTCCCGAAGTAACTGCTGAAAATATCGTTGATACGATAGCGGAGTTAAGAAAAAATATCGCCTCCGAAGGTGAAATACTACAGGATAACGTAAAAAAATACGATACCGCCCGAAAATCCCTTGACAGTGAAAAATCCAGAAAAGAAAAAAATATTTCCGCTCTTAACAGTAACAAAACTCAACTTGCCGTCGTACTCGCTGATATTAAAAATCTTGAAAAATTACAGAATGATATTATCAACGAAAAACTCCCCTATCCTGACGAACTTTCCGCCCGTACCGCTCTCGATTCCGCACGCCGTATCCGTGACGATAAAAAAACCGTCCACGACTATACACTACGGAAACTTCAGGATATTCAAAATAAACTTACCGTTACTGATACCCTTATAAAAAAGTACCGTGAAGAAGTTAAAGGGAAATCTTGTCCGGATATGTCAGCTTTACAGAACGCTCTGAAATTGTCCGGAAAAAATGAAATACAGTCACGAAAAAATCTTGACGAATACAATAATATCTGTAGTACTGACCGCAAAATTTTCAACCTGCTTTCTGAGCAGGCGGATAAAATACGTATCAGAATTGCGGAGTATGAAAAATATGCTAACCTCTACAAGAGACTTTCACCGTCGAAAGATGATAATGATAATACAGGTCTTGAAGCATGGGTACAACGTTTCTATCTTAACAGGATTCTCGATGATGCAAACAGTTATTTCAGTAAAATGACCTCCGGACAGTTTGAATTATGTCTTGATGAGGGCAAAGGTGGTGGCGAACACGGTCTTGATATTTACGTATACTCTACCGATACCGGCAAAAAACGTGAAGTCCGCACGCTCTCCGGTGGTGAGACTTTTATAGCATCATTATCGCTTGCCCTCGGTATGTCGGAACAGATTCAGAAAACTACCGCCGTCGTAAATACTGACGTTATGTTCATTGATGAGGGGTTCGGCTCTCTCGATGAACATTCAAGAAATCAGGCGGTCACCGTACTGAAAGAAATGGCGGATGGTAACCGGCTTATCGGTATTATCTCACACGTTACGGAAATGAAGCAGGATATCGATATTCAGTTAAGCGTCACCAAAGATAACACCGGCAGTCACGTACAATGGATTACTAACTGATTTTTCCGTTATTCTATACAAAAATATCCGGTCATATTTGTGTATATATACAGAAATTTCAGCAGAATTGCAAAATAATACGGTAAACTCTTGATTTTTCATAAAAATAATTTTATAATTGATATATAAACTATATCTTGGAGGATATCTGCAATGAATTTTAAATTTTTCAATAAGGCAGGAGCTTCTTTAATGGCAAGTGCTATGCTTTTAAGCTGTACGGCTGTTATGAATACAAGTACCGCTTTTGCCGAAGGTAAAAAATATGAGTTTGAAGATGCTAAAATCAGCGGAGAAGTCACCGTTGAGGATAACGCAAAGGCAAGTGGCGGAAAATATCTGTATATGGCTGATAACGGAACTATCGAACTTAAATTCAGCGTTGAAAATGACGGCATTTATAATCTTATGATTTATGCTGGTGGTGTCGGCGGTGCGAAACAACAGAATCTCAGTATCGACGGCGTTTCACAGGGTGCTTTAGGTATTCCTGAAAGCAAAGGCTTTGAAGCTGTAAAAGTTTCATCCGTAAAGCTCAGCAAGGGCGAACATACTATGTTAATAGAAAAATCATGGGGCTGGTCTAACTTCGACTACATGGAAGTTGAAGAGGCTGTACTCGCTCCCGTAACCGCCTCACAGACTACTCCGTGTGACCCTAAAGCTACTGACGAAACTAAAAATCTTATGTCCTACCTCTCAAGCGTATACGGAAATAATATAATTTCCGGTCAGCAGGAAATTTACAAGTACGGTCCGCATGATATGGAATATGAATTTGAGTATCTGAATGACCTTACCGGTCACTATCCGGCTATACGTGGTTTCGATTTCCTGAACTGTGCTAATATCCTTTACGGTTCGGAAGACGGTACTGTTGACAGAATGATTGACTGGGCTAAAAATAAAAACGGTATCGTTACCGCTTCGTGGCATATAACCGTACCTAAAAAAATGGAAGGCTATAAAGTAGGCGATACAAACATTGACTGGGGCAGTGCTACTTATGATCCGAAAGAAACTGATTTTGTTACATCCAACGTACTCAAAGAGGGTACAGTTGAACGTGAGTACTATCTGACCGCTCTCGGTGCACTCGCTGAACAGATTCAGAAACTTCAGGACGCTAATGTACCTCTTATCTTCAGACCTCTTCACGAAGCAGAAGGCGGTGGCGGTGAAACCGGTTCGTGGTTCTGGTGGGGCAAGGACGGCTCTAAAGTATACAAGGAACTCTGGAAACTTACCTACAAAACCCTCACTGAAGATTACGGACTCCATAACATTATATGGGAATGGAACAGCTATAACTTCGATACTTCCGCTGACTGGTATCCGGGAGACGATATGGTTGATATTATCGGCTACGATAAGTACAACTGTACCGTATATCTTGAAGAAAACAACTGGGCTCCGTCACTCGTACATAATGACAGTGCGATAGCTTCTACTTTCTATGGTATCATGGAAAAATACAACAGTGCAAAAATGGTGGCTATGGCGGAAAATGACAGCTTCTCTACCGTTGATAATCTCACTTCCGAAAAAGCAGGCTGGCTGTATTTCTGTACGTGGTACGACGGCGGAAGTGATGATATAAACTTCCTTACAAGTCCTACTTTCAATACAAAAGAAGACACCATAAAGATGTATCAGAGCGATTACTGTATCACCCTTGACGAGTTACCGGCTGACCTCTATTCAAGCGAGGCTAAACCGATTCAGACTACCGCTACTACAGGCGGTAACGGTTCTTCCACAACAACAACTACTACCGCTACTACTAAGCCTTCTGACGATGATTTCAAGTTTGAAGTGAAATCTTATTCCGTTAAACTCCCCGACGACAAAAAAGAAGAGTTCAAGGTGACAATAAAAGGAGCTCCGACCGCTTCAATCGGTGGTGCGTTAGGTTACAGTAACGGACCTACTCCGGATGACTGGGTAAATATCGAGTGGAAAGGTAATGCAGATAAAAACGGTAATCTCGAAATTACTATCGACTTATCCGATGTTCCAGCAGATATGAAAGATGCGGAATTACAAATCTGGTGGTCAAACGTATGGAACGCAGATACAAAAGATTCAACTGATAAGGATTGTGAAATGGTATCTTATTCCGGTATGCCGGATGCTACCGAAGGCGTTCTCGGAGATGCTAACGGTGACGGTCAGTTATCACTCGCTGATGCCGTACTTATTATGCAGTCCCTCGCAAATCCTGATGAAGAAAAGTATAAACTTTCAGATGAAGCTATGGAACTTGCTGACGTTGTAGACAAGGGAGATGGCATTACTGCAAAAGATGCTCTTGCAATACAGATGATTAATATAGACCTCATTAAAGAATCTGATCTCCCGATAAAATCAGCTGATATGCCCTGACTTTAATAAAAAAACTGCCGGACTTAAAAAATCCGGCTTTTTTTATTATTACATATTTTTCCTGAACTCGATAAATTCTTCATACGTACCCCGACGGTCTATGCAACCTTCGGGTGTTATTTCTATGATACGATTTGCGGTAGTCTGTAAAATTTCATGGTCATGAGAGGCAAGCAGTACAACCCCCTTGAAGTTTATCAGGCTGTTATTTACTGCGGTTATGCTCTCTAAGTCAAGGTGGTTCGTTGGTCTGTCAAGGATTATCGCATTTGAACCAAACAGCATCATTCTTGAAAACATACAGCGTACTTTCTCACCACCGGACAGTACATTTACCGGTTTGTATACGTCGTCACCGGAAAATAACATACGTCCTAAAAATCCACGGAGATATGTTTCTGTCTCGTCCTTTACGGAATACTGTCTTATCCAGTCGAGTATTGATAACGTACAGTCATTGAAATATACGGAATTATCTACCGGCATATACGACGTTGTAACCGATACGCCCCACTTGAAACTGCCACTGTCTGCCTGCTCCTCTTCCATGAGGATTTTGAAAAGCATTGTTATTGCCTGCTCACTCTCGCCGATAAATGCTACCTTGTCATTACGTCCGAGCGTGAAACTTACATTATTAAGTAGCTTTACGCCGTCGACCGTCTTTGAAATGCCGTCAACCTGAAGAATATCTTTTCCGAGTTCCCTGTCTATATCGAACCCTATAAACGGATAACGTCTGCTTGATGCAGGCAACTCCTCAACGGTCAGCTTTTCAATAAGTTTCCGGCGTGACGTTGCCTGATTTGATTTTGATTTATTAGCGGAAAATCTCGCTATAAATTCTTTCAGTTCCTTTATTTTTTCTTCATTCTTCTTGTTCTGCTGTTTTATCATACGCTGTATCATCTGGCTTGATTCGTACCAGAATTCATAGTTTCCGACATACATTTTTATTTTGTTGTAGTCTATGTCTACTATGTGCGTACATACGTTATTAAGAAAATGCCTGTCGTGCGATACAACTATTACAGTACCGAAGTATTCCGCTAAAAATCCCTCCAGCCACCTTACAGCGTCTATATCAAGATGGTTTGTAGGCTCGTCCAACAATATTATATCCGGATTGCCAAACAGTGCCTGTGCAAGCAGTATCTTTACTTTCTCGTTACCTGACAGCGTTGACATCTGAGAATACATTATATCTTCCGGCAGTCCTAAGCCCTGTATAAGTTTTGATGCGTCCGATTCTGCTTCCCAGCCGTTTAACTCCGCAAACTCTCCCTCAAGTTCAGATGCTCTTACACCGTCCTCGTCAGTGAAATCTTCCTTTGCGTATAATGCGTCTTTTTCCTGCATTATCTCGTACAGCCGGGCGTTACCCATTATCACAGTATCAAGTACCGTGTATTCGTCATAGGCGAAGTGGTCTTGTTTCAGTACGCTTAAACGCTCCTCTTTCGGTATCACTACTTCACCCGATGCCGGCTCAAGTTCTCCGCACAGTACCCGAAGAAACGTTGATTTACCTGCTCCGTTAGCTCCGATAACGCCGTAACAGTTGCCGTTTGTGAACTTAAGGTTTACACCCTTGAACAATACTGTACCGCCGAACTGTACACTTACATTATTAACAGTAATCAATCTGAATCCCTCCATTTAAAATAGTTACTGGATTATTATATCATATAAATTTATCCGTGTAAAGTTAATTTGTGAAAATTTTTTCATACTAAATTAAGACTATTTTAAGATTGGAATTTTATAATATCTACAGATTACAGAAGGAGCTGAAAAAATGGCAATAAATACTTTCGCAAGAAAAGAAATAAAGTTCATGCTGAATATGAATCAGTATCAAAACCTTATGCAGACTTTACAGATTTATATGAATCCTGATAAATTCTGTATAGGAGGTAAGGAATATGGTATTTATAACATATATTATGATACCCCCGACGACTATCTTATAAGGGAATCTCTGGCGAAACCTTACTACAAGGAAAAAATAAGGCTGAGAAGTTATTACTCACCTGCTACTCCTGATTCTCTCGTATTCCTCGAAATAAAGAAGAAAATAGGCGGTATCGTGACAAAACGCCGTGTATCCATGACACTTGCGGAATCTGAAGAATATTTCCTTACACGTCGCAAACCTGTTACCGACAAATATATTACTCAACAGGTTTTCAGTGAACTTGATGTTTTTCTTGATATGTACCCCGTTACTCCGAAACAGTATATAAGCTATCAGAGAGAAGCGTTTTTCGGTAAGGATGACCACGATTTCCGTCTTACTTTCGACCGCAGACTGACGGAACGCCGTTATGATTTAGGGCTTGACTTTGAAAGTTACGGTAACCAGATTATCGACGAGGGACACAGGCTTATGGAAGTCAAAGTAGGTAACGCCGTGCCTGACTGGCTTATCAGTAAACTATCGGAACTCGGTATCTACAAAACCAGTTTTTCAAAATACGGCAGGGCTTACGAAAATTTTGTAAAATCCGGTACGGAATCGCACAGAAATATATATACCGGTATAACTATTACTACTAATAATAATCAGGAGCGTGTGAAAAAATGTTCAGTAATATAATCTCATCCCCCGGTAATGTGACTGCTCCGGAATTTTTTATCTGCGTCGGAGCGTCTTTAATAATAGGCTTTATGATAAGTCTTATATATATGCTCACCCACAGAAAAGACGGTTACGCACAAAGTTACGTTTTTACTATGATTATGCTTCCCGTTATCGTTTCATTGATACTTCTTCTTATAAATACTACCGCCGGAGCGTTAAGTCTCGCCGGAGCGTTTACGCTGGTAAGATTCCGGAGCGTTGCCGGTGACCCTAAAGATATAGCTTACATATTCTTTGCAATGTCTGCCGGTACTGCGTGCGGTATAGGTTACGTCGGTTATGCGGTGGTATTTTTCGTGATAGTCGGTGCTGTTCTGATTTTATTAAGTGAACTTAATTTTGGCGGGTCTAAAAGAACTCACATGACACTTAAAATCACGATACCCGAAAATCTCGACTATCAGGGCGTATTTGAACCGGTTCTGAATAAATATACAGATTTCCACAAACTCCGCCGTGTGAAGACTACTAACTTCGGTACGCTTTTTGAACTTATATACAGTGTGGACGTTCCCGAAAGTTGCGACCAGAAGAAATTTATCGATGAACTCCGTACACTTAACGGTAACATGAATATAAATCTTGTATTTTTCCGTTACGACGACAAAATTTACGAAAACTAATCCATTTTCCCTCTCTTTCGGTATCAGACCTTATACGGTCTGATACTTTTTACTGCATATAATTATATATTTTATTTTATTAATCAAAAATCAACATACGAAACTACAGGAATTTATACAAAAAGATATAATAATATAGTTTTTTATACAATAATGAATTTACAATCCGGCTTTTTTGAGTTATAATACATACAGCAAATGAAAATATTGGTATTCAGTATCAAGTGCCATTCCCTCTCATGTGCTTGATACTGAATATTAATTCAGTTATTTCATTCCTCTTTGACATCTCCGAGGAAATGAATTACAACAGTTGCTTGCCATGGATTTTAGTTGATACCTATAACTAACCCCCTTTCAATATTTTTTCATGTTTTCTATTCGGTTTCCGTCTTTTCGGTGATTGAATTGTATCTTTGATTTGCGACTAATTCTATGGCACGGTTCGCAGTGCTGATTTTTCAAATCATCTGAACCGCCCTGATTTTATTTCTGCTCCTCGTGTGAGGAGCTTTTTTTTCAATAAATCCGTATAAATATAATCCGTCAGTTAATCATAAAGTAGAATACAAAGGAGGTATTTTTTTTATGAATCAGGAAAAACTTACGCAGAAATCCGTTGAAGCCGTCCGGAAGGCTCAGAGCATAGCGGTTATGCATTCAAATCAGATTATAGAACCTCTCCACCTGCTCAGTGGTCTTCTTAAACAGGAAAACGGTCTTATACCACAGTTACTGAAAAAAATGAACGTTGACCCCGATATTTTCGATACGGAAACAGACCGGAAAATTAATACCATGCCGAAAGTTACCGGCAGTGGCAGAAGCAGTAATGTCGGCTTATCGGTGGAGTGCGACAGAATTATAACATCTGCGGAAAAAATTGCCTCCGATATGAAAGACGAATTTGTTTCCGTGGAACATCTTATGTTATCGCTTATCCAGTCCGGCAACAAGGAAGTATCCCAGCTTTTCCGGACTTTCAATATTAACCGTGATTCTTTCCTTACCGCTCTTATGACCGTCCGGGGAAATACCCGTGTTACTAACGAAAATCCGGAAGAAACCTATGACGTTCTGACCAAATATGGTCAGGAACTCGTAGGTCTCGCACGGCAGAACAAACTTGACCCCGTTATAGGTCGTGACGGTGAAATAAGAAACGTTATCCGCATTCTATCACGCAAAACCAAAAATAATCCCGTACTTATCGGTGAACCTGGTGTAGGTAAAACCGCTATCGCTGAGGGGCTCGCACAACGTATAGTCGCCGGAGATGTCCCCGACAGTCTCAAGGACAGGAAAGTTTTTTCTCTCGATATGGGGGCACTGGTAGCCGGTGCGAAATATCGGGGCGAGTTTGAAGAACGTCTTAAAGCGGTACTCAATGAGATAAAAAACAGCAACGGTAATATATTACTTTTTATCGATGAACTGCATACAATAGTAGGAGCAGGCAAGTCAGACGGTGCGATGGATGCCGGAAATCTCCTGAAGCCTATGCTCGCTCGTGGGGAATTGCATTGTATAGGTGCAACCACTCTCAACGAATACCGCCAGTATATCGAAAAAGACCCCGCTCTTGAAAGGCGTTTCCAGCCTGTAATAATTAATCAGCCCACCGTTGAAGATACTATTTCCATACTCCGTGGCATAAAAGAACGTTATGAAGTATTTCACGGCGTAAAGATTCACGATAACGCCCTTATATCGTCCGCCGTACTCTCCGACAGATACATTACTGACCGTTTCCTTCCCGACAAGGCAATTGACCTTATAGATGAAGCCTGTGCGACTATCCGGACGGAAATGGATTCCATGCCTACCGAACTTGACGTTATTTCACGGAAAATTGTACAGCTTGAAATCGAAGAAGTAGCCCTGAAAAAAGAAGACGACAAAATTTCTGTTGAACATCTTAATGACATTCGGAAAGAACTTTCAGAACTCCGTGAAAAATTCAACGCAATGAAGGCTAAATGGGAAAATGAAAAAAATGATATTTCCGCCGTACAGAGAATCCGGGAAGAAATCGAAAGTATAAACGGTGAAATAGATAAGGCGGAACGTGAATACGATTTGAATAAAGTTGCGGAACTTAAATACGGTAAGCTACCCGATTTATACAGGAAACTTGCGGAGTTTGAACGTAAAGCGGAACACGATACGGAAAACGGCAGGCTTTTACGTGATAAGGTCACCGAGGACGAAATAGCGGAAATTGTATGTCGCTGGACAGGGATTCCTGTATCTAAACTCATGGAGGGAGAAAAGGAAAAACTTCTTAATATGGAATCTGTTCTGCATAAGCGTGTGATAGGTCAGGACGAAGCGGTAACAAAAGTAAGTGAAGCTATATTACGCTCCCGTGCAGGAATACAAGACCCTGACCGTCCGATAGGTTCGTTTATGTTTTTAGGTTCTACCGGTGTAGGAAAAACGGAACTTGCAAAAGCATTATCTGAAACTCTTTTTGACGACGAAAAAAATATTATACGTATCGATATGTCCGAGTATATGGAGAAATTCAGCGTAAGCCGTCTGATTGGTGCACCTCCCGGATACGTCGGTTATGATGAAGGCGGTCAGCTTACAGAAGCGGTAAGACGGAAACAATATTCTGTAGTACTTTTCGACGAGATAGAAAAAGCCCACCCTGATGTATTCAATATTCTTCTGCAGGTTCTTGATGACGGCAGAATCACCGACTCTCAGGGACGAACTGTTGATTTCAAGAACACTATTATTATACTGACTTCAAATCTCGGTTCTGCGGATATTCTCGAAAGTATCGAAAAAAACGGGGAAATTTCAAAGGATACCGTTGATAATATAGACGCTCTTCTTAAAAGAAAGTTCAGACCGGAATTTCTCAACAGGCTTGATGAAATCGTATTCTTTAAACCTCTTTCAAAAAATGATATTTCAAAAGTTCTTGACCTCATGCTGAAAGATGTCCGCCAGCGTATCGCAGATAAACATATCAGCCTTGAAATCTCCGACGACGCTAAAAATTATATTATAGAAAACGGTTATGATATAGAATTTGGTGCAAGACCTTTACGCCGTTTTATTCAGCGTAACGTTGAAACTCTCGTGGCAAGAAAAATTATCGGCGGAAATCTCGGGGCAGGCGATACTATTTATATTTCCTTAAATGAAGGCGTTTTGTCTGCTGACTGATTTATAAATTCCGGAATTGGCGGTTTTGAATAAAATTTCTCCCATTTATAGCAGGTTATAAGGCGTTTTGCGATTTTTTTTATATTTACTTGACAAATTGAAATAAACAGTATATAATTCTAAATATCACGTGATTTATTTAATTTACGTGGAAAAATAAATCTTTTCAGTTTATTTTTAAATATTGTTCAGGAGGAAATGAAAAATGACAAAAACTGAATTAATCGGCGTTATCGCTGAAAAAACAGGTTCTACGAAGAAGAACGCTGAAATTGCTGTGAACGCAATTTTTTCTACAATCACAGAAGAACTCGCTAAAGGTGAAAAAGTTTCTATAGTCGGATTCGGTACTTTTGAAGTTCGTGACCGTAAGGAAAAACCGGTTATAAATCCGCAGACTAAGGAAATGATGATAGCGCCTGCTTCCAAGGCTGCCGCTTTCAAGGCTGGTCTTGCTCTTAAGAGTGCTGTGAACAAAACAGAAAAATAATTTTTTAAGGAGGTCATTTTATATGGCTGGAAGACCAAGAAAAAATAACGGCAGTCCTGCAAAAAGGGGAAGAAAACCGAAGGCGGTTGTTGAAGAAGTAATCGTTGAGGCTTCTGTTGCAGAAGAAACAGTTACTGAAAATCCGGTTGCCGAGGTTGCGGAAGAACCGGTTGCGGACAGTGCAAATGAAGTAGCTGTTGTTGAGGAAGTAGCCGAAGAGATACCGGAAGCAGAATCAAACGTTGAAGAAGAGGTTAAACCAAAAAGAAAATATACAAAACGTGTTAAACCTGATGAAGAAGTTCCGGTAGTCGCCGAAGAAGAACCTAAGCCGAAAAGAAAATACACCAGACACGTTAAAGCTGAAGAAGTTCCGGCTCCCACCTTACAGGCATATATCCAGGGAGCAGGTGCGGAAATTTCACTGAAAGAAATGTCGGAAATGGCGGTAAAACTTTCAGGCGTTACAAGTCCGAAATCCGTAAATCTCTATATCAAACCTTATGAAGATGACGGCATAGCTAAAGTTTATTATGTGGTCGACAACAAGGCTGGTCACTTTAATTTATTCAACTGAAAAACTTCTGCGGAATATTTTTTCCGCAGTTTTTTTTGTTTTCCCACCTGCTCTTTAAGACTATTTTAAGAATGGCATAATATAATCTTACTCATACAAAAAATATTTTTTTCGGGAGTATGATTTATTATGAAAAATTTTAATATAAAAAAATTCCTTGCCGGATTTTCCGCATTATGCGTTATGACGCAGGCGTTACCGCTTATCAGTTCCGCTGATACCGTTACTGTTTACGGTGACGCTAATCTTGACGGCAATGTATCACTTGCAGATGCCGTACTTATTATGCAGTCTCTCGCAAATCCGGACGGGTTTGATATTAAAGAACAAGGTATGGACAATGCCGACGTATATAATCGTGGAGATGGTATTTCCGCTATGGATGCCCTCAGTATTCAGAAAATATGCGTCGGTCTTCTCGATTCTCTGCCGGAAAGCTGGTCGGAAATCACAGCACCGGTTACAGACAGTACTAAAATTCATCTCAACGGCGATTCCGTCACAGTTGACGGCGATTATGCGGAAATTAACGGTTCTGTTGTTACTATCACTCATTCCGGAACTTTCTACATTGACGGCACTCTTAATGACGGTCAGATTAATGTTAATATCCCCGACGAAACCGCTGACCCTGAAACCGTTAAAATTTTCCTCGAAGGCGTTAATATTACCGGTAAATCCGCACCGGCAATACTTATTACCAATGCAAAAAATACTTCCCTGAACCTCGTTGACGGTACGGAAAACTTTATTTCTGACGGTACTGTTGCTTATGCCGGTGACAGTCTCGGCTGTGCGGTAATCGAGGCGAAAGATGATATTACTATCAAGGGCGGTACAGGTATTCTTAATATTACCGCTAACACTCAGGACGGCATTGTCTGCAACAACGACATCAAAATAAACGGTGGTACGCTGAATATCAATACTCTCAACTCTACCGACAAAACAGATGCCGTTAAAGGTAAACAATCGGTTACCGTCAAGGACGGTACTGTCAATATCGATGCGGTGGGTGACGGTCTGAAATCCTCTAAGGGTAGCGTTACCGTTCAGGGCGGAACTCTCAACATCAAAGCCGGTAATGATGCCATTCAGGCGGAAACTACTGTTGATGTCTCCGGCGGTACTGTAATTGCCGGTGGCGACAGAGGTATTACAAGTCTTACCAGTACGAACATTACCGGCGGTACTGTAATAGCTACCGCAACGGATAATCAGACGGATTCCGCACTTATGACCGGTACTACTCAGGGAACTATTCTTCTTAACTGTATCTCTTCTTCTGAAACTGACGGTTGCTGGAAAAAGGCGAACAGTCTGACCGTCGGAAACGTTAAAGATTTAAAGTGGCAGAAAAAATATTCTTACGTCCTTATCAGTGACCCATCTATTACCGCAGACGGTTCTTACAAACTCACAAACGCTTCCACCGGAGCAGGCGTAACACATGACGATTCCGAAACTTTCAAGATGTCCGGTATCGTTACCGCTTTTGATAATGTCAATCCTGCCGGTAACTCTTCCGCTACTCCGTCAACTCCTGATACTACAGGTTATGCCGTTACTCTTTCCGCTAACTCTATTATAACAGACGCTCCGGCAGATGTCGCAACCGTCGAAAATAACGTACTCACCATTAAGAAACCGGCTGTCATAAGCGTTACCGGTGAAAACAAAGGCGGTCAGATAGTTGTTGACGTTGATAAGACCACATATCCCGACGGTATCGTTGAACTCGATCTGAACGGTATGAATCTTACTAATGAGAATTCAGCTCCTGTATATGTAGCATCTATCGGCGACGAGGTACAGATTGTAGCGAAAAAAGGCACTGACAACGTTATTTCTGACGGTTCTTCCCATACCGATACTTACACAGACAGCGATGGTAATATTAATGAAATTAACGGTGCTATCTTCTCACGTGATGACCTCAAAATAAAAGGCTCGGGAAATCTTACCGTAAACGGCAATACGGCGGACGGTGTCGTATCGAAAAATGACCTCAAAATTTATAACGGAAATGTTACCGTAAATGCTGTTGACGACGGCGTGAGAGGTAAGGACAGTGTGACTATCGGCAACGATATCGCTACAGACTTTTCAACCCTTAAACTCTCCGTAAATACGCAATCCGGTGACGGTATAAAGTCTTCTTCCACCGAAACCGGTACAAAATCTTACGGTATCGTGACTATCAATGGCGGTACTGTCGACGTTAATTCCTATGCGGACGGTATTCAGGCGGAACAGGATTTTGTTATGAATGGCGGTACTCTCAATATCTACACTTATCAGGGTTCAGCTTATACCGCTAACGGTTCGACTTCTTCCGGTGGTAATACCGGCTGGGGTGGCGGATTCGGTGGTGGATTCGGCGGTGGTATGCAGGAAGGCAACTCCAATAAAACCGACATTTCCGCCAAAGGTATAAAATCCGTCGGCATTTACGATACTGCCGGTACTACCTGGCAATCCGGCGGTAACATTACCGTAAACGGCGGTAATATAACAGTCGATTCCTCTGACGATTCGCTTCATTGTGGCGGACAAATCAACATAAACGGCGGTACTTTTAAACTCTCCAGTGCCGACGATGCTCTTCACTCTGACCACGATTTAATTTTAGGTAAGAAAGACGGTACGTACAGCGATTTCAATATCTATATACCTAAATGTTACGAGGGTGTCGAGGGCGGAAATATCTATCAGTACAGCGGTACGGTAGTAGTAAAATCCGGCGATGACGGTTACAACGCCGCAGGTGGTGCAGACGGTTCAGGCTCTGGTAATAATACCGGCTGGAATCAGGGCGGAAGACCTGGTGGAATGGGTGGCGGTATGATGGGCGGTTCGTCCGGAAATATCCTCGAAATTACCGGCGGTATCGCTATTGTACAGTCCGCAAGCGGTGACCATGACGGCTTCGACTCTAACGGTCCTGTAAATATCTCCGGTGGTGTAGTAATTGCTAACGGACAAGAGCCTATCGACTGTGGCGACGGTTACAGCGAAAATATTACAGGCGGTACGGTTGTTGAATGTTCTTCTCAGGGAACAGGTGCAATTTCTGCGAATACACAGTTTACCGTTGCCGACAGTTCGGGAAATGTTATAGTTTCGTTTACAACTATGCAGAATATGGGTTCGCCGTCGTTCTCAAGCGGTAGCGGTCTGACCTGTTATACAGGCGGTACAATCTCGGGCGGTACTGACCTTATACTTTCCGACGATTCGCAGACAGTTTACGGTAACGGTACTATCTCCGGCGGTACTACTGTAACAGCCGGTACGTCTTCCGGTGGTGGAAATCAAGGCGGTTGGGGTAACGGCGGTCGCTGGTAATATATCGATTTTAAGCCATAGTATTATAAATGCTATGGCTTTTCTGTTGACTTTTTAACGCTTCCGGTGTATAATTATATCAGGCGGTGATAAAATGAAATCTAAAAAACTTAAAAAATTTGTTTTAACTCTTATTGTTTTATTTTCCCTGTTTTTCATAGCAACCGAAGTTTGTATTATGAAATATCTGAAAGAATACGGATACGGTATAAAAGAACTCCCACAGACTACATTGGTTTACTTTCGTTTAAGTAACGGCTTTACCGTCGGAGAGACTGACAGCCAAACTATTTTTATCGGCAGAAGCGAGTACATCTATGATAAATTATTTGAAAAAAACGGTTACTATGAATCCGACGGAATGGGTATGGACCTTTTTTATAGTAAAATCGGTGAAATCAAAGAAAATAATCATACGTATGATTTCCGGATTTATTTGAGTGATGATTGGTGTCACTGGTTCAGGATATACTACATAGGCAAAAATTATCCGATTGAAAATTTCTGATAAAGGATTGATTTTTCATTGAGTAAACTTTTCGATTACATTAAACAACCGCTTTTCGATAACTTCTACATTACCCGACAAATCGGACAGGGTACATATAGCGAAGTCTATGAAATAACTGACGGTAACGAAACGGCGGTAATAAAAGTAAAACCGGTTTTTGCAGATACTCCGGAAAGTCTACGAAGAAAAATTGTCGTCGCTGGACGTGAGGCTGTCATAATGGATAGTCTGAAAGAATGTCCGTATATTGTGCGGTATCACGACAAAGTTATTCAGAAAATTTCAGATTTACAGTATCTTTTTATTCTGAAAATGGAAAAACTTTCACCTCTTACACCAAATCCGGAGCAGGTTATGAAAATTTCACTCGATATTGCAAACGCTCTTGAATACGTCCATAATGCCGGTATCGTCCACTGCGACGTTAAACCTGATAATTTTTTCCTGTCCGCTGACGGTATATGCAAATTAGGGGATTTTAATATTTCCGGCTATCAGGGTATGAAAAGAAACGTTTCCGGAAGTCGTGGTTATATCGCACCGGAAGTACTTACTGCCAGTACTTACGACTTCAGAAGCGATATTTTTTCCTATGGAATCAGTCTGAATCAGCTTGTAAAAGACAGATGTTCCCCCGATTTTATGGCGATAATCAATAAAGCCTGCTCACCTGATGTAATTAAAAGATACCAGTCTTTCGACGATATTATTTCTGATATTTCCGCAATCACGGAAATTTATTGATTAAAAAATAAAAATATATATTTCCGCCGGAAAAACTCTTGACATTTCTTTTCTTTTGTGATATAATTTTTATTGTCAAATCGAGGTGTGGCTCAGTTTGGTAGAGTACTACGTTCGGGACGTAGGGGCCGCAGGTTCGAATCCTGTCACCTCGACTGCTTTTTTCTGTAATCCGTTATGGGTTGCAGAAATTTTTTTAATTAATAATTAAGAATTATTAATTATTAATTGTACATTTTTGTAACCGATACAGGTACTGAAGAACTCGCACACGTTGAAATGATTTCCTCTATTATCTATCAGCTGACAAGAAATCTTTCCGTCGACGAAATTAAAAAATCCGGTTTCGATACCTATTTTGTAGACCATACAACCGGTATTTATCCCGTATCCGCTTCCGGCGTACCTTTTACCGCCGCTTACTTTCAGTGCAAGGGCGATGTAATTACAGACCTGCACGAGGATATGGCAGCCGAACAAAAAGCCCGTACCACTTACGATAATATTCTCCGTATGGCTGATGACCCTGATGTCCGTGATCCTATCCGCTTCCTCAGACAACGTGAAATTGTCCACTATCAACGCTTCGGTGAGGCTCTCCGGATAACTC
This sequence comes from Ruminococcus sp., assembly GCA_029055625.1. GTDB lineage: Bacteria > Bacillota > Clostridia > Oscillospirales > Ruminococcaceae > Ruminococcus. The sequence continues at coordinate 9,384 of JAIDCY010000105.1, read as the reverse complement.
AGGATAATCTCAACGCTAAAAACTTCTACGCCTGCAATCCCGCTTTTGATGCAAATTGTGGCAGAAAAAGATAATTAAATCAATTTATGACTATAAAAAGCAGAATCGGCTTATATAACCGGCTCTGCTTTTGTTTGGTTTTATTATACAAACCATTCCGGCTTGATTTTTTTTATGGATTATGCTATAATAAATTCATAATTATGCATTCTTAATTATTAATTATTTAAGGGGGCTTTATGGAAAATTTTCAGAAAACAGCGGTTAAAGTGTCGTATGTTAGCATAATCGGAAATCTTATACTCTCGGTTTTTAAACTTTTTGCCGGTATTTCCGCAAATTCCGGTGCTATGGTAAGTGATGCGGTGCATTCCGCCTCCGACGTTTTCAGCAGTTTTATAGTAATAATAGGTGTTAAGGTATCCGCACGTACCGAAGATAAAGAACACCCATACGGTCATGAGCGTATGGAATGCGTATCGGCTATAGTGCTTGCGGTTGTACTTTTGGTGACGGGGCTTTTTATCGGTGCAGATGCTTTAAGGAATATATCGTCGGGGAAATATCAGACTTCCGAACCGCCGGAACTTCTCGCCGTCATTTCCGCTGTAGTCTCGATAGCCGCTAAGGAACTGATGTTCTGGTATACCCGGTTTTATGCGAAATACCTTAATTCTGATGCTCTTATGGCTGATGCGTGGCATCATCGAAGTGACGCTCTTTCTTCCGTCGGTGCGTTGGTGGGTATTGTCGGAACTCGTATGGGTTTTTCCGTACTCGAACCCCTCGCCAGTCTGTTAATCTGCGTGTTTATCATGAAAGCATCTGTAGAAATTTTCCGTGAAGCCGTCGACAAGATGATTGACCACTCCTGCGACGAAAACACTGAAAATCTTATCCGTGACTGCGTTCTGAAACAGTCGGGCGTAAAGAATATTGACCTTCTCCGTACCCGGATTTTCGGCAACCGCATTTATGCCGACATTGAAATTTCTGCGGACGGTAAAATTTCCCTCAATGATGCCCATTCCATAGCGGAAAACGTACATTCTGCCGTTGAGATGCAGTTTCCGGAGATAAAACATATTATGGTGCACGTCAATCCAATTCAGAATTAAAAATGAATAATTAATAATTTGTAAACAGTTTTTTGCGTTTCGCCTGTGAAAAATAAAAGCAGAATCGGAGGATATAACCGGCTCTGCTTTTTTAATTATGCATTATGAATTATTAATTATTTAAACGCCACTTTCTCCGTAATTTGAAAGTACTCTCGCTGACGGGTCATTGACATTGCAACCTTCCCACTCTTTATTCGGCATCCAGAAATCAATAACCATTTCACTTTGTCCGGAATAGTACTTTTCAAATATTTCACGGTATAACAGCGATTCTTTCGTAAAAGGTCTTGCGTGTATATACTTCTCCGAAAGTTTTTCAAACTCTTCTTCCGTATAGTAATTTTCTGCGTAATCTTTCAGATAGTCAACCATTGAGTGACCGACGGCATCCGAAAACGCCGCCTTCTCACGGTACAGTATATCATGCGGTAAGTAATCTCCCTCAAAGGCGTGCCGGAGCAGGTACTTCCCTTTATTGTACTTATTCAGCTTCATTTCCGGATTGACTGACATTACATACCGTACAAAACCGAGGTCACCAAACGGTACACGTGCTTCAAGTGAGTTTACTGATATGCACCTGTCTGCACGTAAAACATCATACATATGCAGTTCACGTACCCTTTTTACTGATTCTTTCTGAAACTCTTCCGCTGACGGTGCAAAATCCGTATACTTATACCCGAAAAGTTCGTCAGAAATCTCACCTGTCAGCAGTACCCTTATATTAGTCTGTTCGTGGATAGCTTTACATAACAGATACATCCCGATACTTGCCCTTATCGTTGTAATGTCATACGTCGCAAGTATCTTTATTACAGTATCAAGTGCATTCAGTACGTCTTCTCTGGTTATTATTACTTCCGTATGTTCGCTGTGTATGTAGTCTGCTACCTGTTTTGCGTAGCGTAAATCTATGGCGTCGGTATTCATGCCGATTGCAAAAGTCCTTATTGGTTTATCGCTTTTCCGTTGAGCTATCGCACATACAAGTGAGGAATCCAGCCCACCCGACAGCAGAAAACCTGCCTCCGCATCGGCGGAAAGTCTTTTTTCCACACCGGAAATCAGTTTATCGTGTATGTTTTTACATACCGTTTCCAGATCGTCGTTTACAGCCTCTTTAACCGCCGTAATATCGCAGTATTGTGTAAATCTTCCGTTCCTGTAGTAGTATCCGGGGGGGAACGGTCTTATTTCCGTAACCAGCCCCATAAGATTTTTAGGTTCGCTCGCAAACGCTATGTATCCGTCAACGTCGTATCCGTAATATAACGGTCTTATACCGACAGGGTCACGTGCAACAACAAAATCTTTTCTTGCCGAATCGTAAATTATACAGGCAAATTCCGCATCTAATCCGGCGAACATCTCAACCCCCTTTTCCCTGTAAAGGGGGAGCAGGATTTCACAATCACTATCGCTTCTGAATTTATACCCTTTCCTTTCGAGTTCTTCTCTTACCGGCAGAAATCCGTAAATCTCACCGTTACATATTACGTAATCGCCGTCAAGTTCAAACGGTTGCATACCTTCCGGAGTGAGTCCCATTATAGAAAGTCTCTGAAATCCTAAAGTACCGCTTTCAACCTCTGTTATCCTTGTATCGTCCGGACCTCTCGAAACTGTCGCAGAAAGTCCTTTTTCTACGTCTCCGTAACTTTCACGGCGACTGTATGCCATAATAGTACACATTTTAAAAATCCCTCCAGCATTTATTATTAATTAAGAATTTATAATGTATAATTCATAATTATTTGATTAAATTAATTCTTAATTATGCATTTTTAATTATGAATTGTTATGTATTGGTGAATCAAACTTGTTTTTCCCACCTGCTCCTGATACGTCAACAGGATATTCTCCGGTAAAGCATCCGCAACAGAATTTATTGCTACCGGTTAATCCCGGTAATTCTTCCACCGGCAGAAATGCCAGACTGTCTGCACCTATATAATCCCTTATGCCGTCGGTATTGTACCGGCACGCTATCAGGTTTTCCTCTGAATCTATATCAGTACCGAAGTAACAGGAATGTCTGAACGGCGGAGCGGATATTCTCACGTGTACCTCTTTTGCCCCGGCATCCCGCAATAATCCGACTATCCTTGCACACGTCGTACCACGTACTATTGAATCATCTATCATTATCACCCGTTTATTTCTTACCGTTTCGCTTATGGCGTTAAGTTTTATCCTGACCGCACTTTCCCTCTGATTCTGTGAAGGTTGTATGAAACTTCTTCCGATATACTTATTCTTTATGAATCCCGTACCGTACGGAATACCGCTTTGTTGTGAATAACCCAGTGCGGAATCAAGCCCGGAATCCGGTACGCCTATTACTACATCTGCCGGTATGGGAAATCTTTCCGCAAGTATCCTTCCGGCGTTTATTCTCGCTCTGTGTACCGATTTCCCTTCTATTACTGAATCAGGTCTTGAAAAATATATATACTCGAATATGCAGATATTATTTTTACCTGTACAATGCGTATCAATCGATTTCAGACCCTCACCGCTGACTACCACTATCTCTCCGGCTTTCACATCACGTAAAAATACCGCCCCGACGGAATCCAATGCACAGGTTTCCGAGGATATCACGTATGCACCGTCAGGCGTTTTCCCGATACATAGAGGTCTGAAACCGTCAGGGTCACGGAATGCGATTAACTTTGTAGCTGTCATAACTATGCACGAATATGCACCCTTTATATCATACATAGCCTTTTCAATCGCTTCTTCCGTTGAGTTACTCGAAAGGCGGGCTTTCACTATGGTGTAAGCTATCGCCTCGGTATCAGATGTGCCGTGGAAAATTGCCCCCGACATCTCAAACTCCTTGCGTATCGCCGAAGCATTGACTAAATTTCCGTTATGAACGAGTGCCATATTACCCTTTACGTGCCGTATGACAAGCGGTTGTATGTTATTGTGATTGTTTCCGCCGGTGGTGGAATAACGGACGTGTCCGACTGCGATATTCCCCCTGCCGAGCCTTTCGAGTTCCTCACGGTCAAATACTTCAGATACAAGACCTTCCGCTTTTCTTTGACTGAATACGCCGTCATCACAGACAGCTATTCCGCAACTCTCCTGTCCTCTGTGCTGTAACGCATAAAGTCCGAAATATACGGATTTTGTCACATCTGACTTATTTTTTTCAAATATCCCGAAAACTCCGCATTCCTCGTGAATTTTATCAAACATAAAAACCAGTCCTCACTGACTATTATCAATTAATAATTAAGAATTATTAATTATGCATTATTAATTATTTAAAGAAACTGTTCGCTTATCCTGTCAATTATCTCGGTAGCAGATGTTGTTTTCTTCTTGCGGTTGTTCATGGCGTACTGTTCGAGAAATATGTGTGCTTCCTCCTCCGTCATGTGACGGTATTGCATCAACATGAACTTCGCCTTGTCTATCAGCCGGATTTCATCTATTTTCCGTTCAAGCCGTACAGTTTCCGCATAAAGCTGATACGAACGGTTCATAGAAATCTCGATTATATTTATCGTCTGCCACAGAAAATTTTTATTGAAAGGTCTGCCGATAGTTATGATACCCATACGACCCATACGTCCGCTTATTTTTTCGACGTTCTCCGCACGGACTATCAGAATACAGTTAGCGGAAGTGTTTTCTATAATGTACTCCGCAAGTGTTGTGCCGTGGTCATCGGTAAGGGGGGAGTATATCAGGGCAAGTCCGCAAGATGCCTGTGAATCGAAAAATTCCCTCGCCTGCCCGGCGGTCTCAACCGTCCGCACCTCACACCCGAACGCCTCACGGATAAAGCCGGATAGTGTTTCTGATGCACTCTTATTACTGGAAATTACAAGAACATTTTCCACTGTGAAACACCTCCGTTATAGAGTATAGAAGTATTTGTTTTCCTCGAAAATTTCCTTATCATAGGCGGAATTGTATTCCTTCCACTCCCGGCGGTGTTCGTCAATGACATAAGAAAGTATTTTTTCCGGTACATACTTCCTTAAAAATTCCGAACTCTCCGCAAGTCCGCACGCTTCCGCTATATTCACCGGTAAACTTTCGCCGATACTGGTATTTTCCGGCGGTAATTCAGGATTATTTTCTATGCCGTCGAGTGCGGAATAAATCATCAGTCCGAAGACAAAATACGGATTACACGCACAATCCGCAACCCTCAGAACGAATGGTGAAGTGGCGTCGTCAATACGGATAAGCTGGTTTTTTTCATCTCGTGACCATGTGACGGTACGTGGTGCGGAAAATTCACCGAGGCGGTTATAAGAATTTACCGTTGAATTGGTAAAAATCATGAAATCACGGATATGTTGCATTATTCCGGCGACGGATTTATATATCACGTTATCGTTATTCATAGTACCGTCGTTGAAGAAATCGCTGTCACGGAAGATATTAAAGCTTATGTGCATACCGTTTCCGTGGTCATTGCGGACGGGTTTCGGCATAAAGCTGGCGTGAACACCGTGCTGACGTGCTACCGATTTAACCGCAGACTTGAAACTGAGAAAATAATCCGCTGACTGTAAAGCAGAGGCAGAATTGAAGTCAATTTCGTGCTGACCGTTACCGCTTTCGTGCCGGGAAGATACCGGGTGTATGCCCATCTGTTCAAGGGTTATGCAAACGTCCCGGCGGATATTTTCCCCTTTATCTTCGGGTGCGGTATCGCAGTAACCGGCGTAATCATGCGGAATTTTAGTAGGTTTACCGCTTTCATCTGTCCGGAACAGGCAAAATTCACTCGACGTACCGAATCGTGTACACCAGCCTTTTGACAATGCAGTTTTTACCGCCGTTTTAAGGAAATATCTTCCGTCACCCTCAAAAGCTGTACCGTCGGCGTAACGTATATAACAGAACATTCGTATAACTCTGCCCTGCTGAGGTCTCCACGGAAGAACGGTCATTGTGCGTGGGTCAGGGAAAAGAAACAAATCTTTTCCCTCCGCTATCGAAAATCCGGCAATCTTTCCGGCAGTAATCCGTGAACCTTGTGCGAATACTGCCGAGAGTTCGGAAGAAAGCACGGATACATTTTTTAACATTCCGTTTATATCGCAGAACGTAAGCTTTACGAACTTTACGTCATTTTCCTCGATATACCGGAGTATTTCATTTTCAGAATACATCATATTATCACCCTTGAAGATTCGTATATCCCATTAACCACCTGTCTACTTCCGCAGAGCAGTCCCTGCCCTCACGGATAGCACGCACTATCAATGACTGTCCAATGTGCATATCACCGGCGGTGAACACTTTTTCAACATTTGTTGCGAAACTTCCGTTATCCGTCATAACGTTCGTACGCTGATTGAGTTCTACCCCGAAAGCTTCCGCCACGTAATTCTGACAGCCTAAGAATCCGGCGGAAATCAGACACAGTTCACACGGTATTATCTGCTCACTGTCGGGTATCGGTTGCATAGAACGTCTGCCGGTTTCCTTATCAACAACAGACCGCAATTTAACAATTTTTACGGCAGTTAATTTGTTGTGGTCGTCCTTTATGAACTCCTGTACGGTAGTTTCATAGATTCGTGGGTCGTGCCCGAATACCGCTATAGCCTCTTCCTGTCCGTAATCCGTCTTGCATACTCTCGGATACTCCGGAAACGGATTGTCTTCTGAACGTTCTTCGGGAAGTTTCGGCATCATTTCGAACTGTACCACCGATTTACAACCGTGTCTGATTGACGTTCCGAGACAGTCGTTACCGGTATCGCCACCGCCTATTATTACGACGTTTTTATCTTTCGCCGAGATGTATTTTCCGTCCGTCAGTCCGGAATCGAGCAGGCTTTTAGTAGTAGCTTTCAGGAAATCCACCGCAAAATATATACCGTCGGCATCACGTCCGGTAACGTTTATATCACGTGGATTTGAAGCACCACAAGCCAGTACAACAGCATCTGAACTGTTCATAATCTCCTCTGCGGATACGTTTTTTCCTACGTCCGCATTTGTCACGAACTGTACGCCCTCCGCTTTCATTAACTCTATCCGACGTTCTATAACTGTCTTTTCGAGTTTCATATTAGGGATACCGTACATCATCAGCCCCCCGATTCTGTCAGAACGTTCAAAGACCGTCACATAATGACCTCTTTTGTTGAGAGTATCCGCAACCGCAAGCCCTGACGCTCCAGAACCTATCACCGATATTTTACGTCCGCTTCGTTGCTTAGGTACGCACGGCTTTATAAGTCCGTTACTGAATGCGTTTTCTATTATAGCATTTTCATTGTCACGGACGGAAACAGGGTCGCCGTTCAGATTACACGTACAAGCCTTTTCGCACAGTGCCGGACACACTCTTGACGTAAATTCCGGAAAATTGTTTGTCATAAGAAGCCTTTCGAGTGCCTGCTCCTCCTGATTATGATATAACAAATCATTCCATTCCGGTACAAGATTATTCAGCGGACACCCCGAAATCATACCGTTTAACATCTTACCGTTCTGACAAAATGGTACGCCACAATCCATACAGCGAGAAGCCTGTGTACGTCTCTGTGTACTGTTAAGTGGTACGTGAAATTCGTTAAAATTCTTTATCCTTTCGAGTGGGTGGATAGTCAGATTATCTGACCTTTCGTACTCGATAAATCCGGTAGATTTTCCCATAGTTCCTTATGCCTCCTTGGTAATGAGATAAAATGCTTCAATTTCCGCCTGTTCGCTGTTCATGCCCTTTTCTTCGAGGGTAACGACGGCACTTTTTATCTTTGCGTAATCGTGCGGAATAATTTTCTTGAAACTCGGTAAATATCCGCTGAAATTTTCAAGGATACGTTTTGCTTTTTCCGAACCGGTAGCCTTAAAATGTTCCTCGATTATGTTTCTTAACTCGATAATATCATATTTTTCCGTAACAGATTCCAGCGATACAAGCGATTTATTCAGATTCATGTATAAATCCCTGTTTTCGTCGAGTACGTAAGCTATACCGCCCGACATACCGGCAGAAAAGTTTTTGCCTGTCTTGCCGAGAATTACGACACGTCCGCCGGTCATGTACTCGCAACCATGGTCTCCGACACCCTCGCATACCGCAACCGCTCCGGAATTACGTACACAGAATCTTTCACCGGCGATTCCGTTTATGAAAGCTTTTCCCGATGTTGCACCGTATAAGGCGACGTTACCGGTAATAATGTTGTCTTCCGCCCTGAAGCCTGCGTTATCAGGTGGACACAGTACCAGTTTACCGCCTGAAAGTCCTTTACCGAAATAGTCGTTACTGTCGCCGTGTAATTCGAGTGTCAGACCTTTCGGTATGAACGCCCCGAAACTCTGTCCACCGCTACCGGTACATCTTACCGTAAACGTATCGTCTTCAAGCGTATTGTCACCGTATCTGCGTGTTATCTCCGCACCGAAAAGCGTACCTAATGCACGGTCTGTATTTATTACGTTTATATCAATCGTTTTCTTTGTCTTGTTTCTGAGTGCGGAACTCATTTTCTTCATGATTACCTTTTTATCTACCGTTTCTTCAAGTCGGAAATCGTATACATTTTCCGGTATGAAATGACTGTTTCCGTTATCGTCGGTTTTATAGAGTATCTCGGAAAAATCTATCTGATGACCGTCTGGTGTATCCTTGCGACGGAGCAGGTCAGTACGTCCCACAAGTTCGTCGACAGTACGCACACCGAGTTTTGCCATATACTCCCTTAATTCCTGTGCGACAAAATGCATGAAATTCACGATATATTCCGGTTTACCCTGAAAACGCTTTCTTAATTCCGGATTCTGTGTGGCGATACCCATAGGGCAGGTATCGAGATTGCAGACCCTCATCATCACGCAACCCATTGTTACGAGTGGTGCAGTAGCAAAGCCGAACTCTTCCGCTCCGAGCAGGCACGCTACAAGTACATCCCTGCCGGTCATTAATTTACCGTCCGTCTCGATTACCACACGTGAACGCAGACCGTTCATAATTAAAGTCTGGTGAGCCTCCGCAAGTCCTAACTCCCACGGCAGACCGGCGTTATATATCGAACTCTTCGGGGCTGCACCTGTTCCGCCGTCGTAACCGGAAATCAATATAACCTGAGCTCCGGCTTTTGCGACACCTGCCGATACCGTACCTACTCCGGCTTCCGATACCAGTTTGACGGATATTCTTGCGTTTTCGTTGGCATTCTTTAAATCATAGATTAACTGTGCGAGGTCTTCGATTGAATATATAGAGTGATGCTGTGGCGGTGAAAGAAGTCCTACACCAGCGGTT
>JAIDCY010000104.1 GCA_029055625.1 Ruminococcus sp. | reverse complement strand
CGTCTACAAATCCAAGAACGACGGTATAAAAATAATGTCGTATGACGAAAACCTTAAAGAATCCGGAACTGTTACGCTGATAACCGCTGAAGATTTGCCGGATACAGCGTGTTGCTGTACGAAGTCTGACGGCAAAATAATTATGTTGTGCCTGTACGCAGATTATGACGGTGACAAATCGAAAGACCTTGACGGTTTTTTTAAAAATGCCGTTGTATCGCCGGAAATGCGTACTTACTCACCGGATGGCGAACTTCTCGAAACTCAAAAAATCGACGGTTTCCACAGTTACGAGGATTTCAACTATATCGACGCTTTTTATCAGTACGGCGAGAATTACGTGATTTCTTTTAACGGCGGTTATGCACTCATATCGGCGGACGGTGAAATTCTCGATATGCCTAACGAAAAAAAACCTCTCGTATTCGCTACCGATACCGACGGCAAAACATACGTCTTTGACGGACAGAAATACGCCGTTACGGACGGTAAAAAACTTTCCGTCGATAACAACGCCAAAGAATACGGCGAATATATAAATCGTACCGGTACGGCATTCAACGGCGCAGGTAGTTTTAAACTTTTCGTGATACTGAATGAGGGGATTTTCGGAATCGCTCCGAATGACGAACTCGTACAGATTATGAGTTTTTCGGAGTCGAATGTTTCGCCGTCGGGAATATCTTTCGCCTGTTACGCCGGTGACGGTAAGTTTATTATCAGCGGTGATGACAAGAACCTCGCCGACGGTACGTTCATTGATCTGCTCACCGTCCGCCCTGACGATTACGTTGAAAACAAAACGGATTTGATGTTAGGCTGTATTGAATCAAGTTTTAATGCTCCGGAAATCGCCATGATGTACAGTAAGCAAAGCGATAATTACAATGTAGAAATCAGAAAGTACGAAGATACGGACAATCTCCGGCTTGACGTTCTAAGCGGTGATGCTCCCGACCTTTTCGCATACGGGGGAAACTCTTTCATGTACCGTTACGTCAATATGGGAGCGTTTGCGAATCTGTACGACTATATGGACAATAAAGACGGTATAAAACGTGACGATATTCTTGAAAACGTCCTTCAGGCTTTCGAGTATAAAGGCGGTCTGTATGGTATTCCTGCCGGATTCATTTTGTCGGATTTACTGATTGCCAACAGCGACGTAATAAGCCGTGATTACTCATTCTGGAATTATGACGAATTTTTCAGTATTGCGGAAAATATGCCGGAGGGTATGTGTTTAAGTCCTCGTGCAGAATGGTTTGCGGCTCGTGACGGTGTTTTCGGTGAATTATGTGTCAACGGTTACGGAAACTGGATTGATTACGATAATTACACCTGCGATTTCAACAACGAAGAATTTATACATCTTCTGAACTTCTGTAATACCGTTGAGATAAACGAACCTTTCAATCAGGAGGAAATGGATAAACTATCATACGAGGAAAAACATATAATGTATACGGAAGACGATATAAGCGTAATGAATAAAAAGTCACTTTTCGGACGGTATGCGGATAGTATCGGCGATTGTGGTGATTTTGTTTATACGGCAAGGCAGAACGGGCTTTATCTTAACAACAATTATACGTATCTTATAAAACCGTCAGACGACAGAACGGGTAGTATTTCAACCGCTAATGATATGTGTTTTTCGATACTTTCCGGTACAGACTGTCCCGACGGTGCGTGGGATTTCATGAATTACGTACTAAGTCCGAATTTTCAGAATAATTATATGCAGTTAAAATGGTGCTTTACTACCAACAAGAAAAGTTACGAGCGTAAAGTAAACAACGCTCTTGACGAGTTAAGAACAGAAGTACACGTAAGCACTGACCCTATGAATACGGACGAGGAACAGCCCGAAACAGAGGGTATCACGTGGATTAACAAGCCCATTACCGACGAAGATGCGGAATATATGTATGACTTTATATCGCACTTCAACAAGCTAAGTGACAGCGATTCAGACGCACAGGATATTATCTGGGAAGAGTGCAACAAATTTATGAACGGTGAAATTTCTGCGGAAGAGTGTGCGGAAAGAATACAGAACAGAGTTTCGTTATATCTCAGTGAACAGAGCTGACGGATAAATTAAAGGCGATACCTTAAAGTATCGCCTGTGAATTTACTGATACTTTATTTAAGAATTGATATAGCATCAGATATATTTTTTTCTATAGCTTCTCTGCCGTACTTGTCAACCTGTACCTTATTTTTTTCACCGTGTGTAAGACAACCAGCACCGCCGATACAGCCACCATTACAAGCCATACCCTCTATGAAATTTGCTTTAAGAACTTTCCTTTTAGCTTTCATAAGAGCGGTTCTGCATTCTTCTATACCGTCACAGATACACGCTTCAAGTGTAAAATCTTCAATACCGTTTTCCTTGATTCCTTGTGCTACCGCCTCGGAAAGTCCACCACTTCGGGCAAATATTCTTCCGTAGTACGACGCATTATTCAGTACGTCTTCTTCAAGAGTAGTTATATCAATGTCCTTACTGTCGAATAATGCCTGTAATTCCTCAAAAGTCATAGCTGTATCAACGTATGGCTTTACCGTTTCAAGCTGTACTTCCGACTTCTTGGCGGTACAAGGTCCGATAAACACAACTTTTGAATTTTCGTCAATTTTCTTTATATACCGTGCTATAGATGCCATAGGTGAGAGATTATGCGATATATTTTCCGACATCTCCGGAAACGCTGACTGTATATACTTTACAAATGCCGGACAGCATGAACTTGTTAAGAAACCTTTTTCCGCAAGTTCCCTTGATTCCGCATCTGCTACCATATCCGCACCTAATGCCGCCTCAATTACCGTATGAAATCCAAGTTTTTTAAGTCCCGTTATTACCTGTCCGAGTTTAGCGTAAGAAAACTGACTTGATATTGACGGTGCAACTACCGCATACACTTTGAAATTGTTTCCGCCGTCGCTTTTCTTCAGCATATCAATAACGTCTATAATGTACGATTTATCCATTATCGCACCGAACGGACACTGATATACACAAGCTCCGCACTCTATGCACTTATCATTATCTATAGATGCGGAATACTCGTCATTTATGTATATCGCTTTTATCTTGCAAGCATTCTGACACGGACGCTTACGGTTTACTATCGCAGAGTATGGACACACTGATGCACATTTTCCGCATTCAACGCACTTTTCCTTGTTGATGTGTCCCACGTGGTTGTGGTCATAAGTAATCGCACCTCTTGGGCATACTTCCTCACATCTGTGTGCCAGACAGCCTCTGCATGAATCCGTTATCTCATAACCGGCTGCCGGACACTCGTCACAGGCAATATCTATTACCTCTATTATGTTAGGATTTTCCTTGTTGCCACCTATCGCAAGTTTAACCATTTCCCCTAAAATAGCCCTCTCCTTGTATACGCAACACCTCATCGTCGGTGTTTTTCCGGGTACTATAAGTTTAGGGATATTCATAAGATTTTCAAGTAACGTATCATTCCATGCCTGTTTTGCAACTTCTCGCAATACCTTATATTTCAGATACTGAACTTTTGTATCAAATTTTCTCATATCTCACCTCAGAAATAAATAACCTTGATTTTCTTTCCCATTTTCCGCAGACATTCTGAAAGTTCCTGTACAAGATTCATTTTTATATTGAAATTTATCGGAAGATTCGGGTTCTGATGAGCAGGATTAACTGCCCTTCCGACGTAAAAATTTATATCCGTAGCTTCTTCAAACAACATACGACTAATTTGTGCCGAACCGTTTTCCTGAAAAAACCACTCTTCATATAACCTGTTCTGATTCAGATAATCTATGGCATATTCAAGAACTTTACTAACCGTAATAACGCCCTCTGTTACGAGGTCAACGCCTTCTATTTTAGCGGTAGGCGGTATGTTGCTACGTTCAAACTTAAGACTTGCTATTACCGGTTTGCCTAACCACTTGCCCGCAATCGTTGCCGTTGTGCCACCACAGACGATATGTTTTCCGGCTTTTGAAAAAAACAAACTCATCATTCGGTCGCAGTCGTCACGGTTTGCCGGAGGACCAAACAACATATTTACAGGCTGTCTCTTACGTATCTTCACCACGCAAGCTGTCGCATCATCCCCCGGTTGGTAACCATATAATTTTTCGCACTCGTCTACTATCAGAGTAGAAAGATTTTTTGCGGTAAATCCTACCGGTACGAGACCCTCGACAAATGACGCTATATCTTCTACCTTCCAACCGAAATTATACAGGTTTCCTACTCCGGCGTGTGGGCAACCGTCACTCATTGCGATAAATATATCATTTTCACGCAATTTTATTAAGGAACGGTATATTTTCTTGCCGTCTATATTCATTTCAGTTTTCGGATATGCGGTACTTTCGCCGTCACGTATGAAAATTACGTGTGGGTTATCGTATTGTATTATTTCCGCCGTCTGATTGTTGATAAGGCGTATTATCGTAAAAGTGGAGTACGCAACGCCTCTTACTGAACATACCGGCAGAGTTTCCGCAATAGTAGATACGCATTCTTCTATAGGAAGTCCGGCGGAAATCATGGTAGAAATAATTTTTGATGTCAAGGTAGAAAGTATACTTGCTTTTACACCGCTTCCGAGACCGTCGGCGAGTACAACGACTACTGAATTTTCGTTCTGTTCTACTATGTCGACGTGGTCACCGCATAACTGCTCACCGTAATGATTTACGCTCTTGTAACCAATATCTGCATATAAATCATTCATTTGTTATTGACTCCTTTAATTTCGACAGTGCTATTTTGGTTTCCGCAGTAGTTTCGCCTAAAAGTGAAGCTATTTCCTGGACTATACGCATCTGTTTTTCAACCACCTTGTCGGCAATTTCTATAGTCTGCCTGCTTATCGCATCTTTTTTTACCCGTTCGTTTTCCTCGTCGGTGACATCACGCATTATGCATATAAGCATATTACTGTTGCGGTCAAGGACTATTGTCTGTTCGACGTACCGCTGATAATCCGCAAGATATGTGCGTTCGTTGTATATACCTTTACCGGTACTCTGTACCTCTATAAATGAGCATGGGTCAAGAATACGGATAATCTGGTCACCGAGTATGTCATTAGCGGAACGTAAATTCATGATTGAAAGTGCTGATTTATTTATCTGTTGTACCTCCAGCATATCGTTCAGTACTATAAGACCGTTAGTGGTATTGTTTACGATAATATCGGAAAAACTTTCCGCCTTTTCCTTCAGGAACGGAAGACACATTGAAACTTCCGCTTTTCCCTGATATATCGCAACCGCTTTTTCACGGCAAGTATTATATCCGCAACTACCACAGTTTAACTCCTGCTCCGGTCTGAATTTACCCATACGTTTCATAATCTCGTTGAGTTCGTATTCAGTGGGTACGGATGTATTGCGTTGTATGTACGGAAAATTCTTCGCAAGTTCGGTAATATCCGGCTGATTCACTTCAAAATCGTACTTTCCGGCGTACTGCGATACCGTCACAAAATCCCTGACCTTATTGTGTTTATGTTTTTCCATTACCGGTCCGCCTATACAGCTACCGGAACACGCTGACATCTCAATAAAACATTTATGAATATTACCGCTCCGGATGTCTTTCAGTGCATCTATACAGTTTTCCACACCATCTACCGTCATATATGTATAATCGGAATTTCTGTCTGTCATGGTTCTGAGAATACCACCTGTTGTCGGGAAAAGTCTTGTAAGGCTGTATTCGTTTTTTTCCGTATCTTTTTCAAGAGTTACGTTACCAGCTTTCAACATCTCCGTGAGTTCCTCGAACGTAAGAACCGCATCCACACTGTCGCCGTATGTGTAAGCCTCGTCCTTTTTCGACAGGCACGGACCTACGAAAACTGTATGTGCTTCCGGAATACGTTTCTTTATATCCTGACAGTGTGCGTGCATAGGAGATACCACTTTTGCGAGATATGGCAGAACATCAGGAAAATATTGCTGTATGAGAAGGTTTACGGAGTGACAGCATGATGATATTATCACGTCGCTTTTACCCTCATTTACTATTCTTTCATACTCCGTCTTTACCATTTTTGCACCTATAGCCGTCTCCTCAACGTCATAAAATCCGAGTTTCTTTAATGCCTTACGCATTGAGTTTATACCGATACCCTCATAATTTGCGATAAATGACGGTGCAAGACTTACGATTACAGGTTTACCGCTCTGGAGAAGTACACGTACTTTTTCCGTACCGTCCGCTATTTTTTTAGCGTTCTGCGGACATACCACCACACACTGTCCGCACATTATACAGTCGCTACTTATAATATGTGCCTGATTTCCGGAAAATCTTATTGACTTTACAGGACAGTGCCTGATACATTTATAACAGTTCTTGCAGTTCGATTTTTTAAGGGTAAGAAAATCTGACATCTATATTTTACCTCCGTTTTTTATCATAATTTCGCTACTATTTCCGATTCAAAGAACTGTTTTACAGTTTCGGGAGATACCGAAAAAAATTTTTCGTCAACGGTAACGCATACACTCTGCTGACATTTTCCGAGACAGAACGTACCGGAAAGTTCCACATTATCGCCGAGATTGTTTGATGCAACAAGTTCCTGTAACTGTTCTACTACACTGCGTGAACCCTTGATATGACATGATGAGCCTATACATATTGTTACTTTCATAAAAAAATCACCTCTTAATGTTAATTGATTCTTCTGCAAACCGGAGCAGGAATTTTTTTTCTTCTCCGTGGCGTTTATCCGACATTGCAACCGCTGAAATCGGAAGCCATTTCCTGACGTATTCAGGGTTTGTACCGCTTTTCTCACAGAACATTTCAAGATACCTGTCGGCAGTGTAAGTATCACCGCTGAGCATGAAATTAAGATACGTGATAGCGGAATCAGACGAAGCGTTACCCTGTACGGCGTGTGACCAGTCGAGAATATACGGCGTTCCCGAACCGGAAATTATTATATTTGAGGGGTTGAAATCGCCATGAAGTAGTTTGTTGTGTTTCGGCATAAGGTCTATGCGTGTATGCAATGCGAACCTGTCGGTAGCGTCAAGACCGGAATTTCTTATTTTGCGGTTCATCTGGTCACGCAGACGTTTAAGAGCCGGACATCTTTTCGAGTGGATTTTAAGTTGTAAATCCACAAACATTTCAAGATATTCTTCCATCTTATCAGGGGATTCATCCATAAGCTGTGCAAGCGATTTACCGGCTATATACTCTGAAATTATAGACCATCTGCCGTCATTTTCGGAAACTGATTTTACTTTCGGCACGCTCAGCCCCGATTCAGACGCCATCGCCTGATTGAACGCTTCATTAAGAACATCCGCACTTGTATAATCCTGATTGAATACTTTTATACATTTATCGCCGTCCCTGTAGATAGTCTTTGTATTCCGGACAGCAATTACTCTGTCGAAATTCATTAAAAATTCACCTCGTTTAAAATTTAATCTATATTGTAATTATATCACGTATTTCAGAGTTTGTCCATACCATAACGAAAAATAAAACAGTTTTTTGTATAGGGGGAATATTTTCCGGAAAATGTTATAGAAAAAAACTATAACACGTTAAAAAAAAAAAACTGTACAAATACAGAAATCCATGTTATAATTAAAACATACTATTCAGATATATTTTACAGGAGTTTTATGATATGACGTTAATGCAATTGAAATATGTTATTGCGGTAGCCGGTGAACATTCTTTGAATGATGCATCAAAGAAATTATATATTTCTCAGCCCAGTCTGTCATCTGCAATACATTCACTGGAAAAGGAAATTGGTTTTGATATTTTCATCCGCTCAAAGAACGGAATCACTCTCACCACTGCCGGTATCGAATTTATCGGTTATGCAAAATCAGTAATGGAACAGTATGATATTTTAGATTCAAAATATCTGTCACACGTTAAACTAAAAAAACATTTCAGCGTATCCATGCAACATTATACGTTTGCTGTCAATGCATTTGTAGAAATGGTGAAACAATACGGCATGGACGAATACGAATTTGAAGTACACGAAACGAAAACTCATGAAGTAATCGAAAACGTAAGGAACAGGAAAAGTGAAATCGGAATTTTGTATATGAACGATTATAATAAAAGCGTACTCACAAGGATATTTTCAGAATCGGGTCTTCAGTTTTTCCCTTTGTTTGAATGTGGTGTATACGTTTATATGTGGAAAGGACATCCATTGGCGGATAATCAGGAAGTAACGTTGAAAGACCTGGAAGAATACCCTTGTCTGTGCTTTGCACAAGGTGAACATAATTCATTTTATTTTGCGGAAGAAGTTCTGAGTACTTACCAGTATAAGCGTTTTATACGTGCTAATGACAGGGCGACAATGTTGAATCTCATGGTGGGACTTAATGGTTTTACGCTGTGTTCAGGTATAATATGCGAGGATCTGAACGGAAAGGATTATTGTGCAATTAGATTACGTTCTGACGAAAAAATGATAATAGGATATATCGCACGGAAAGAAGCCGTATTAAGTCCGATTTGTGAAAAATATTTAAAGGAAATCGCAAAATACAGGGGAAAAAATTATAATTAAATTAATATATCGTAAAAGAAAAACCGCTGTAAACCGGAACTAATCCGATTTTACAACGGTTTCTCACTTTAAAGTGCGGATAACAGGAGTTGAACCTGCACCGAGTTGCCCCGACCAGCACCTGAAGCTGGCGCGTCTGCCTATTCCGCCATATCCGCATATCAATCATATGACGTTTAATATTATATCATATAAATTTCAGTTTGTCAAGGGTTTTCTGAAAAATTTTTCAGAAAATTTTAAGGACGATTAAAAAAACCGTCCTTATGGTATGTAATCATTATTCGTCATAATCTGCGTAATCGTCGTAATCGTAAATATCCTGCAGGTATTCATCAAAATATCGGGAAACTTCTTCAAACTCGTCTTCATCGTCGATAGATGCAAGCACTTCCTCACCGTTTTCCTCTATAACTTTAAGTATGACCGGTTCAAGTTCAACATCAAGAAAATTTTCGTCCTCAACAGTCGGCAACATTGCGTAATACTGCTCACCGTTCAGCTCTGCGGAACTGATAAGTTCAAAATACCGTTTGTTTTCGTACTGGTCGATAAGCTCGAAAAGTTCCGGTGTAAATTCGTTCATTAAATTCTCTCCATTCCGGCGTATGCCATTTGATATTTTTATTATACATCTTTTCCGATAAAATTTCAAGTGGAAATGTTTGTGCATATTGTATCACGATAACGTCCTGTCATTGTGTATATTGCCGAAATACACGAAAAATCACGTTTAATTTTCTGAATACTATTGACAAATCACAAAAAGTATGTTATTATATATACAACACAAGGGAAACGGTATCAAAAAAAGATTCCCTTGAAAGCTGAATTTGCTTGGTCTGGAGCTTGTCTTCATGTAAATTAATTACGGCGGAAAGGAAGAGTGAGTCCGATGGAGGAGATTGTAAGTCAGCAGTATAAAGCCGGTGGGCTTGCTGAATGGTTAGTCTGATACGTCAGGGAATATAGGCTTTTACGCTTGTTCCGTATAGTGATTTGTGAAATGTATCGTCAGTCATAATGCTTATATATTGCTGGTTTTCCGTGAAATTATTTTGAAAAAATTTTTTACTGAAATTTCTGAAAGCAAGGATTGATTCCAATGAATATTAATGTTATTACCCGGTAAATGCGTTTACGTGCCGGAAGCTCACAACTGGATAACAAACAAAACCCG
>JAIDCY010000103.1 GCA_029055625.1 Ruminococcus sp. | reverse complement strand
TTTCAAGGGGGTTTATCGAATTTTCAGAAATATTTTATATTTTCTTAAGAAATAAAAAAAATCCTGCATAACAGGACTTTTTTTACATTATTTCACGTGCATTTCAAGAATATTTTTCAGTGCGGATGCTGACCCTGTATGTGAACGCTCTACACGTACCGCCAGACCTTTTGTTTCGTTTATCGCACATCTCGCCATTTTATGCGACATTGTACCGGTAAACATCACGAGTAAATCCGGATTCCCTATCTGTTTCCGGAGATTCGTTTTCATGTGCGTGAACACTTTCGCCGTACATTTATACTTTCCGCATATCTCCTTATATGTTCTTACCATGCAATCGTTACCGCCTATTATAACTACACTCATTTATTTATACCTCCTGTGTTAGTTGTCACTAATATTAGTATACACTAACTTTTATAAAAAGTCAAGCAATGTTATCTGCGTGCAACAAAAAAAAACGCCGTTTATCTTCAGCGTTTTTTGCGTTTCGCCTGTTATTTTCTGCGTTTGAGGCGTGGCATAAGTTTCACTCTGTAAATATGGTTGCACATATCAAGGTTGACGTCGTACATTACGAATATTATATTACACAGTCCTAACATCACGTACCCACCATATCGACCTATCTCGTCGAACTCTTCTAACATCTGGTCAAGTCCGAAAATGTACACCGTAACGAAAAAATACGTCACCGCACATACGTTAAATATAGCAAGTTTTATCAATCTTCTTAAAAACCGGTTCTTTATCCCGTCGAGACGGAACTTTATTATCGGATAATGTCCGAAAAGCATTATGAATATCAATGACGCTTCTTTATCGAACGTTATGAACAGTGACAGCAGGCTTACTGATATATACGTAAGCCACGCCCAGCCGGTATTTACTTCCACCGCTATTATCATCATCAGTACGCCCGCAACCATCGGCAATAACAGGTACAATGCTGGCATTATTCCGGCAAAAAACATGGCGGTAAGACATAATGCCGATACTATCCCACCAAGTGCTACACGATAACTCAAATCTCTCATAATTTGGCTTTCTGTACGTTATATACTATCGCTGACAGTATTCTTTCCGGTACAAACCGCTGACCTATCGCACATAATTTAGTACTCATTGACGGTATGGCGAAAAATTTTCCCTGAAACAGTCTTTTCAATCCGTATTCCGCTACGTATTCCGCCGTAACCGGTTTCACACTGAAATTAACTCCTGCTCTGTTATTGAAATTCGTATCTACCGGTCCGGGACACAATACCGTTATTCTGACGTTCGATTTATCACGTCTCAACTCCTCGTATATTGCAGATGATAACCTGATTACGTAATTTTTTGATGCGTAGTATGATGACATCAACGCCCCCGTCATGAATCCTGCCACTGATGCGACATTCAGTATATATCCGCTGTCACGTTTCCGGAAATCACGTAAAAAAAGTTTGGTCAGTATGTGGAGAGCGGTTATATTCAGGTCTATCATGGATAACTCGTCGTCAAGGTCTGTTTCGTGGAATTTTCCGAATATTCCGTAACCGGCATTGTTTACAAGCAAATCTATATTCTTATCCCGGCAAAATTCGTATACCCTGAATACTTCTTCCCTCTCCGATAAATCCGCTACTATTATTTCCGTACCTCTGCCGAATCTTTTCTGTAATTTCTTCAGTATCTTTTCATTTCTGCCTGTCAGTATCAAATCCCATCCACGCCTATACAGATTTTCAGCTATCGCCTTACCTATCCCAGACGTCGCACCTGTTACCAATGCTTTCATTTATCATTTATTTCCTTTCGTTATTTATTTATCAACTCAAACAGTCTGTCATTATCCATACTCTCTATACCTAACAGAAATAACGTCTGTTCGTAATTATCCGGATTTACAAAGCTACTCAACGGTTTTTCCATATGTTCCGGCGATACTACCGCAATCTCGCTGTAATGCTGTATCAGAAACTGTATGAAACAATCCGCATAACTATCCTTTATCAGCAGTAATTTCTTCTCGTTATTGACTGATGTCTTTATCCTGACAAACGGTTCTTCATTGCCCATATACATTCTGTACATATCTCCGCTTTCAAGATATTCTTCATCATTCAGTGTTTTTCTGTATGTCATTCCGTTGTTACAGTATGCCGTGCAGTTCGTAACCTCTGCCCCCCCGGAATAACTGCATATATCGAGTATATCCGGCTTCGTACCGTCATACAGGCATCTGTTATACAGATTCCCCCGGAAATCACTTGTTATATGCTGTATCGTGTACTTATCATATGAAGACGGTCGAAACCCTAATTTCTGAATTACCGTCTTATATACATAATACGCTCCGTAACTCGTCAGTCTTGTATCGTTCCGGTAGTATATGTAGTTATCACTCAACATCCGCAGGATATTATATGTATCAATAGTCCGTATTCCGTCGGTGAGGTTGTCGTAAAGAAAATTTATCTGGTTTCTTTCCGGATTTGTCAGAAGATATTCCGGTAATCTGTCACCGTATACTCCCGAATTGCTCGGAATAGCGGTAAAATATACCGTACCGATATAATTTCCGTAAAATTTATTGACGGCTTCTATGTTTTTCTTTGAAATCTCCCTTGATGATACTTCCGCATCAAGTAACATTTCATTATCCATATATACGCCGTTCAATATCTTCTCACCCATATACATTTTTATATCCGCCTGTGCAGATACCCATTTATCACGCCCGAAAAAATGGTCTGCGATATACTGATTCAGTTGCTTTCCGTATGTGCCGTCCGTCAATCCGGATAACGTAAATTCAGGAAATTCAATGAGTTCTCTGTTTTCTTTAAGTGAAAAATTATACTTTTTTTCCGTAATCGTCAGTATAAATCCGGCGGTAAGTACCGTAAATATCAGTAATGCCGTTATTTTTCCCGATATTTCAGATATTTTCATAGAAAACTTAACTCCTCTCTATCTCCTAAAGTCTGAGCAGGTGAAATTCAGAACTACCTGTATAAGTGATAAGTGCGGTACATATTATCAGCATAAGTAAAGTTATAACCGGCGATACTGTTTCTATTGCGGTCTTTATATAGTTCTTACCGGAACGCATTACCATACTTCTGAAAAGATTTGTCGCACAGTAAGTACATACTATCAGCGGTACGAGATAGTACTTCAACAGATACAACGTCATTGAATCCGCAAATATACTGTTTCCACCAAGTATCACAAGCAGATAATTTACCGAACCCGTTATATTCTCACCCGACAGAAACACCATACTTATTATTGTTATCACGTATGTGTATATTATTCCCGTTATCTTCAATATCCGGAATTTCCTGATATATCTTTCCGATACTACCGCAACGCCTGTTATCCCACCGAATATCACGCCGTTTATATCGAATCTGTACCACATACCTATACAACACCATACCACTATAAGTATTATCTTCCTGTACATACGATTTCCGCACAGTTCGTACAGCGGTTTTGCGATATATCGCCGAAACCAGTAGACTATCTGTATATTCCAGTTATAATAGAAATCTTTGATACTATTACTGAATACCGGATAATTGAAACAGTTCGGAAATCTGAAGCCGTAACAATATCCGATTCCCTTTCCCATATCCGCTATACCCGACAGTGTGAAGTACAAACTCAACATATACGCCGTCATGCCCAGCCACGCATTTACTACCGACATCTCCCATATATCTACGCTTATCACTGATTTATACATCATGTACATTATATCACCGGCTATCACTTTTTCCGTAAGTCCCTTGACAAATATCTTGAATCCTGTCCCTACGTCCGATAACGTCGTTTTACGGTCATTTAACATACGCCGGAATGTGTTGTACCGTATTACCGGTCTTATGATTATCAGCGGAAACATCATCATATACAACGAAAATTTTACAATATCCGTCTCCGCACGTATACAACGTCTGTATATATCCGTAATATAACTTATTGCTGTCAGCGTCACGAATGATACACCTACCGGAAAAAATACATCCGGAATTTTAAGTCTGTCCCTGAAAATATCAGGAAAATCTGTCCGGAACATGAAAAATATTATTGCATTGAATAAAATTCCGGTAATCAGTATCACTTCCGGTACTATCTTCCTGCTCCGGAATCTGTCTATCAATATACCGTCGAGATAGTTTATAACTGTACATACTATCATGAACTCAAGTAACCGTAAACTGTCCATTATACAGAAAATCATACTCAGTATCAGTAGTGACATATTTTTCAGCCTTACTGGTGTTATCCGATACACTACAAGCGATACCGGCAGAAATCCGTACATAAACAACAGACTACTATATGTCATTCCTTAACCTCCAGATTTCTTACGTATTCCGCAAGCTCTTCACTCGTCATCATTGTATTGAGTACCTCAGCAAGTGAACCTGTTGACATCATTGACGGCAACCCTAATTTTTTCTGCAATCGCTCCCTTAATTTCTTACTGTCCTTTCCACCGGATAATCCCGATTCGTAAAGCGTATACTTTGTTATATCTTTTTTGCGTGTAATCTCTTCTGAATATATTCCCGATTTTTCAAAAGATTTCAATAAAATATCGGTATCTATCCCCTCTACTCCTAACTTTCCCTCCGCCGACGGTTTTTCTTTCCGCTTTTCTTTCCCGAAAATATCCGGTATATATACGTTCTTTATCTTACCTTCATTTACCGCACCTTTTATATATCCTCTTATCTTACGACCTGCACTGTCGGAATCCGTCAGAATTATTATTCCGGTTGTTCGGGCATAGTACCGGATAAGTTCCATTTTTTCCGTATCCCTGAAAATCCGGAAGCCGTCCGTTACTATTATTACCGCCTCCACTACAGAAGAAAGTTTTATCTTATCATATTTCCCCTCTACTACTATAGCTTCATTTATCTTTATCACAAAAAACCTCCGTTACTTCGTCATTAACATTTCCGTGACCGCCTGTTCAAGTACCGTTTTCTCGTCTGCTGAGGTGGTATTAAGTTTTTCCGCTGTATCTCGTAATATTTTTATACAAGCCCTTATACGTGCGGTACTCATATGTGAACAGCGAGTGAATGCGTTCTTGACTTTGAAATCCTGTACGTACGAATAATCTCTCATAACGTCCGGTACGCCTTTCCCCGAATTTTTCGCACATGATGCCCTGTACATATCGAGAAATGAATTCGTTATATTTGCAAGTACGCTACCACGATTATTTTTATCGGTCATAAGTTCGTTAAGGGCGTTAAATGCGAACTGTCTGTTAAATGTGGCGACGGCATCGGCAAGCTTAAACACCGTAATATTTACCTGTCTGTGTACCATTAACTCCAGCATATCATGGGTTATCTCCCTGCCTTGTGCATACGCACACAATTTATTTATTTCATTTTCTACCGTGAGAATATCTTTCAGGCACATATCGGCGAGTTCATTGGCGTTATACTTCGTAATCTTTGAACCACCGGCTACAACTCCCGATACTATGAAATCCGCCAGCTCTTTCTGCGATAACTGATCCATTTTACAGACTACTCCGTTTTTTCCGATAAAATCGGCGAGTTTCTTATTTTTGTCTGTTATTTTTTCTTTTTTCGTCTGTATCTCAAAACCTGTCACGTTGAATATTATTACCGTACTTTCCGGAACGTCCTTCAGTATCTCCATCAGCTTTTTGTTTAAACTGTCGGCGGTCTGCCCTCGCATATCCTCACGTGGTTTTTCACAGTCATAATCGTTCACCAGTATGCAGTTATACTCCGACATCATTGGCATTATCTGTATAGTATCACGCAATTCCGACAAATCAAGTCTTTTACCGTCAAACCGTGTCAGCGAAAAATCTTCATTATCCCCGACTACCGTCTTTATTATCTGTCTTGTAAGTTTCTGTACGCCTATGGTGTTCTTTCCGTAAATGTAGTAAAGATTGTCAATCTTTCCGTTTTTCAGATTTTTTTCAATGGTTCTGTGGTCTGCCGACGACATTTTAAAAAATCACCTCATTTTTTGTATATTGTATTTCCCATCCTCTGATACTTCAATCCGGAAATTATTCATTCCGGAATTACTGATATTTTCGTTACCGTCAAGATAAATACTGTTATCGTCGTAATGTATATCCGTATTTTTCGTAATATTGCCGTAAAATATAGTCAATCCCCTGTCTGACGGTACTTCGTTCTTCGTAGATATGAAATCCGTTTCCGAATCTTTATATTTTATCCTCAGAATGTTTTCCTCGTATACTATGCTGTAATCTTCCGCATCTATCCTGTAACCGTCATTGAACGTAATTACATCTTCATCCGGCGATATATTACCGTACACAAGGACATTTTCTATATTTATATTGTCAAGTTCGTTCATATACGATACGTACATTGACTGTACAGATTTATTCAGTACAAGATATTCTATTGTATCAATACTATTTTCCGCAATATATTTACTTACATATTCCGGGTTTCTGTAGCCGGATAAGTCTATAACATGATTTTTCCCATGATAAGATACTATAACCGCTGTTTTTTCGTTTCTGCCTACTACTCCTATTATAAATTTATCGTATTGTCTGTTACTGTAAAGCCTGTTACCGCCTGTTACTATAAGTACTGAAATAACTATCGCAAGTGATATGTATTTCCTGCTCTCCGTGGATATTTTTACCATAAATACCGCTACCATGCATATTATCGCAAGTCTGCCGGTTATATCGTTTCCGCATGATATGTAAGAAAATTTAAGTCCGGAAATCTTCTCGGACAGGAGCAGGACTATTTTTATAATCCCTCCGGCTATCTCCAGTACCGGCAATAATCCGCCTGTCAACGTGTACAACATACCCAGTATCATACTAAACGTACACAGCGGAACTATCAATATATTCGTAACCGGCGATACTATTGATACTTCATCAAAAAATATCATACTTATCGGCATTATGAAAAGTGTCGTACACAGCATTATCAGAAAATTTTTCAGTACCCTCTGTGACGGTTTCCTGTCCGGTACGTTTTTCACCATGTACGGTGCGAATACTCCGATTCCGAAAGTACCGCCTACCGATAATATGAATCCCTGACTATGTATCACGTACGGATTGGATATACATATTAAAAGTACCGCTACCGCTAACGAATTAAACGTATCGCTGTACCGGCGGAAAAATACCGCTGAATACCCTATATCCGCCATTATTACCGCCCTTATCGCTGATACCGGTACTTCCGACATTATCAGCATCAACATCATGAAAACATTTAACAATCCGAACGATACAAACTTATTCACTTTCAGACGTTTAAATATTTTCATTAAAATTATCGCCATTACCGATATATGCAAGCCCGATACCGCCATGATATGTCCTATCCCTGTACGATACAGCGAATTTTTAACGCCGTCACTAAGATAACTTTTCTCACCGAAAACCATTCCCGACAGAAAACCTCCGCAGTCGTCACCAAGTTTTATCCGGAAATCTGATATTATTTTTTCCCTGTAATCCATAAGAAAATTTTTTATCCTCTGTTTGCCGAGTTTCTCAACCGTTACGCTTTCTGGATTATCCGCATTGAGAAAAATACCATCCGCTTTGTAGTACGTCTCGCTGTCGAAAAGATAGTCTCCGGAAATTTTCTTGAAAGTACAGTCTTCTAAGTTTACCCTGTCACCGTATTCAACGTCAAGTTCATTCGTGAATACAGATATTTCAGCAGTCCGGATATTATCTATTTTTCCCTTTAAGATGTATCGTGCCTTGTCATTGTCGTATACGTCGTATGCCTGTACCATACCGGAAAAATTTCCGGTTACGTTATCGTATTTTACTATATCTTCATAGACGTATCGTGTATATAGTTCACCACTAAGAAACGCTATCGCAAACGACATCGCCACCATCGCAAAATCATTTAACGAAAATTTTTTAAGTCTCCCTATTACTACGTACGCCATGAACGCAAACGCCGGTATTATCAGTTGCCACGCATGATTAAAAAATGAAACGAAAAACAACCCCGATATATAACCCGTCGTTATACCTATCATTTTCCGTTTCATATCAATTACCTCACTTAAATTTTTTAACAACTTTTCTGCATAAATCTGATTTTTTGTCACCGTATAACGAAAGCTCAAAATTATGATTTACGGAAACAAAACAATTGAAATTTAAATCTGATATATAAATCTCATCTAAATCCCAGTAAAATTCATACATAATTTTTAGGATTTCCGGTTTCGATAACTCAAATACAAGGTCATTTTTCAGATTATCAATACACGTTTTATCTATAATTAAGAACATATTTTCAAAAATCAATACATTGTTCAATGTCTTAATATATAAATCTTTGTCACAACTAATCTTTTTTTGTGCAATAAAGCTATCAGATTTATAATTACTCCATAAATAATGCAGTTCCTCTCCACCGGCAACTGAAACTATTTTGTGTATTATTTCTTTACCTTCATTTTCATTTAATAATCTGAATTTTATATTATTGTCCGCTAAATAATCAAACAGTTCCTTGTTAATCATAAAACGGATTATTTTCAGCTATTGAAGAAAAGCGGGAGTTTTTCAAGAAATACCACGTCATCACGCTCAGATGCGTCACCCTCTGCGAGTACCGCAGAATACGTCACAACCTCACCGCCTGCCGATTCCGCAAGCTGTCCGAGTGCCTTGAATGATTCGCCGGTACTTACGACATCGTCTACTATCAGAATCTTCTTTCCCGATAACATTTCCGCTTTTTCCTGCGATAAGTACAATGTCTGTATTTTTTCAGTGGTTATCGACTTCACCGATACGGAAAGCGGTTCAGTCATATAAAGTTTTATAGATTTACGGGCTACAACGTACGGTTTTCCGGATTGTCTCGCCATTTCGTAAGCTATCGGAATACCTTTCGATTCTGCGGTGAGAATTACGTCAAAATCTCCGCACTTCTTTAAGAGTTCCTCCGCACACGCTACCGTTAATTCGACGTCGGAAAACATTATGAACGCTCCTATTGATACCTTATCATTCAGCGGACATAATGTTAATTCACGCTCCAGACCGGCTATACTCATTTTATACGTACTCAAAAAATTCTGCCCCCTCTTACTCCGTCCTGCCGAGAGATTCCGCACCCCAGCCCATTTTTACTCCGCCTAACACGTGGAAATGCAGATGTTTAACAGTCTGTCCGGCATCTTCTCCGCAGTTACTGATAATTCTGTAACTCTCTATTCCCTCTGCCTGTGCTACTTTCGGGATAGCTTCGAAAATTTTCGCTACGTAAACAGAATTTTCAGCCGTCACCGCATTCGCACAGCATATATGCTGTTTAGGTATCACCAGAGTGTGTACCGGTGCGATAGGTGCGATATCCCTGAACGCATATACATAATCGTCCTCGTATACCTTTGTACTTGGTATCTCACCGTTTGCTATCTTACAGAATAAGCAATCCATAATTTTTACTCCTTTTCAAAGCCGGTACGGATAAATTTTCCGCACCGGTACATTATTTTACTTTAAGAATTTACTTACTATATTCTCGAACTCGTCCATAGCGGAATCAAGTTTTGAGATGTTACCGATTCCTGCCATTGCACTGTCAGGTTTTCCGCCACCTTTTCCACCAGTCAGTGCCGATACCTCACGGACTATCTTTCCGGCGTTCGCACCTTTTTCTATCGCCTCTTTGGTACATACACAGTACAGCGTTCCCTTTTCGTTGAAGATTCCGGCAAATAATGCTATTACCGCTTCCTGCTTATCCTTTACGCTGTCACCGAGTTTGCGGAGTGCATCAGGTGCGGAACCTGCCATTTTGGCGGATACAAGTTTTACTCCGTTTACCTCTTTTGCGTTATCGAATATAGCGGAAACTTTAGCATTCGCTATCTGCTGATTCAGACTGTCAAGCGTTCTGTTCTTTTCCTTCAACTCCGCATATACTGATGTACATTTTTCCGGTAACTCCGTAATATTTGCGAGTTTCAGAGCCTTTGCGGATTTCATTATCGTATCTTTATAACTGTTCAGCAGTCTGAGTAAGCCCTGACCTGTTACCGCCTCAATACGTCTCACACCCGAAGCGACGGAACTTTCCGAAACTATCTTGAATGCTCCTATTTCACTGGTATTTGATACGTGCGTACCTCCGCAGAACTCCACAGAATCACCGGCGGTTACTACTCTTACGACGTCGCCGTACTTCTCACCGAATAATGCCATAGCTCCTAATTTTCTCGCTTCCTCGATAGGCATTTCCCTTGTGACTACCTCTACCGCATTTACTATATACTCATTCACGAGTCTTTCTACTTCGGAAATTTCTTCGTCAGTCATCGCACTGAAATGATTGAAGTCAAATCGACAGGCCTTGTCATTAACAAGCTGTCCTGCCTGATGTACGTGTTCGCCAAGTACTTTCTGTAACGATTTCTGCAACAGATGGGCAGATGTATGATTTGCCATAGTAGCACGTCTTTTTACATCGTCAATATATGGGGTTACAGTTTCGCCTTTTGTGAGATTTCCGCTGTCAATGTACGCAACGTGTAAGAAATGTCCCTCCGATTTTATCGTATCATTTACACAAGCTATACTGTTTGTATCTAAATTTGCAATACAACCACTATCGCCGGATTGTCCGCCACTTTCCGCATAAAATGGTGTCCTGTCAAGCACGATTACAACATTATCGCCTTCAACTGCCGTATCAACTTCCTGACCGTCCTTGTAAATAGCAAGTATCTTTACAGCCTGCTCCCAGAAATTTGTATATCCCGTGAACTCTGTAGCCGGTACGTCAACTTTTATACTGTTATCCGCCCATGATGAACCCGCTTTTGCGAGGTGGTCTGCTTTAGCGGTTTCACGCTGTTGTCTGGCGAGTTCGCTGAAACGTTCCGTATCTACTGTAAGTCCCTTTTCCTCGCAGATTTCTATTGTCAAATCTATCGGGAATCCGTAAGTATCCGAAAGTCTGAAAGCATCATCGCCGGAAAGTACCGTCTTATTCTCCGCAGATAATTTTTCCGTAAACTGTGCGAGAAGTTCAGAACCTTTATCTACCGTCTTCGCAAACGCTTCCTCTTCTACTCCGATTATCTTTTTAATGTATTCCCTTTTCTCTGCGAGTTCC
This sequence comes from Ruminococcus sp., assembly GCA_029055625.1. GTDB lineage: Bacteria > Bacillota > Clostridia > Oscillospirales > Ruminococcaceae > Ruminococcus. The sequence goes on along the minus strand of JAIDCY010000103.1, from coordinate 1,080 downwards.
GGATATGCTCCGGCGTTCTCGTTTATTACCGTATCCGCTACCTCACACAAAAACGGCTTCTTAACCCCTAAAAGTCTTCCGTGTCTTGAAGCACGTCTTAAAAGTCGGCGTAATACGTAACCTCTGCCCTCGTTGGATGGCATTATACCATCGCCTACCATAAATGTAGTACTCCTGATATGGTCTGTGATTACTCGTAATGATACGTCCGTTTTCGGATTCGTCTTATACTGTACTCCGGCTATATCGGAAACGTGTTTCATTATATTCTGTACCGTATCCACTTCAAATATATTATCTACCGTCTGCATTACGCACGCAAGCCTTTCAAGTCCCATACCGGTATCAATATTCTTACTCTTCATTTCTGCGTAATTTCCGTTGCCGTCGCTGTCGAACTGACTGAATACAAGATTCCATATTTCTATAATATTATCCTTATCGCCTTCCGCTTCGAATCCTGCTCTGTCAAGTTTTCTGTTCTCGCCGACACGGTCAAAATGGATTTCTGAACATGGTCCGCAAGGTCCCGAACCGTGTTCCCAGAAATTATCTTTTTTGCCAAGTCTGATTATCCTGTCGTGTGGGATTCCTATTTTATTTTCCCATATCTGTTCCGCTTCGTCGTCGCTCTCGAAAATCGTAATCCATAGTCTGCCAGCCGGTATCTCCAACGTCTCCGTAAGAAATTCCCATGCCCATTCTATAGCCTCGTTCTTGAAGTAGTCGCCGAATGAGAAGTTACCGAGCATTTCAAAATACGTACCATGTCGTGCGGTCTTGCCGACACTCTCAATATCCGGCGTTCTTATGCACTTCTGACACGTCGTCACCCTCTTGTTAGGTGGTGTAGCCTGTCCGAGAAAGTACTTCTTTAATGGTGCCATACCGGAATTTATAAGAAGCAAACTCTTATCACCCTGCGGTACCAGTGAGGCACTCGCCATCCTTGTATGTTTTTTCCCCTCGAAAAATGAAAGGTATTTTTCCCGAAGGTCATTTAAACCAGTCCATTTCATAAATTTTTCTCCTTTAGTAATTTTAACATTGACAAATATATTATAGTATTATTTTCGTTAA
>JAIDCY010000102.1 GCA_029055625.1 Ruminococcus sp. | reverse complement strand
GTTTAAATACCGTTTAAAAAGCATTTAAAGATTTAAAAAAAGTGTTTAAATGGCTAAAAATAGCGGTTAAATTAGTTTTAAGAATTTAAAGAGATTTTTGAGAATTTAAAGAAAAATCTGCTTTTTGAGAATAAAAAATCAGGTTCACTTAGTGAACAAAAAAATAAATGTTGGTGAACCGGTTCACTAAGTATTTTTATACAAATAGTAAATTATGCTTATCTTGATTTGTACTGATAAATGAAGTCGGAAAATTGCTCGCAGACCTGTCTTTCGAGGGGAGAAGTTAGGAATTTATTTCTGTTGTATAATATCTCCATTCTTTTGGCTCTTATCTGTGCTGATTTCATGGAAATATTGCATAACTTGGAAATTTCCTTTGCAGTATGTAAATCTAACTGCTATAAAACACAGGCAGGTGCAAGAATATCAATGGCAAATCTTTCCGCTTGATATTCAATATCCGTTTTCGACATTAACTGCATTTTAGAAGAATCATAATCCATGCTAACCAGATGTCCAAGAAAAATATGACCAAATTCATGGGCTATAGTGTACCGTTGTACTTTAATGTTATCATATGGATTCAGAATTATATTGAATCTGCCTGTTTCATCCGTAAAGGTAGCACCTCGTTTACTTTCGGATAAATATGTTTTATTGTTATCATAAAGAAGTTTGATATTATTCTGACGACAAACAGATGAAAATTTAACAGGCAAGGACTTTATTCTGTTTTCAATAAGAAATTTCCATGCAGAATCTCTTGCCTGTTCATAAATATTGTATTTTTCCATAGAAAATGCACCTCCACCTGTTATTTTAACAAGCAGAGGTGCATTTGTCATTTCATAGGCAACATTGATTACAAATCGCTGTCTTCAGGAACAGGAGTAAAGCTTGCCATTTGTTCTTCAGTGGGAATGTCAATGTATTCGTTATCATCACTTCTTGCAATTGCTTTTTTCGATACTTGAATATTGGATCGTAATGTAGCCGGTTGTACTTTTTCTTTTTGATTGACTACTTCTTCAATTGTTTTAATAAATTTTTCACGCTCTTTCGGACTGATTGCAATATAAGCCTGTACAAGTGCCTTTTCGATTTCTGTTAAGTTAAACTCTTGAGCGAGTTGTGTCAGCATATTTGGTTCTTTTATTTTTTCAAGACCAAGAAGACATTCGATTGAAACGTTATAAAAATTTGAAAGTTTAATTAGTGCATCAATTGTCGGATCAGCTTCTCCGTGTTCATATTTTAAGTAAGCTTGTTGTGAAATTCCTAAAATGTCAGCAACAGTAGATTGTTTTATATTAACTCTTTTTCTTAAGTTTAGCAGAATGTTTCCACGTCTTTGCATTGCTTCTTTATCTTTAATTACTTTTGGCATATAATCACCTCCTTATATTTTTTATTATATCACCAAAAGTTTATTTGTCAATATAAAGTTGTATATTATTTTGAAAAATTCTCTAAAAATTGTAAAAATTACACTATTTTTACTCTTGTTTTTGTGCGAATCCCTAAAAGTTGTAATTATGTATCGACAAATACAATTTTATATGATATTATGTAATCACATTAAGAAACACAGTAGTCACCGACCAACGAGAACCGGCAACGGTAGCAGACGGCACGGAACGAGAGTGTGATAGCTTGAAAGAATCTTGAAAAATCAATAGAAAGGAATGATTTTGATGACAGATGATGAAAAAATCATAAAGCTCACTGAAATCACAGCAGGAACTAACATTGATGCCGGACAGCTTGCTACTTTACTTGCTTTAATGGGCAAACTTGACTTCGATGATGTAACTAAAGTGATATGGGCTGCTATCGGAACGGCTAACGCTTTAACAATACGTCGTGAAGAATACTCTTTTTCTGAATAAAAGAAAATGAAATTAAAGTTTTTGGAGGTGATTTAATGACTTTCGGACAAAAAATAAAGTATCGCCGTGAAGAACTCGGCTACACTCAGGAAGAATTTGCAAAGCGAGTACACACTACACAGCCGTATATCTCACGTCTGGAGCGTGGACATTTCAATCCGTCAATGAAGATGATTGCAAAAATATCAACCGCCCTAAATATCAGTGTTGATTATCTTCTGTTTGACGACAGAAAAGCAGTCTGAAAAATCAAAGTGTTTTGAAGGGCATCACTTCAAAAGCCCTATCCCACAGCAGAAACACAGCAGTCACCGACCGACGAGAACCGACAACGGTAGCAGACGGCACGGTGAGAGAGTGACACAGGCTGAAAGAAATTTGATAATTGAAAAGAGGTGATAATATGGAAAATAAGAAAAAGTTCGTTGAGGGACTTGGCGAAATCTTTATGATGCATTCAAGGGAAAAAGTCGAAGAATTTAAATATTTCATTGAAGATTCGAAAGAATTTGTGGAGATTACCTACACAAATAGAAGTGTAAAATATGTCAACATTACAGGTGATTCGTGCGTATCGATATTAAGAGACATTTATCAGGCACTTTGATTTTGAAACGTTTCTGAACCGTTGTACGTTAAACAGCGGTATCCCACAGCCGAAAGGCTGACAGAATCTTGAAAACTGAAAAGAGGTGAAAAAACATGAACTTTTTGTGTAAGGCACAGGCGTATCTGAACAGCATTGTATCAGCTGTCAATTCGCTTTCCGGTATGGTAATGAGTGATAAGCTTCAGGATAATGTTGAATCGCAGTATAAAATTATTGTAGAACTCATCGAACTGGAGCAGGCGACTTCCGAGTTTATCACCGGCATGGAACTTGACGTGGAACTTCCGGACACCGTGAGAATCAGCAAGCAGAAATTTATCAACATCAACGAACGGCTGATTAAACACTTAGAAAAAATCCAGTCTCAGGGCTATCATTTTGACTACGTGATAACCACCCTGAAACTGGAAAACGACACATTAAAAGAAGAAATCCACTTCCTTTAATGTCTGTTTTAAGTGTATCACAAAAGACTTAAAATGTCAATACCTAAGAAGAAATTTTTGCCGGAGTGTTCCTGCTCCGGCAGAAAGGAGAGAAATTTTGGAATACCTTACAGTAAAAGAACTGGCGGAATTAAAAGGCTGTTCTGTAAGCTATATCAGCAGACTTATTAAAATAAACAAACTTTCTGCTGAATCTACATTAAATCCTGAAACTAATAAAATACATAGTTTAATTCCTATATCAGCATTATCAGAGGATTTGCAAGCCAAATACTACTCCCGATTGAAAAAAGATACAGGAATCAAACCTGAATCCACGAAAGATAAACCTGATAAGCCTGTGAAAGCTAAGAAAAAATCAAGGAGTTTCGAGGAACTTACCACCGATGAACGCACAAGATTTAAATTCTGGTGCGAACTCCTGAAAGAGTGGCAAAGCAGACGTTCACAGTACAAGAGCAAGACGGAGTTTGACAAAAATTTTATCGGAGAATGCCGTCTGAAATATGAGGGTATCGAGATAAGCAAACGCATACTTTACCGCAAATGGACGGCTTACAAAAACGACGATTTTGACGGAATTTTAGGCGTTCGTGGTGCGTGGAACAGGAATAAAAATACTATTCCCGAACCGGTATGGAATGCTTTTCTGTACGAATGGCTTGACGAAAATCAACCGACTGTTTCACTGTGTTACCGTAAGACTATCGACTGGACGACTGAATTTTATCCGGAGCTACTCGAACAGATACCGAGTGAAATGACGTTCCGGAGACGTATAGAAAAAGATGTAACAGTTGCGGTAAAAACCTTGCTCCGAGATGGCGAAAAGGCATTCAGTGACAGATGTTCACCGTATATAATGCGAATGTATGATAATCTTGAATCAAATGATTGTTGGATTGCAGACAACCACACATTTGATATACAGTCATATGACGAAAACGACAATATCCACCGGCTTTATCTGACGGCTTTTCTTGATGCAAAATCCGGCGTTATGACCGGTTGGAACATTACAGAAAGTCCGGATTCACAGTCAACGATACTCGCACTCAGACACGGAATAATGCGTTTCGGCGTACCAAAGTGCATATATGTCGATAACGGACGTGAATTTCTTACGCATGACATAGGCGGAAAAGGGCATAGAACACACGGCAAAAAAGAAAATTCACAGACTGAACCACCGACCATTCTGAAACGACTGGGAATTGAAATGCGTAACGCTATTGTCCGGAACGCAAAGGCAAAACCGATTGAACGGACGTTCTATACAGTCAAAAACCAGTTTTCAAAGCTGTTTACCGGCTTTTGTGGCGGTACAGTTCTTGAACGTCCGGAAAGTCTGAAACGTCGCATAAAAAATGGAAAACTTCCGTGTGACTATGAAATCAGGGAAATTTTCGATACATGGATTGACGGTGACTACAACTTACAGGCTTACGGCGGTTCAGAAATGTGTTACAGGGAACTGTCAAGGCTTGACGTATGGAACAAGACCTGTTCTGAAATTCGCAAAGCACCTGAATCGGCGTTAAATCTTATGCTTATGAGAAGCACCCGAAAGCAGAAAATCAAGCGGAACGGCGTATATGTTACGATATGCGGTGAAAAAATATGGTTCACCGAGCCGAAAGAAACCATTATGAATCTTGAAAAGGAAGTCTATGTACGTTACGACCCTGCCGACCTCCGAACCGTCCGGATTTATGATGCTGAAACGGATAAATATATTTTCACGTGGGCAATTGCCGACCAGCTTATGGCAGACTATCTTGAAGAAAATCAGGAAAAAATTGCCAGTGCAAATGCTTTTATCAGAGAGGCGAAAAAGTTTGTACGTGAACAGGCAAAAGGTACGGTTACAGGACTTTCAAATCAGCAGAGAATCACGCTTCTTGATACAACAGTCCGTAAGGCACAGGCGGAAAAAGATGAAAATTTTCGCATAATACAGCCAAAACGCATAGTTCCGGTTATGGTAAATGAAGAACCGGAAGAACGCATGGCAGTAGGTACAGAATGCGTAACGATAGACCTTGACAAAATGAACAGAAACGCAAAAAACAGGAGGAAAAAATAATGTATACAAGTGAACAGCAGGAGCTTCTTGACAAAGTTGAGGCTCTTAAAAAAGAAAAAAATCTAAGTCAGAACGCTGTCTGCCGGTTAATCGGAGTATCTGAAACAGCGATTTCACAGATAAGAAACGGCAAATATAACGCAAATCCGCAGAAAATCTTCGACACTCTCGCCGGATATTTCGGCGTAAAGGAGCGTAAAAAACTTACATATTCAGAAATCGATTACGCACCGACGACGATTTCAAGACAGATTTACAACGTAATCACAAACTGTCAGAGCAAGGGCGGACTTGCTGTAGCGTGTGGAGATGCCGGTATCGGAAAGACCAAAACCGCTCAGAAATTCGTATCGGACAACCCTTCAAACAGTTTTCTGATAACGATTAATCCCTGTCTGAACAACGCAAAAAGTCTGTTGGAGACAGTCGCAGACCGCATCGGAGCGATACAGGAAAAATCCGTGAACAAGTTGTGGCTTTCAATCGCAAACAAACTTTCCGACGGCACTGTACTGATATTTGACGAATCACAACATCTTACTACAAAATCTATTGAAATACTCAGAAGTCTTTCAGACTACTTTAATGACAGACGTCAGACACTTGGCATATGCTTTATCGGAAATCTTGAAACGGTAACACGAATGGGTGGTAAAAAAGCGGAGTTCGCACAGATTGCAAACCGTACAAAACAGCGTAAAATCTACAGAAATACGGATATTCAGCGTGAGGACATCTGCAAACTTTTCCCGATTTTAGAATCCGAAAACATGAATGCTGAAATTGATTTCCTGCTCCGAATCGCACGAACTCCGCAGGCTATCAGAGGGGCGATAAACCTGTTTTCAAACGCTTACGACAACGAAAATTACACATACGCCGGACTTGTTGCAATAGCACAGTTCATGGACATGGAAGTTTAAAAAATACAGGGGAATCCGTTCCCCTGCTCTAATGCGACCGGAAATCCGACGGTGACAAGTCCGTATTAACGCAGAGTCAGAGCAGAAAGAAATGAGGTGAAAATTATGTTTTGCCATTTTCACTGTAATCTGTGCGAAAATTGCCGGTATTTCGGCAAATGCGAATCAGAGAATGAAGAAAAGGTACATTGTACGTACAGCAATGACGACCCATACGACGACTGTGCCAGATGTGTCAAACAGACTTGCTTCGATTTTTTCATGGATTTGCCGTATGCAGAGAAAAATACCGGCGACGGAAGGAGGTGCAAATATGAAAATAGTGCTTAATGTGACTGCTTTTTATGACCTTATGGACGAACACGGCATAGAAACTATCCGGCAACTGAGCTGTGAAAGTGGTATTACATGTGAATGCCTTTACGGTTCTATCGACAGGGGCGTGACTTCAAAAGAAACTTACTGGAGACTTGCGACATTCTTTGGCTGTCATGTAGAAGACTTACAGATACCTGACGAATCAAAATAAAAATTGTTCATATTGAATAATATTTTAGTTGAAATAATACTTAAATTATGGTATAATAGAGAAAAAAGCGGACTGGTGACAGTCCGCTGTGTTGTAAATGAAGTGTTTTGATGGTTGACATGGAAAAAATAGAAAGTCTCGAACAACTGGAAGACAGCAATAAGGAACTCGCAAAAACAATCGGTCTCGAAGCGTACAAGAAACTCGTACAGCACTACGGAGGAAGCTATATCTACATAAACAAGCCCGATACTGTCGTGAGAAACGAACGGAACGAGGAAATCTGCCGGAAATTCAATGGTTCAAATTATTGCCAGCTTGCTACAGAATATAATCTGACCGAAAACAGAATACGGTCTATTTTAAAGCAGAAAAAGGAGATATTATGAAGCTACCGAAGAAAAAGGAAAAAGAATTTGCAACGAAAATCCGGAAAATAAAGGAACTCGAACAGCAGAATAAATAGACCGAAGAAACGATTTCCGCACTTAAAGATGAAATCAAGGCTTACATGGAAAAACATGAAATTTCCGAGCTGACAGCGGATATTTTCACGGTACACTACACCGATATTGAATCAGAACGTTTTGACAGCAAGTCGTTCAGGAACGCTGATGAAGAACTTTATAACCAGTTCGTGAAGAAAGTCACTACAAAAAGATTTTCGATAACATAATTAACATAATGCAGTATCATTGACCGAAAAGTTGATAATACTGCATTTTTTATCGGGAGGGATTATTCTGAATACCGAAAAAATAGAAAGTCTCGAACAGCTTTCCGGAGACCAAAGGGAACTCGCTGAAATAGTCGGAATTGAGGCTTACAGGAAACTCGTTGAAAATTACGGCGGAATGTGTATATACATTTACAAACCCGAAACTATCCTCCGTGAACGTCGTAATACCGAGATATTCAACGAATTTGACGGCACAAATTATCGTGAACTCGCAAAGGAATACGGACTTTCGGAGGCAGGAATAAGAAAAATTGTAAATAAAAAGTGATATTTTTTATTGAACTGTTTTTCTATACCAGTATATTTGCAAAGTAAATATTTTTAATGGTATAATATTTAAAATTATTATACCATTTTTTATTGGTGGTGAAAATATGGAAATGAGTTACATTATTGAAATTTTACTTACGGCAGGAATTGGCGTTATTACGTTCTTTTTGAAGCGTACAATCGACGAATTAGATAACTGTAAACAAAACATTGCACAAATCAAGGAAGATTACATAACAAAAGAGGATTTTTTTCGTGAACAGAATGAAAACCGGCGAAAACTTGATAGAATAATGGATATTTTACTTGAAGTAAAAGGAGAAATCGGAAATGGATAAGGAAACTCTCAACAAACGCATTTCAGCCGGAAATTTCGTCGAAAATAACGGTTCAGTATTAAGAACAGTAAATCTTTTAAAAACAAAGTATAATAAGTTAAAAAGTATTCAGTATGCGTTGAATAATATTGACAGGAACGAGATTTCAAACAGTATAAATTATCTGTATGAAGCCGGATATTTACATTTGAGACACACCGAAAGTAAACAGCCGTCAAGTCTCGCAGACGACGATTTTGATGTACTGGAAGGCAAACTGACAGCCAAGGGAATACAGCTACTCGCCGGAGTTATTACGGACGAATGCGTTGAAATATGAAGAAGAAAAACCGCAAACATTCGATAATTGACGGTCTGCCGTCAGACCTCCGTGAAGCCGTTGACGAGATGATAAAAACAAATTTCACGTATCATGAAATTGTCGAGTATATCCGGAAAAACGGCGTTGAAATCTCGGTAAGCTCGGTACAGCGTTACGCATCACAACTTAATGCCACTCTCGAATCGCTCCGGCTTGCACAGGAAAATTTCCGTGCGGTCATGGAGGAAACCGAAAAATACAAAAATCTTGATGTCACCGACGGAATTTTAAGACTTTTAAGTAATCAGATATTTCAGACAATAAACAATCTTCCGGAAGAAAATGTTCAGGAAATCGATTTTGAAACGCTGATAAAAAATGCTGTTGCCCTGACACGTGCAGTTGCATACAAGAAGAAAATCGACGTCGACAGTCAGAGCGTTCTTGAAAACGGTGCGGAACAGTTCCAGTCGCTGATTTTCGAGGCTATGGCAGACGAAGAGCCGGAACTTTACAGGCGTGTGAAAAAATTCATCAAGGAGAAACAATCATGAAAATGTACGTTTTACAGGTACGCTCCGGACGTGAAATTTCGGTTTGTCGGGAACTCGAAAAACAAGGATTTGATGCGGTTTTACCGATCTGTAATGAGTTTATCAGACGTGGCGGAAAATGGAATATATCTGAAAAAATAATTTTCACACAGTACGTTTTTGTCCGGTCTGAAATCACAGAAGAAAATTATTACAGAGTAAAGAAAATTGCCGGTGTTGTGCGGTTTTTAGGCTATGAAAACGGAATTATACCGCCACTGAATCATACGGAACAGCGTTACATTGAGTGGTTGTGGAATGACGGAAAATCTGTTGAACCGTCGAAAATATACGTCACTCCGAGTGGTGACAAAATGATTATGTCAGGAATTTTGCGGAAATATTCCGGAGACCAAATCGAGTACAATCTCCGACAGCGAAAAGCGAATATTTTTATAGAAATTGCCGGATGTACGCATAAAATCACGCTTCCGGTAATCAGAATTTAAACCGTCACGCTTCTGAATCAGGGTTGATTCGTCCCCTGCCGACGGGCGTGATTGAATATCAGAAAACGAATTTTTAAGTTGATAAAGTCCGAATGGCAACGCACGTCCAAAAAACAAGCGTTTAAATGCCATTTAAACGCATTTAAAAACGTTTTAAAAGTTTCAGTGGTCAAATTATACCACAAAAAATACAAGGCGAAAATGAGGCTCACAGAGCCTTATTTTTACGTCCGAAAGGAGATGACGGCAATTGAGTATCAGAAAACAAAGTATAAAATCGCTTTCCGACGGAATTTCCAAATTTGAAAACAATAAAAATATTCTGAAAAACTCCGATTTTTCGGACTTTAAACAGTTTTTAAAAATTTATTTAAATACTTCCGAAACTAAAAAAAGAAAAAAATTATCCGAAGAATTTCGGAAACGTCATCTTGAACTGTACGAATTTCTGAAAGAAAACCAGGAACTTGTTTCGGCAGAAACGGAAATTTCAAAAATCGTCAACGCCGTTTTGTCCGGAGATACCGCAAATTCCGAAGATAAACAGCTTACGAATCTTTTTGAAATAATCGAAAGAGGCATAAAAAATGATGTATGAAAATCTGTCGCCGAAACAGTTAAAGTCAATGCTGTGGTGGTCTCAGACGGATACGAAAAATTTTGATTCAATTGTCTGCGATGGGTCGGTACGTTCCGGAAAAACTATGTCAATGACGGTCGGTTTCGTACTGTGGAGTATGAAAAATTTCAACGGTGAAAATTTTGCGTTCTGCGGAAAAACTATTGATTCGCTGAAAAGAAATGTCATTACGCCAATGCAGAAATGGCTTGAAGGCGTTGTAAAAATCAAAATCAATCTAAGCAGTAATTTCCTTGATATATCGCTGTATGGACACACAAACCGTTACTACTTTTTCGGCGATAAAGATGAATCATCATATCAGCTGATTCAGGGAATAACGCTCGCCGGAATTTTGCTTGACGAGGATAATGTCAATAAGTTTTTCAAATTTTATTGGCAGAAAACTACACAAAGTTTTTTCAACGAATTTGTATAGTTCTGCCAATAACATCCGATAAGGCTATTAATTTTTCTTTTCCGACTTCGTTTCTTTGGATTTTCCAATACTTCTGAGAATAATTCCAATCAGAAGAAATGCCGGTACGAAAACAACCGTAAAAAAGAAACGGACATTGATAAATTTGTATAACGTTGACTGCATATCTGATGAGAACATACCGGCAAACGTTATTCGCTGTGATGAAACATCTATGTTCTGTTTTCAAACTCGGTCTGATTTATGCTGCCACTAAAAAGCCGTTCAAAGATTTCAGCCTTTTTTTCTTTCAGCAAAGCAATTTCAGACTCAATTTTTGTTATATCTGAAAA
>JAIDCY010000101.1 GCA_029055625.1 Ruminococcus sp. | reverse complement strand
ATTCTTAATTCTCAATTAATTTAAAGGAGAAATGTTAAAATGACAAACAAAATTCTTTTCTGTAAAATCAAGCCCATGAAGTACTATAAGGGCGTAACGGATGACGAACCTGTCGAGATGCCGGAGGGTTTTGACTACTTAGGCGAACAGTATAACTTTAAGTATGTTATCGAAAACGGTAAAAAAATATGCCGTGGCTATTTTGAAAATCACGGAAATAACGTCTTAATCGAAAACATAGATGAAAATGCAAAATTATCTGATTTGATAGACGATGTTCTTGTTGTATGGTTTGCGAGATACGAGGGTATAGGAAATTTGATAGTCGGCTGGTATAAACACGCCACTGTATACAGACATCTACAGAAAAATCCGGACTGGTATTACATTACTGCCAATATCGAAAACTGTGTACTTCTTTCCGAAGAGGCAAGAAAGCTGTGGAAAGTTCCGTACAGCAAAAAGGACGGCTATGGATTCGGTATGTCTAATATATGGTATGCACGTGAAGAAAAAGCTGAAAACTATGTGGAATCATTGATTAAAAGGATAAACAACTACAACTGGATTGACAAATATCCGGTTGATTTCCAGAAGGGTAAGCAGAATGTTTAAACTACTTAAAAAGGAAAATAAGGCACGTCGTGGACAGGTAGAGACGGTACACGGAACATTTCAGACACCGTGTTTCATGAACGTCGGAACGTGTGCGACTATAAAGGGCGGAATATCTTCCGTTGACTTGCAGGAACTCAAAACGCAGGTTGAATTATGTAATACGTATCATCTGCACTTACGCCCGACGGATAAAGTCATAAAGCAGATGGGCGGATTACATAAGTTCATGAACTGGGACAAGCCGATACTTACGGATAGTGGCGGATTTCAGGTATTTTCACTTGCGAAACTCCGGAAGATAAAGGAAGAGGGCGTATATTTTGCATCGCATATAGACGGTCACCGTATATTTATGGGACCGGAAGAGAGTATGCAGATACAATCGAACTTAGGTTCTACCATTGCTATGGCTTTTGATGAGTGTATAGAAAATCCGTCGCCGTATAAGTACGTGCTTAACTCTATCGAACGCACTACACGTTGGCTGTATAGATGTAAAGAGGAAATGCAACGCCTGAACAGTTTACCGGATACGATAAATAAACATCAGATGTTATTCGGGATAAATCAGGGTTCGACGTTTGACGATTTGCGGATAAAGCACATGAAAGACATCGCAGAACTCAATCTTGACGGATACGCAATAGGTGGCTTGGCGGTAGGAGAGGCGACGGAAGAAATGTATCGTATTATCGACGTAGTAGAGCCGTATATGCCTGTAGATAAGCCACGTTACTTGATGGGAGTGGGTACACCGTCTAATATAATAGAGGCAGTCGCACGAGGTGTAGATATGTTCGACTGCGTAATGCCGAGCAGGAATGCACGTCACGCAACGGTATTCACATGGAGCGGTATAATGCATTTAGGAAATAAGTGTTACGAGACAGACCCTCACCCGATAGACGAACAATGTGACTGTCCTACCTGCCGGAATTTTTCGAGGGCATACGTGAGACATCTTTTCAAGGCAGGCGAACAGTTAGCAGGCAGATTAGCGGTACAACATAATCTGTATTTTTATAATACGCTCACGGAAAAAATACGTGAATCGATAGAGAGAGACGAGTTTGAAGATTTCCGGAAGAAATATAGCGTACTTCTTGCGACGAGGATTTAAGGAGGTCAGTATATGGAAATATCAGTATTTTTGAAAAGCGTAATAGATGCGGATAGTATGCCGGTAGTGATATGCGATACGAACCATATAATAGTATACATGAACCCGTCAGCTGTTGCGAGATACGCAAAAAGAGGCGGTGCGGAGTTAGTAGGGAAATCATTGCTTGCGTGTCATAATGCGGAATCGAACGTGATGATAGAAAAGGTTGTCGCATGGTTCGGAGAGAGCATGGAGAATAATAAAGTATATACGTTTCATAACAAGGAGAATCACGATATATACATGATAGCGTTGCGAGACGATACGGGAAAATTAATCGGCTACTATGAGAAGCACGAACTCCGGACGGCTGAAACGGAAAGACGATATAATATATGAAAACTGAACTCAGAAATATAAGTCATCTGGTGAGTGAAAAAATTTCCGTAAGCGATATTATATCGGATAATTATATATCAACTGAAAATATGCTACCGGATAAATGCGGAATCACTAAGCCGTCGACAGTACCGAAAACCGGAAAAGTCACGGCATATCAGAAAAATGATGTACTTGTTTCAAATATAAGACCTTATTTTAAAAAGATATGGTTTGCGGAAAATTCCGGAAGCTGTTCAAACGATGTGCTTGTATTCAGGGCAGAAGACGGTATATCACCGGAATTTCTGTACTATACGCTGTCCGCCGACAGATTTTTTGAATATTCAATGAAGACATCAAAAGGTACTAAAATGCCCCGAGGTGACAAGAAAGCAATCATGGATTACATAGTAAACGTACCGGATTACGAAACGCAGAAGAAAACCGGATATATTTTAAGGTTGCTTGACAGGAAAATAGAACTCAACAACAGAATAAATAAAAATCTTGAGGAGCAGGCACAGATAATATTCAGTAAAATGTTTCCTGATATTGCAACCGGTAAACATACGATAGGAGAATATATAACGTTAAAGCGTGGAAAAGGTTTAGTATCAAAGAACGCTGTTTCCGGAGAAGTTCCTGTAGTTGCCGGAGGCTTGAAACCGGCATTTTATCATAATAAAGCGAATACGACCGCACCTGTTATAACGGTATCAGCTTCCGGCTCAAATGTCGGATATGTGCAGTTGTGGAGTATTCCGGTATGGTCTTCCGACTCGTCGTTCATTGATTCGACAATGACAGAAGATATTTATTTCTGGTACGTAATGCTGAAAAAACGTCAGGAAGAAATATATAAAATGCGTACAGGTTCAGTACAACAGCATATTTACCCGAAACATATTGAAATATTACCTGTTATTGAATTAAACGAAAAAGATATATCAGAATTTAATAATATTGTCAGCCCATTATTTAATAAAACCGGTAAAAATCAATTGGAAAATAAAAGACTTTCCGCCCTGCGTGATGCCCTGCTCCCGAAACTGCTGAACGAAGAAATAAAGATATAAAGGAGAAATTATGGAACTTTTAAAATCCGATTTTTATTACGATTTGCCGGAAGAACTCATAGCACAGACACCGGTAGAACCTCGTAACGCCTCACGAATGATGTGTGTGAACCGTCTGACCGGAGCGATTGAACACGACCATTTCTATAATTTATGCGGACACCTGAAAAGTGGCGATTTGTTGGTGATGAACGATTCAAGAGTAATACCGGCGAGACTTTACGGCGAGAAGATAGAAAATCATACATTTATAGAGTTTCTGTTACTGGAGCAGAAAGGCGACAAGATATGGGAGATAATATGCAGACCGGCGAAAAAGGCAAAAGTCGGAGTTAAATTTTCGTTTGGCGATGGCAGACTTATTGCGGAAGTAGTCGAGGCGAAAGACGACGGAAACAGAATCGTAAAATTCGAGTGTGAGGGGAATTTTTTCACTGCACTCGAAGATGTAGGTCAGATGCCGTTACCGCCTTACATAACCGCCAAACTCGAAAACAAGGAACGCTATCAGACGGTATATTCCCGTGAACTCGGTTCAGCGGCAGCACCTACAGCCGGATTACATTTCACGCCGGAGATGATAGAGGAACTCCACGAAAAAGGCATTAAAACGGCATTTGTGACGTTGCACGTCGGATTAGGTACGTTCAGACCGGTGAAAGAGGATAATGTTCTGAATCACAAAATGCACAGCGAACACTACTACTTGCCACAGGAGACAGCAGACCTGATAAACGAGACGAAAGCAAACGGCGGACGAGTAATAGCGGTAGGTACGACAGCCTGCCGTACACTCGAAAGCGTAGCGACGTTTTACGATGAGATTTCCGAACGTGAAGGCTATACTGATATATTTATATATCCGTCGTATGAGTTTAAGTGTATAGACGGTCTGATAACGAACTTTCACCTGCCGGAGAGTACGTTAATAATGCTGGTATCTGCGTTTATGGGATACGAGAATACAATGAACGCCTATAAGATAGCGGTAGAAGAGCGGTACAGATTTTTCAGTTTCGGGGACTGTATGTGTATACTGTAGGGAGGTAGTAAGATGATAGCGATATTTGACCTTGACGGCACACTTGCGGATACGTTGGAAGACCTCGCCGATGCTACAAATTACGGACTTGAAAAACTGGATTGTCCGGTACACCCATACGAAAGTTACAGAAAATTTGTCGGAAACGGCGTCCAGAAATTATGTTACAGGGTATTACCTGACGACAGAAAAGATGATACAGAAAAATTACTTGAAATCTTCAGCGAGTATTACGGGAAACATTTTCTTGATAAGACACATCTTTACGACGGTATGAAAAAATGTCTTGAAGTACTTACGGAAAACGGAGTAGTACTTGCGGTAGCGACGAATAAGCCACAGAATTTTGCGATAGAGATTGTAAAAAAACTGCTACCGGAATATAAGTTTGTGAAAGTCTTAGGCGGATGTGCGGAACGTCCGAAGAAACCGGATACAGCGATTATAACGGAAATTATTTCAGAATATCCAGACGAGGAAAATATTTTCATGATAGGCGATAGTAACGTAGATATTCAGACCGCAAAGAATGCCGGTATAAAATCAATCGGTTGCGTATGGGGCTTCCGTGGGCGTGAAGAACTTACCGGAGCAGGAGCGGACTTCATAGCGGAAACTCCGGAAGATATAGTAAAATTTATTATATGAAAATACTTGTAATTGCCGACGAAGAAAGCCGTTCACTATGGGATTACTGGGATAAATCCAAAACCGACGGTATAGACTTAATACTTTCATGTGGTGACCTCAATTCAGAATATCTTACATTTCTTGCTACTATGGTCAATGTAGATGTTCTGTATGTTCACGGAAATCACGATGACAGTTATATAAAAAAAGCTCCTGAAGGCTGTATCTGTATTGACGACAGAATTATTAATTATAACGGAATAAGGATTTTCGGGTTAGGAGGGTCAATGCGTTACGGAAACGGATATTTTCAGTATACTGAAAAGGAAATGAAACACCGTATCAGAAAACGCCATATCAGTCTGTTAAAAAATAAGGGTTTCGACATTCTTTTGACGCACTCACCGGCAAGAAATCTGAATGATATGGACGATTATGCACACAGGGGATTTGATTGTTTTAATGCTCTTATAGAAAAATATCAGCCGGAATTTTTCGTACATGGTCACGTACACCGGAATTATGGAAATTTCACACGTATTCAGAAAGTCGGTGCAACAACTGTAGTAAATGCTTTTGAAAAATACATAATCGAATTATAATTCATAATTATTAATTTTGAATTATTAATTATTAATTAGTTTCTCCGGTTGACAATTCAGCAGTTTCATGATATAATATTCTTTACAATATCAATGAAAAGGAATGATATACTTGAAAACGTGTTTTTCAACTCTTGCGTGTCCGGAGTGGTCATGGTCTGATATATATTCGATAGCGAAAGACCTGAATTTCAACGGTATAGAGGTACGGGGCATAGGTGACGAAATTTATTCATACAGAGCCAGACCTTTTACCGAATCAAGACTGCCACAGACTATTGAAAAACTTAATGAACTTAATCTGGAAATCCCTTGTCTGTCGACGGGAGCGTGTTTAAAAGATGCAGAAAATTATGATAATGCGGAGTCTGAAATAATAGCATATGCGGAACTTGCACAGAAACTGAATACGCCGTATATAAGAGTACTTGCGGATAACAATGTAGGACCGGAAGATGAAGTAGACGACGAAGTAGTAATAGAATCTCTGATAAAGCTTATACCGGTAGCGGAAAAGTATAATATAACGTTGTTGGTAGAGACAAACGGAGTATATAGCGATACCGCACGTCTTGCACGTATGCTTGACAGGGTAAAAAGCCGTAAGGTTGCGGTAGTATGGGATATGCACCACCCGTACAGATTTGTCGGAGAGTCGCCGGAAAAAACGGTAGCAAATCTTGGTGAGTATATAAAATTCGTGCAGGTAAAGGACAGTATAATGACATCAGACGGTAAGATAGAGTACCGTATGATAGGTAACGGTGACGTACCGGTTCGGGAAATGCTGTCTGTGCTGGAATCGATAAATTATATAGGTTACATATCATTGGAGTGGGTGAAGAGGTGGTCACACCGACTGTTTGACGGTGGAATAGTAGTACCGCATTTTTCGGAGTTCATGAAACAGTATCAGACAAAGCATAAGCATACATTACAGGATAATATGCGTAATAACGGTAAATATCCATGGCCGAAGGAGCGTATTATAAATTATACGTTTCCGGACGTACTTGACCGTATATGTGAAGAGTTTCCGAATCAGTACGCATTCAGATATACCGAACTTGACTATACAAGGACATATCCGGAGTTTCGTGATGATGTTGACACATTTTCACGGTCACTGCTGGCAATGGGAGTTAATAAGGGTGACCACGTGGCAATATGGGCTACAAACGTACCGCAATGGTATATAACGTTCTGGGCGGTGACGAAAATAGGGGCTGTACTTGTTACAATGAACAGTGAGTACCGGATACATGAAGCGGAATACCTTTTGAAGCAGTCGGATACAAGCACATTAATAATGATAGATGGTATAAAGGAAATAAGTTACATTGATATAATAAAAGAGATATGCCCGGAACTGGAAACCTGTAAACCTGGTGAATTGCATTCCGAACGTTTGCCGTTTCTTAAGAACGTAATAACAGTAAGTTCAGAGAATAAAGGATGTTATACATGGGAGCAGGCAATAGAACTTTCACGGCACGTACCGTATAGTGAAGTGGAGAAGATACGGCGTACTATAGATGTACATGATGTATGTAATATGCAGTATACGTCAGGGACGACAGGATTTCCTAAGGGAGTAATGCTCACACATTATAACGTCGTGAATAATGGGAAAGCAATTGGCGACTGTATGGACTTGTCGACGGCTGACAGAATGATGATACAAGTTCCTATGTTTCACTGTTTCGGCATGGTACTTGCTATGACATCAGCGGTCACACACGGAGCTACAATGTCACCTATAACGAGATTCACACCACGTAAAAGCCTTGCCTGTATAAACAAGGAGAAAATAACGTGTCTGCACGGAGTACCTACAATGTTTATCTCCCTGCTCGGACATCCCGATTTTAAGAAGACCGATTTTTCATATATGCGTACCGGAATAATGGCAGGTTCACCGTGTCCGGTAAAGACCATGGAAGAGGTCATAGAGAAGATGAACATGAAAGAAATCTGTATAACATACGGACAGACGGAAGCATCACCGGCGGTGACGATGAGTAAGACGACGGATACATTGGAACAGCGGGTAAATACGGTGGGCGGAAATATATTCGGCGTTGAATGCCGTATCGTTGACCCTGAAACGAATCAGGAACTACCAGACGATACAGACGGTGAATTGGTCGCAAGAGGATATAATATCATGAAAGGATATTATAAAATGCCGGAAGCTACATCATCGGCGATAGATTCGCAGGGGTGGTTGCATACCGGAGACCTCGCCCGAAGACGTTCTGTTGACGGATATTATAAGATTACCGGACGTATAAAAGATATGATAATCAGAGGTGGGGAAAATATCTACCCTAAGGAGATAGAAGATTTTCTGTATACATACCCTAAGATAAAGGACGTGCAGGTAATAGGCGTACCGTCGGAGAATTACGGCGAGGAGATAATGGCTTGTATCGTACTTAAAGAGGGTGAAACGGCTACACCACTGGAGATAAAGAAATTCTGCAGAAAACGTATGGCATCACATAAATGTCCTAAGTATATAGAGTTTGTAGAAAGTTTTCCCATGAACGCCGCCGGAAAGATACTGAAGTATAAGATGAGGGAGCAGGCAGTAGAAAAATTAAATCTGCGGAAGGCGGAAGATATAGTAACAGCATAATAAATAAGATTGTCCGTATGTGAAAGTACGGACAATTTTATAAAAAAATCAGAGAGGTATTTTTTATGAAAAGATTTCTTGTGAAGACCCTTTCAATAGTTACGGCGTTATCGCTACCGGCAGTATATACGGGTTATGATACGGCAGTTACCGCCGAAAACGTCGGTGAAAACAGATTCAGTGTATCATTTCCGGAATTTTCCTACATAACAGGGCATAACGACGGCAGACCAAATCCGGTGGCAAAAGGTACGGAATATCACAGCGGAGTAAATCTGTATGCGGATATGCCTTCAAGCTACGATATGAGAGAACATGGTACAATATCTTCCGTCAGGAATCAGGGGCAGTATGGTACGTGCTGGACGCATTCTTCAGCATCGAGTGCGGAAACAAGCGTAATCAGTGCAGAACCTTCGGTAAATCTTTCAGAACTGCATACAGCTTACTACTCATATTATGGTGACGACGCTATAAATATTACCGCCGGAACTCTGAAAGAACATCTTGACTGGGGCGGTTCTGCGGAAATAGTAACGAATATGTGGGCACAGTGGATAGGTCCTGTATATGAAAGCCGTCTGCCGTATAATAATACGGATTTCTTTAAAGATTCCGGTAATTCCGATAATATTGATGATATGCGTTATACAAGTGATTATCACCTTGAAAATGCGTATCTGTTCGATTTCAATGAAGACCGTTCAAATTTTGACGATATAAATAATCTTATAAAGCAGTTTGTATATGAAGGTCATGCAGTAGACGTTTCATTTTATCACGAGTCGCTGGAATCATATAATTCAGTGTGGAACTGTGTTAACAGTAACAGACTTCCGAAGTTTGCGAATCATGCGGTAACAATCGCAGGCTGGGATGATGATTTTCCTGCTGAAAATTTCACCATAGAACCGGAACATAACGGAGCGTGGCTGGTAAAGAACAGCTGGGGGTATACATTCGGTGATGACGGTTATATGTGGATTTCATATGAAGACAGAAGCCTTAATCTTTTTGGTGTTTACGAGTTAGGGGATAAGGATAATTACACAATAAATTATCAGCATGATACTTTTGTTCCCACTCAGCTTATCAGTGCGTTACCGGAGGGTCAGGAGACAGGCAGTTCATATATGGCGAATATTTTTACTGCTGAATCTGATATGCAGATAGAAGCGGTATCAACTTATTTCCAGAACGCCGGTACAGATTACGAGATAACGATATATTCCGGACTTTCCGACGATACAGACCCCACATCTGCCGAACCTTCAGCGGTGACAACAGGTAACGACATTCTGACAGGTTACCATACTATAGAACTATCGGAAAGCGTGCCGGTAAAAGCCGGTGAGAAATTCGGGGTTGTGGTAAAAATATCCAGTGAAGATAATAAGTATGTAATACCGATAGAATCAGGTCTTTATATAAAGGATAGCAAAAGCGGTGAAGTAACAGACCTGCTCCGGTATAGCAGTGCTGAACAGATAGGGAAATATACAGGAAAAAATGAGAGTTTCTGTAGTCCGGACGGTAAAGAGTGGACAGATATTTACGGTGAGGATAAAAAATTTTCCGGAGAGGAAAAAGCAGAAATACTTGATAGTTTAAAGAAAGAAATATATTCCGGAATATCAGAAGATAATGAATCTGAAATGCAGAAAGCAGACGAAATATACAATACTTATGAAAAACTTTTTTCTTCAGGTGATTTGTACGCAACTTTCGGAAACATTTCACTTAAAGCTTTTGGAAATCCGGAAGGAAACGTCAGATTTTCGCATATATCCGGAGAAGTTCCGGAGAGTGAGACAATCACATTATCGGGAGCAGGTGAAATATTTGTATCCGTCAACGGTTCATCATATGTGCCGTATACCGAACCGCTGAAGATTACGGAAGAAACAAAGATTTCAGCGTATACAAACCCTCTGAACGTATCGGAAAGAACCTACAGACCGGCGATAGCAGGATTCAACACTCTGAGATATAAAGGTAACTTATCGGGTACAGGTGAAGCGGTAAAAGTAAGCGACAGTGAATATATAATAGAGTTGTCACCGAATGATAACGCATTTCAGTTATTCCCTGAAACTTCATCTGAAATGATTATGGACGGTAAGGAGATAAAACCTTATGAGTATACCGCAATGAAAGAAGTTCCATATGGTGAGACGGATATTACAATTGAACTGAATGAACCGGATAAATTATCAAATACAGTAAAGATAAGAGTTATAAAAGCACCGGTGGCATTCAGCCTTGATAATGAGTCGATAATTTTTCAGAGTGTTTTTACTGTTACGGCGGAGGACGGCATACAGTTCAAAGTGGGCGGAAGTGTAAGCGATTATGCAGGACAGAACATAACGGCGGTTAATAACGAGACCGGCGAGGAGTTCATATATACCGTACCGGAAAGGGCTGTACTTCCTGAACTGGAGTATGATTATTATTACGAGACTTTAGGATTTATCCCGAATGAAACCGCCGACCTTCTGACATATTTACTGAAAGATGACAAATTCGAGAGGGATTATATATCAGCCGGAAAGCGACTTGTTGACGGCAGGTGGATAAATTCAGGAATGGTAATGAATAAGGCGTTTAAAGTGATTCCGGGAGAAACGATTACTTTTAAGGTATCCGCAGGAAACGGCAAGTTTGCGAGCGAACCCGTCACGTATAAGATACCGGAAGCACCGGTTTTAACGGCAGAAAATCCGGAATTTGATTTCAGGGACGGTAAATATTATCTGAACGGTTACGATTACGAGATAGCACCGTCAGGGAATCGGCTGAGTGAAGATGATATTGACAAAATGTGTGTAGAGATGGGATATATTACAAGAGAAGGTTTTAAAGCCGTCATGCGGAAGAGACACGGAGAAGAAGCAGGAGATATAGAGGAGATACTGGGTCTTGAGTGGGGGACGGATTACGGAATAAAAGGCGGTGAGCAGGTAGCGGTGAGACTTGCTTCAACAGAAAATCAGTTTGCATCTGCGTGCAGGATTATTACAGTCGGGGAGCGTAAAGGTGACGTAAACAACGATAATTTAATAGATGCGGTAGATGCTACACTTGTACTTATGCATTACGCCTCAATGTCGACGGACGGGACAGGAACTATTGAATCCGGCAGTCTTTCAAGGGCGGATTATAACGGTGACGGTCTTATAGATGCGGTAGATGCCACGGCGATACTGATGTATTATGCGGAGATGTCCACTATACAGAATGAATAAATCAGGAATTATATATCTTTGTATATCATTGGCGATAGTGATATTTACTGCCTTTATGGTACTTCTGCCGGAAGAAACCGTACCGGATGACGAGATAACACTTATGGCAATTAATACAAACACTGTTATTACGGAAACACACACGACGCAGACTGTCACGACCTTAAAGACTACTACAGCTAAGATAACGACATCACGAAAGGTAACTACTACAGCGATTATAACGACATTATCGGAAATGGAAACGACTTATTCCACCACCACTACTACTACAGAGACCATACCGGTTACAACTTCTGCGGAATCAACCGTAACGGTCACCACTACAACCACATCTGCACCTGAACCTGTCACAGAATCTGTCACGGAGCAGGCAGAGGAAGAAATTTTCATTGATATAAACACCGCCGGAGTAGATGAACTCACTAAACTTTACGGTATCGGTGAGGTTACGGCGTATGAAATAGTAAAATACAGAGAACAGAACGGCGGTTTTAATAACATTGAAGAGATAATGAATGTATACGGCATAGGTGAGGCAAAATTTGCGGGTATATGTGACTATATATACGTACAGAATCCGGTATATCCCGTTGAAGAGGAGTACGACGAACCGGCAGAAATTACGGAATCCGAACCGGAAACAGAACCGGAGCAGGTAACGGAAACTTTACCGCCTCTTACCCTTGAAGACATTGCACCGATAAACATAAATACTGCCGGAATCGACGAACTCGTATTACTCCCACACGTCGACGAACAGACTGCACAGGATATTATAAATCTTCGTGAAGAGTTACAAAAATTCACTCATGTATACGAGTTACTTTATGTGGAAAAACTTACACAAAAAGAAGTGGCAGAAATTGTTGAATTTGTAACTGTTGGTCAATAGATATAAAATAGAGCAGTAATAATAGTGCATAAGTATCAAAAACGCTTGTAACTTTTCTGTAACTTTTTAAGATTTTAACTGCAAATTATGTGAAATCCAACAAGAAAAAGATGTTGAAAATATACATATTTCACAAGAAATATTAAAGAACGTTATAAACTATTGACTTTACACAAAAAATAAGGTATATTTTAATAAAGCGAATAATCCGAAGTTGTGTGTCAGCACAGATAGTACCGGCTCTCTGCAGAGGTCATACACTCCGGAAATAATGCGGAAATTTTTTCGCAAAGAGCTTTTGGTATCAGTAGTTTCCGTAATGGTGTTGCGTATGGTAAGCACAATTGCCCGTATAATCTGTCACGGGAACGGAATATCTATTCATAATATTATATTTATTCAGAAATATAATATACATTTTTAAGGAGGAAAAATCAAATGAACAAACTCAAGAAAACTTTAGCCTTAGTCGCAACTCTCGCAATGGCTACAAGTGCATTCGCAAGCTGTGGTGGCGATGACCCTTCATCTTCAACAGCTACTTCCGCTCCTGCAACTTCCGCCCCTGAATCAAGTGAAGAAGAATCCAGTGAAGAGGAATCCAGCGAAGAAGAAAGTGAAGAAGAATCAGAAGCTGAAGACGAATCCGAAGCTGAAGACGGCGAAGAAGATTCAGAGGCAGAAGACGAAGGCGAAGCTGAACCTGTTGTAGCTAAGGGCTCTACAGAAGTAGGTGAGGTATCACTCGGTACAGGCGGTGCCACTTTCACAGTTGCAGCATGGAACGCAGACGACGTACCGGCAATGCTCGAACAGTGGAAATCAGTTACAGGAACTTCCGACGATAAGATAAACTTCATTAACTTCGATGTTGGTGGCGGTCAGGCTTCCGAAAAATACGACGCTCTCTTCAATGATAACGCAGACCTCGACGTTTATTTCTGTGAAGCAGACTGGGCTCTCAAGTACATAAACGACGATACAAAGACAGCTCCACTCGAACAGCTCGGCTTTACAGATGACAACTTCGCTGATATTTACGGATATACTGATGAAATCGGTAAGGATTCCAACGGCGTAAGAAAAGGTGTATCATGGCAGGCAGCAGCCGGTGGTTTCGCATACAGAGCAGACCTCGCTGAACAGTATCTCGGTGTAACATCCCCTGAAGAAATGCAGGCTAAGATCGGCAACTGGGAAGACTTCGTAGCAACAGCTGAAGATATTGCAGAACAGTCCGGCGGTGCAACAGCTCTTGCTGATACACTCGGTGGTATGTGGCAGGTATTCGCCGCAACACGTACAACTCCGTGGGTTGTAGATAATGCACTTAATATCGATAGTTCTTGCCAGCAGTTCGCAGATTATGCTAAGAGACTCTGGGATTGCGGTGGTGTTACAAAGAACCCACAGTGGGATCCTTCATGGTACGCTTCCGGTCAGGACGACAGTGCAATGGGCTTCTTCGTATCAACATGGGGCTTCGGCGATGCTATTCTTGCTCAGGCAGCAGGTGGCGAAGGCGGTGCAACATACGGCAAGTGGAAAGTTTGTCAAGGTCCTTCACCTTACTTCTGGGGCGGTACATGGATTGTTGTTAATCCTGCTACTGATAACGCTGAAGAAGCACAGTCATTTATCAAGACATTCACTGTTGACCCTGCTACTATTAAAGAATATGCACTCAGCAAGCCTGAATACTGCAACAACATGGCTGTAATGGAAGAAATCGTTAATTCCGGTGAGAACCCGAACGAATACGTAACTAACCTCCTCGACGGTCAGAACTACTTTGAAGTTCTCCACGAAAACGCAAAGAAAATCAACCTCAACGGTCTTATCACTCCTTACGACGCAACTATAAAGTCTGACTTTATCGACATCGTTCAGGCACAGTATCTTGAATCCGGTGCTTCATGGGATGATACACAGATTGCATTCATGGAGAAAGTTTCAGGAGATATCCCAGACCTTGGCTAATATTTAGTAAAGTCCTTGTTTTATTGCCGGTGGGACAGGTGTGTTCCATCGGCGTTATTTAGATTTTTAATTTGCTTAATATTACGAAAGGGTGTGTGTATGTATGGCATCAGCTGCTCAGAGCAGAATCAAATCAATCAGCTATGCTAAGTATGGCTACATATTTATTTTACCGTTTTTTATTGTTTATTGCTTTTTCCAGTTATGGCCTTTGATTTATACGTTTATCCTCGCTTTCAAGGGAAATCAGAGCGCCGGTAATGACTTCGTGGGCTTCAAGAATTTCAGCGACTTACTTTTCAGTCACCCGTATAACAAATCAGACCTTTTAAGTTCAGACGCCAATGTAAAAGCTGCCGCAAGAGAACTCATGTCAATCGACGTTCAGCACCAGAACTTTATAAGATGTCTGAAAAACACAATCGTTCTGTGGTTCGGTAACTTCATTCCGCAGATTGCACTTTCACTTTCACTCGCCGTATGGTTCACAGATGCAAAACTTAAGATTCCGGGAACAGGATTCTTCAAAGTTATCATGTATATGCCTAACATCATAACAGCTGCTTCAATAGCTGTACTTTTCCTTCAGCTCTGTGCTGATACAAACTATTCAGCAGCTACACTTCTCGGACGTTCAATAGGTGTCCTCAAAGACGGCGAATTCTTCAACATGACAAAAAATATCCCTGACGTTGTATGGCCACCACGTATAATAGTAATGTTCATTCAGACATGGATGTGGTTCGGTAACACAATGATAATGCTTATGTCAGGTATCATGGGTATTAACCCTTCACTGTTCGAGGCTGCAAGTATCGACGGTGCTTCAAGTGGTCAGACATTCGTAAAAATCACAGTTCCGCTTCTCAGCCCGATTCTTGTTTATACAGTCATCACCTCTATGATAGGTGGTCTCCAGATGTTCGATATGCCTTATCTCTTCACAACTTCCAAGGAAGGTCAGAGAATCGGTAATATCGAGACAATTGCCGTTTATATCTACGATAAGTTCCACAGTGGTGCTATTGAGCCGTCATATGGTTATTCCGGTGCGGCGTCAGTTGTACTCTTTATCATTACCGCTGTACTTGGTGCAATTATCTTCCGTCTCAACCGTGACGAAGAAGAGCACAGAAAGAAGTTACAGAGAAAGGCACTTATCAAACAGCAGAAGGCAAAGAATAAACAGTTTGGAGGTCTCAGCATATGAGCAAAATGAAAGCAACTTATGGAGGAGACGCCGAAGCCAATTACACAAGGAGTCTGAAAATAAAATCAGGTATACTCTTTGCATGGTGCGTAATTCTTACCATTGTATGTCTTCTTCCTATCTACATTCTTATTATTAATGCCACAAGGTCTCACACTGAAATTATCAGTATGACGGGTCTCGGTACTCTGTTTGCTCCGAGCAGTCATTTAAGTGAGAATATCAAAAACCTCAGTACAAAAACTTCCGACGATTTCAGTATCATGATTGGTTACAAGAACAGCTTGACTATCACAGTATGTTCAACATTCCTGACAGTATTCTTCTCCGCAATGACCGCATATGGTATACGAGTTTACGATTTCAAACTCAAGGACGCCGCATATACAGCGATACTTCTTGTAATGATGGTTCCGGTACAGGTAACATCAGCCGGTTTCGTAAAGTTCATGATTAACTTACATCTTACAAACTCATTCATACCGCTTATCATTCCGGCAGTTGCCGCACCGTCGGTAGTATACTTCATGGTATCGTATCTTAAATCGTCGTTCTCGCAGTCAATAGTTGAGGCAGCACGTATCGACGGTTGCAGTGAGTTCAGAATTTTCTTACAGATTGCAATTCCTATGATGAAACCTGCTATCGCAGTTCAGGCAATCTTCGCATTTATCGCAAGCTGGAACAACTTCTATACTCCTAACATGATTCTTATCGACCCGAACAAGGGCGGTACAACAAACCTCCGTACGCTTCCTATGATGCTTGGTATCCTCCAGTCGTCACAGAAAACCGCTGACTATGGTATGATTTACACTTGTATCGCACTCGGTATCATTCCGATTATCATCGTATACATCTGTCTTTCAAAGTTCATCATTGCCGGCGTTGCCCTCGGTGGTGTCAAGGAATAATTTCCAAAAAATTTACAGCACACTTCGGTGTGCTGTTTTTTTTATGTATGTGAATAATGTACGGAATTACTGAATATTATTAAGTGGAAGGAGTGTTCAGAATGACGGAAAGTACAAGCTATGAAATAATAACGTCTTATATGATACCGGAAATAAGAACGGCAATGTCAGCGGTGGCGGTAACCGGCAGAAGTGCTACAGAGATACGCTTACGGAGCGGACGTGCTGTGACATACATTTTTCCCGACAGGATAAAATTTCTTACACGTAACGGAAAGCTCACAGGAGATTATGACAATCCGGAAAATATAGCGATTACCGCCGAAGACATACGGCAGACCGTCGATAAACTTTGTCACTATTCCGTGCATAGTTGTAGCCGGGAACTGCGTGAGGGATATTTTGTACTTAAAGGCGGAATACGAGTAGGCGTAGCCGGTACATACTCCGAAACTGCCGGAAAAACAATCAGCAGTTTCAACGCCCTTAATTTTCGGATAGCAAGATGTGTTAAAGGATGTGCGGAAAGGATAGCGGAGCAGATTTACGGAAAAAGCGTATTGATATGTGGTGGCGTGAACACCGGAAAAACTACAGTTTTAAGGGATTTGTGCAGGATATACGGAAACCGGATAAAAATATCACTTATCGACGAAAGGAATGAAATAGCATCAGTAACCGACGGCGTACCTGAAAATGACGTTGGGGTGCTTACGGATATTCTTGTAGGTTGCGGACGTGCTGAGGGTATAATATCGGCGGTACGTACTCTTTCGCCGGATATGATTTTCTGCGACGAGATTTCCACACCGGAAGACGTATCGGCAATATCGGGTGCATATGGTTGTGGGGTAGGGTTTACGGCGACTGTCCACGCAGAGAATTATGAAAATCTCCTGAAACGCCGGACTATCAGACCATTACTGGAAAACGGTATTTTTGAGTACGCAGTTTTTCTTGAAAAAACAGGCAGAATCCGTGAAATCAGGAGGCTCGGAAGATGTTTTTCAGGATAATTTCAGCGATTATGTTTACAATTGCGGGGGCGGTAACCGGTATATATTTTTCAGAACGTCTTAAATCTGACCTTGATTTCTGCCGTAATATCCGTGAAATGTTCATGAATACCGCCGTAATAATCCGGTGTAGTGCGGTTGACGTGTATTCCATAGGTTCAGAACTCCGGAAAAACAGAAAATTTCAGCGTCTGGAATTTCTGAATACCATACCGGAACAATACAGTCCGGAAAGTAATTTTCGTGAAATATGGATAAACGCTGTAAAATCGCAGAAAAATTTACCTGACGATGTAAAGGGACTGTTATGTGATTTCGGTTACGTACTCGGACAAAGTGACATAGAAGGTCAGCTTGAATCTATTGCGACACTCACCGAAAAAGCCGGTATTCTTGAAAAAAATTACTCCGATATATACGCACAGAAAGGCAGATTATATAGAAGTATCGGAATACTTTTTGGAATAATGACAGGTATTCTCATAATATAGTACGAAAGGATATAAGATTATGGACATTGACTTGATTTTTAAAATAGCCGGAACGGGGATAATAGTTGCGGTACTTAATCTTGTTCTGAAGCGTGCTGAACGTGAGGAGCAGGCAATGATGACCACGCTTGCCGGACTTATTGTGGTACTTGTCGTGATAGTCGACGAGATAGGCGACCTGTTCGAGAAAGTAAAAATGGTGTTCGGGTTATGGTAGAGAACTGTTTTTCTGTAGCAGTATTCTGTATAAGTTCGGCGATAATGGCGGTACTGCTGAAGCAACACTGTCAGGAGCAGTCGATGATGACGGCACTTGTGGCGTGTATCGGGGTAATGTGCGGATTCATGTTATTTATCGAACCTCTTCTGACGGATATAAGCGACGTTTTTTCGCAGGCTGGAATATCTGAAAGTTATATGTCGCTGATTTTCAAGGCATCGGCTATATGTTTCGTAACGCAGATAACGTGTGAAATATGCCGTGACAGCGGAGAAAATGCGATAGCATCGGTAGCGGAGATGTGGGGCAGGGGTGCGGTAACATTTATGAGTATGCCGATTTTAAAGGCTCTGATTGAAAAAATTAATGAAATTATGGGACAAGTATGAAAAAAATATTTTATATACTTATAATATTTGTGATTCTGATTATAGTTACGCAACCGGTAGAAAGTTATGCGGAGGGTACAGGAAGTAAGGCGGAAATAAGCCAGCAGATTGATGAAATAATGTCTGATTATGATATAGATTTCAGTTACGAAGATATAGAAAATATTTCATTTACCGGATTGCTGGATATAGTAAAAAATGCGGTAGTGACGAGAATTTCCGCACCTTTGAAAGTCCTGAAAACGCTTTTGCTGGTCATACTTTTCACGGCGATAATGAAAAATGCCGGTACTGTAATATTTTCGGGTACATCTGCCGGACTTTACAACATGATTTGCGTTATAACGGCGGTTACGGTAATAATGCCACAACTTTTTACGGTATACGGTTCAGCCCTTACGGCGATACAGCGAGGTGGGAATTTTATTCTCGTATTCGTTCCGGTTTTTGCCGGTATAACGTTAATAGCCGGAGGAATCACAACCGCCGGAATATATAACCTGCTCATACTCGGTGCGTCGGAGCTGATAGTGAGACTTTCGGAAAATTTTCTTATTCCGGTGGTAAGCATAAGTACAGTCCTTGCGGTATCGGGCAGTGTTTTTCCGGATATGTCGCTGAACAGTATAATAAATCTGCTGAAAAAGCTGATTACATGGGGAATGACCGTTACAATGACGCTTTTCACCGGTTTTGTATCTATGAAATGTACGTTAGGCGGTAAGGCGGACGGCGTTGCGAGTAAGACCGCAAGATTTCTTATATCCGGAGCAGTTCCGGTAGTAGGTGGGGCGGTATCGGATGCATATGCGACGGTAAAAAGCAGTTTCGACGTGATACACGGAAGCGTGGGTACGGCAGGAGTGATTGCGATGATAATAATAATGTCACCGCCTGTACTCGAAGTGCTTGTTTTCCGTTTAGTAATGTGGATAGGTACGGCGATAGCGGAACTTTTTTCCACCGAACCGCTTACAAAACTTATGAAAGGTATCGACAGCGGACTTGCTGTGGCACAAAGCGTATTGGTTTGTTACTCGGTGATTTTTGTACTTTGTACCGGTATACTTATGAAATGTCTGAATTAGGAGGGATATTATGGAGGATTTGAAAAATGCGGTCATGGCGGTATGTATAATATCCGCCGGGGTGTGTATGATTGAGAATCTCGTATCAGGTACACGGTTAAAAACGCAGATGAAATTTTTACTTAATCTTACCGTCGTGACCGTTCTTGTCGCATCTTTCGCAAAAGGTGGCGTATCTTTTGAAATGCCTGATTTTTCAACATACAGTCAGCAGGATTACGGAATATCAGAGGAAGTATATAATAATGAAATATGTCGGCAGACTGCGGAAAATGTATCGTCGGCGATACTGCAACAGCTTACCGCTTCCGGAATAAATTGTACGGAAATTCAGACGGAAGTTAATATTTCAGACGATAACAGCATATTTATTAATAAGGTCACAATCAGGTCGGACGATTTCGGGAAAGCGGTTGAAATTATAAGAAACATTATCGGCGATAGTGTGGAGGTAGTTAATGGAAGTGGCTGAAAAATTCAGAAATTTACCGAAAGAAAAAAAACTGCTTGCCGTCGTGATGATGCTTGGAGTAGCCGGACTTATTTTCATAATGCTTTCCGCCGTAGTACCCGACAGTAAAAAAGATACGGAATCAGCCGGATATTCACTTGAAGACGGTGCGGACAGTACGGAAAAATACCGCATTGATACGGAAAAACGACTTGAAGAGTTTCTCAGTAATATCGACGGAGCAGGTGATGTAAAAGTATGTATAACGGTTGCGACGGACCAGCGTTATGTATACGCAACGGAGGGCAAACGGAATCAGTCCGGAAATACGACAGAGGAGGAAAAAAAATATGTGATTATCGGTAACGGTAGTGAAAAGACGGCACTTGTCGAAACGGTACAGCCACCGGCAATAACCGGTGCTGTAGTAGCGTGTTCGGGATATGATAGTCCGGCGGTACAGGAACAGATTTACAAGGCAACATCTGCGGTACTCGGAATATCTACCGGCAAAATATATGTAACAAAATTAAAACATTAAAGGAGAAATATTTATGAAAAAACCAACACTTATAATAGGAAAAAAACATATTATTATGACCTGTCTGACCTTGATGCTCGCAATAGCGGTATACATAAACTATTCAACCGCTCCGGAAATTAACACGCCGGATACAAAAACGGTAACCGCCGATAATGATACAGTAAGTTACGGTGAGACGGAATTTGTCAATGCGGAAACGGAATCGGTAAACGCAACGGGTAAAGACTATTTCGCACAGGCAAGACTTGATAAGATGAATAACCGTGACACCGCCGTACAGACTTTGCAGTCAATAATAGGTGGTGGGGACATTACGGAAGATGAGATGGTAATGAACGCACTTGATGCCGTTGAGGTATCAAAACTGATAGAATCCGAAGGTACAATAGAATCGCTTATAAAAGCACAGGGATTTGAGGATTGTGTGGCGTATCTTGACGGTTCAACGGCTAAAGTAGTGGTGAAAACTGAAGGTCTGGATAAGGCACAGGCGGCGTCGATAAAGGAAATAATTCTTGATGAAACAGATGTATCCGCAGAAAATATCAGAATTTTTGAAGTAAAGTAGTTGTACAAACTGAAATTTTTTGGTATAATATATAATAAGGTTCGTAAGAACCATAAATTAAATATTATAACAGATATGGAGGTTGAAAATGGAAGTCGAAAAAGACAAGGTAAACAGCAGACTTGAAATATCAGATGAAGTAATAATGACTATAACGAGACTTGCCACACTGGAAGTAAGAGGTGTGGTAAGTCTTGGTGGTGAGGAAAATTTATTCAGTAAAATAAAGAATAATCCGCCGATAAAGATAATCAGGAATGATGAATCAGTTACTATCGAGGTAAAAATAAAGATAGTAGGTAACGGAAAGTCCCGGAGGATTGCGGGAAAAGTACAGAAATCCGTAACGGAGAAGATACGGAAAATCACGGGTCTGACGGTAGAACGTGTAAACGTAATAATAAGCGGTGCGGTATTCGGATAAAAAGGAGATTTAAAAATGACGAGAAGTAAAACAAGGGAAAATGCGTTCATACTGGTGTTTGAACACCTTTTAAGAGATGATGATATAAATGAACTCTATGAAATCGCCGACGAGATAGAGGAAATAACGGTCAGTGACGACGTAAAGAAGATAGTCGGCGGAACGTTGGAACATAGTAAGGAAATTGAAGAAATTATTTCCGGATACAGTAAGTCAAGGGCTATACAGAGGATTTCAAAAGTAAATCTTGCGATACTTGAAATAGCGGTCTTTGAGGCACTTTATGATGATAAAGTACCGGTAAATATCGCAATAAGTGAGGCGGTAAAACTTGCGGAGAAGTACACATATCCGGAAGATGTTTCTTTTATAAATGGCGTATTAGGTGCATTTTCACGTGACCGCAAATCAGGAGAAAATAAAAATGGCTGAATTCCTCGGAATTGATACAAGCAATTACACTACATCTGTAGCGGTATACAATAGCGATAATAATAAAATTTACCAGTCGAAGAAACTGTTACCAGTAAAAGAGGGTACAGCCGGATTGCGACAGAGTGATGCCGTATTTCACCATACGAGACAGTTACCGGAAATGACGGAAGAACTTTTTACCGTACATCCTGTAAAGAATCTGAAAGCCGTCACCGCATCTGTGAGACCTCGGAATGTTGAGGGTTCGTATATGCCATGTTTTCTGAGTGGTGAGGGTTTAGGGCGTACACTGTCGGCGTTAAATAAGATACCGTTTTATAGTACGTCTCACCAGACCGGACACATATTATCCGCACTATATTCTACGGACAGGCTCGTACTGATTCACGAAAAATTTATAGCATTTCACGTCAGCGGTGGTACTACGGATTGCCTGCTATGTGAACCGTCGGAGACTGATATTATCAGAATAACACAGATTGGTACGTCACTTGACCTGAAAGCCGGTCAGCTTGTAGACCGTGTGGGACTTATGTTAGGATTAAAATTTCCGTGTGGCATAGAACTTGAAAAACTCGCCTATAATGCAGATAGTCACTATAAAATAAGACCGGTCATAAAAGACGGTAATTGTTGCCTGTCGGGATTTGAGAATAAGTGTAAGCAGATGCTCGAAAACGGTGAAACGTCCGAAAATATAGCCGGATACTGTCTTGATACGATAGCGGAAACGGTAACCGCAATGACCGCCGAGGCTGTCCGGAATTACGGAGATGTACCGATTGTATATGCAGGAGGGGTAATGTCGGATAAGATTATCAGACAGAAAATTATTTCCCGGTTTGAGTACGCTGATTTTGCAGAACCGGATTTTTCATGCGATAACGCTTCCGGTGTAGCGATATACGGATATTTAAAAAGTTATGGAGATTTATAAAAATGAACGGATTCGATAAAAAATATAAAGAATATGTTGAATATGCAGAAAAAAGTCTTGCGGAGTATAATATTCTGACGGCAGATACTGAACCGCAGAAACATCTGATAGAAGCAATGAATTATTCATTGAGTGCAGGCGGAAAACGTATCAGACCGGTATTAGTAATGGCGTTCTGCGAGGCAATGGGTACGGATTACAGAAAGGCAAAAGCTCCGGCGTGTGGTATCGAGATGATACATACGTTTTCACTGATACACGACGATTTACCGGCTATGGACAACGACGATTTAAGACGTGGTAAGCCGTCATGCCATAAGGCATACGGTGAGGCTATGGCGATACTTGCCGGTGATGCACTTTCCGTGTTGCCGTTTGAGATTATCGCCGACGATACGGAACTGACACCCGAACAGAAAATTAAAATAATTTCCGTACTCGCAAAGGCTACAGGCAAATCAGGTATGATAGGCGGACAGGTCATTGACATTGAAAACGAATCAAGAAACGACGTCGACGCTGAAAATCTCCGTAATATGTACCGTAACAAGACCGGTCAGCTTATAGCGGTATCCTGTATGATGGGTTGTATATGTGCCGGTGCGGACGAGGAAATAATTAAAAATTCGGCGGAATATGGTTATAAACTCGGACTTGCTTTTCAGATTATCGACGATATTCTTGACGTCACCGCAAGTACGGAAGAAATCGGAAAGCCAGCCGGTAGCGATAAGGCGGAGAATAAAACTACTTTTGTAACGCTTTACGGTGTGGAAAAAGCCCGGGAGACAGCCGACAGGATAACAGTTGAAGCTCTTGAATGTCTCGGAAAAACAGGGGGTAACAGTTTCCTTACGGAACTGACGGAGAAACTTTTGCAAAGAAAAAATTAACCAAAAGGAGCAGGCAGAAAAAAATTTTTTTCTGCATAATATAAAATGAATGAATACGAAAAAAAAGATACAGAAATTAATCTGTCTGAACTCAGATTGCCGGAAGATTTACGGAAACTGTCTTTAAAACAGTGCGAGAATCTTTGCGGAAAGATACGTGAGATGCTTATTTCCACAATATCTAATAACGGCGGACATCTTGCCTCAAACTTAGGTGTTGTGGAGTTGACAATGGCAATTCACCGGAATTTCAGTTCACCAGACGACAAAATCATATGGGATGTAGGTCATCAGAGTTATGTGCATAAAATTCTTACCGGACGTGCGGAAAAGTTTTCCACCATACGGAAGGAAGGTGGGATTTCCGGATTTCCGAAGCCGGACGAATCGCCACACGATATTTACATTGCCGGACATAGTAGCACGTCAGTCTCGGTAGCGTGTGGGATTGCGGAGGCTATGAAGTTGCAGGGGAAGGAAAATTATACAATAGCGGTAATCGGAGACGGTGCAATGACCGGCGGAATGTTCTACGAGGCTATGAATAATGCCGGTAAGGAGCGGAAAAGTAATCTGATAGTGATTCTTAACGATAATGATATGTCGATTTCACGGAACGTCGGGGCGTTGGCAAAACATCTTACTAATTTAAGTAATTCCGAACAGTATATATCCACAAAGAAGAACGTAAAAGATACTCTTAATGCCATACCGGTACTGGGTAAGCCGGTAGCGAAAGGGATAAAGACAACCAAAGACGTTGTAAAAGCGAAAATACTTGACCGGAGTTCATTATTTGAAAATATGGGATTCGTATATTTAGGACTGGTAGACGGTCATAATCTTTCAGAACTCGAAAAAATTATGAAAAAAGCAAAATATTATCATAAACCGGTAGTTATACACGTAAAGACGAAAAAGGGAAAGGGCTATATACCGGCGGAAAATAACCCCGGAGAATATCATGGTATATCGAAATTTGATATTGAAACAGGCAATCCGGAAGTTTCGGCGGATAAATGTTACTCTACCGTATTCGGCAGGGAACTTGTACGGCTTGCGGAGAGAGATGACCGTATATGTGCGGTCACCGCCGCTATGAAATACGGTACAGGCTTACAGTTTTTCAGTAAGAGATTTCCGAAGCGTTTTTATGACGTCGGCATAGCAGAACAGCACGCCGTAACGTTTTGTGGCGGACTTGCGAAAATGGGACAGATACCGGTCTTTGCGGTGTATTCGAGTTTTCTGCAACGTTCGTATGACCAGTTGATACATGATATTTCTATAGGCAGACTGCATATAATTCTGTGTATAGACCGTGCCGGAGTAGTCGGTGAGGACGGTGAAACGCATCAGGGGATTTTCGACGTACCCATGTTGACGAGTATTCCGGAAACTGTAATATATTCACCGTCGTGTTACGAAGAGTTAAAATTATGTATGAAGAAGGCGATATATACAAATAAGCATCTCACGGCGGTAAGATACCCGAGAGGTGCGGAGGAAGTAGATTTCAACCGTGACTGTCTGAATACGGAATATCTTTTTATGCGTAACGGCAAAAGCGATACCCTTATAATAACATATGGCAGGCTTTATAATGAGGCT
This sequence comes from Ruminococcus sp., assembly GCA_029055625.1. Classification (GTDB taxonomy): domain Bacteria; phylum Bacillota; class Clostridia; order Oscillospirales; family Ruminococcaceae; genus Ruminococcus. The sequence goes on along the minus strand of JAIDCY010000101.1, from coordinate 11,003 downwards.
TACAAGGCACAAGGCATACTAAACGGCGACGGTATAAACTGCGATATTCTGAAGCTTACGAAAATATACCCGATAGACCGTGATATTATCGGAGAAATCGGCGGATATAAACGGATTGTATTTTTTGAGGAATCTATAGGAAACGGAAGTATTTCAGAGAAATACGGTTGCAGACTTGTGGAAAACGGCTACAAAGGCGATTACAGCAGGGTTACCGTTGAGAATTACGTACGGCAGGCATCTGTGAGGTCAAGCCTTGAAAAATTAGGTCTGACGAGTGATAAAATGGTAGAATATATCCGGAACGGGAGTAAAACCAATGGCGAGACTTGATACGGAGATAGTGACAAGAGGAATCGCACGGAGCAGAGAGCGTGCGAAAGAAATGATAAAATCCGGCTGTGTGACCGTCAACGGAAAAACAGTAAAAAAAGCGTCTTATGAAGTAAGTGCGGAAGATGTGATAGAATCTTCGGAGCAGGAAAAATACGTCGGACGGGGTGCGTTAAAAATCGGGAAGGCAACGGAATATTTCGGAATTGATTTCACAGGGAAAACCTGTCTTGATATAGGAGCGTCAACAGGTGGATTTACAGATTTCATGCTGAAACACGGAGCGGAAAAAGTTTACGCCGTCGACGTCGGACACGGACAGTTAGCGGAAACGTTACGTAATGACGACAGGGTAATAAACATGGAAAATACGGATATCCGGAAAGTAACGCCGGAAATGTTAAGTTGCGATATAGATTTCATATCAGCGGATGTTTCGTTTATATCGCTGAAAATGATACTTCCGGAAATAAGCCGGTTGTTAAAACCGTGTGCGGAAGTGGTAGTACTTATTAAACCACAGTTCGAGGCAGGCAGAAAATTTATCGGTAAACATGGGATAGTCCGTGATAAAAAAGTTCATGAACGTGTATTATCGGAAATTGATACCGCAATATATAGTAACGGTCTTACGGTAATAGATTATACATTTTCACCGGTGCGAGGTGGAAGCGGAAATATTGAATATCTCGCATATCTCCGGAAAGAATCCGGAATACCAGTAGTACGTGATTTCAGGAAACTTGTTGAAAATTCTTTCAGTAGTCTAAAGGAGTAGTTTTATTATGATAGTAGCATTATACCCTAATTTTCAGAAAAAAAACGCCCTGAAGTGTGCGAGGGAGACCTGTGACGTACTGAACAGATACGGAATAGAGGTTTGCGTAAGTGAGAAGTACAGGGAAGAATTTTCGGATAAGTCATTTGTGAGATTTGAAGATATAAAGAAATCAGTCCGGACGGCAGATTTTGTAATAGCGATAGGCGGAGACGGTACTATTTTAAGATGTTCGCAGTTGCTTATGGGTACGGATACAAAACTTCTCGGGATAAATACGGGTACGCTCGGATTTATGGCAGGTCTGGAAGCCGACCAGTTAGATAAACTGGAATTACTGAAGACCGGTGATTATGAAATATCGGAGAGAATGACCCTTGATTTAACCTGTACGGAAAACGGAAGACAGGTAACGTATACCGCACTGAATGAAGTTTCCGCACGTTCAGGAAGTTTCCGGATATGCGATTTTGAAGTGTATTCAGACGGCTATCTTGTTGGCAGATACAGGGCGGATGGTGTACTGTTCAGTACGCCGTCAGGGTCTACAGCATACGCATTATCTGCCGGAGGTCCTGTAATAGAACCGGATTTGGAGTGTATCGAGATGACACAGATATGTCCGCACTCGTTATTTTCGAGAACTACATTATTTTCGTCGTGCCGGAAACTAACATTGACAAGCCGTACACGTAATGGTGAGTACATGGTGATAAGTGTTGACGGTGAAAGACATATACAACTTGAAAAAGACCAGTCAATAGAAATCGGACGTGGAAAAAATAATATCCGGTTTGTGAATGTGGTAGGAAATTCTTTTCATGAATCGCTTTGCCGGAAGTTGTGTAAACCCATAAAGTAGGAGTTTTTTTATGAAAAATAACAGACATGAAATAATACTTGAAATAATAAATGAAAAACCGGTTTCCACACAGGAAGTACTGATAGAACTGCTTGCGGAAAGAGGAATCAGGACTACACAGGCTACGCTTTCGAGGGATATACAACATCTTTCACTTGTAAAACAGCGTGATAACGACGGTAATTACAGATACACACTTCCACCGGAAGCGGTAGAGGAAAAAAATTTCTTTGCGGAGGCGGTAATATCAGTAGATTACGCAATGAATACAATTGTACTGAAATGCAGAGCCGGTATGGCACAGGGGACTTGTGTGGCGATAGATGCAGTAAATCACGAGGGTGTAGTAGGAACTATAGCCGGTGACGATACTATTTTTATACTGGTACGCAGTGAAGCGGATGCAAAAAGACTTTCAAAAAAATTCCGGAGTGAACTTTTCACAGGGGGGAACTCATAGAAAAATGTTAAGGGAAATATATATAAAAAATCTTGCGGTAATAAAAGAGGCAGTAATACCACTGACCAGTAAACTTAACGTCTTTACAGGCGAGACGGGAGCAGGTAAGTCTATACTGATAAACGGTATAAATGCTGTACTCGGACGGCGATGCAGTAAGGATATAGTGCGGACAGGTTGCGATAAGGCGGTTATAACGGCATTATTTACGGAACTTGACGGAAATATAACGGCATATCTCGACGAACTCGGTATAGCACATGAAAATGATGAAATAACGCTTACACGTGAAATAGGTTCTGACGGAAGGAGTATCGCACGGATAAATCACCGTACAGCCTCCGCATCACTGCTGAAGGAAATCGGGTCTATGCTGATAAACATACACGGTCAGCATGATAATCAGGTGCTCCTTGACAGTGACAGACATTTACAGGTACTCGACGATTTCGGTACGGATAATACGTTTCTTGAAAATTACAGGGAATCTTTCCGTGAACTACAGCAGACCGCAAAGAAATTAAACGAACTGCGGAAATTTGAACAGTCCAGAACGGAACGGACAGTTTACCTGAATGCGATAATAGATGACATAGGAGAACTTGAATTATCGGAAAATGAGGACGAAACACTTCAGAAAGAGTATGAAACCGCAAAGAGTGCGGAAACGTTGATAATTGCGATAAAAAACGCCGTACAGAGTATCACGGGGGAGGATACCGCCAATGATATGATAGCGAGTGCGGAGTTTGAGATTTCAAGATATATCGCAGATAATAAGGAACTCAATACGCTTTACGAAAGACTTTCAGCGGTAGAGATTGAGATTGCGGATATATCTTCCGAACTCGAAAATCTTGCTGATGAGATAGAACTTGACGGTCAGCGGTTAGATTATCTCGGTACAAGATTAAGTACGATAAATAAACTCAAACGTAAGTACGCAAGGGATTGTAACGGACTTATCGAGATGTATAATAATGCCTGCTCGGAAATAACGAAGTATGAGAGTTCCGCTACTGAGATAGCCGAACTGAACCGGAAAAAAGAGAATTTACTGCATACCGTAACGGAAAGGGCAAGGGAACTTTACGACTACAGGGAGGAACTCGGAAAGAAATTCGCCGAAAGGGTAACGGAAGAGCTGGAATTTCTTAATATGCCGGACGTCATAATAGAGGTACGGCACGAAAAGGGAAAACTGACTGTCAATGGTATGGACAGCGTGGAATTTCTCATATCCGCAAATAAGGGTGAAGCATTGAAACCAATATCAAAAATAGCATCAGGCGGTGAACTGTCGAGAATAATGTTAGCATTGAAAAGCGTCATAGCCGGACGTGATAACATACCTACTATGATTTTCGACGAGATAGACACCGGAGTAAGTGGTAAAACCGCTCAGAAAATAGGTATAAAATTACGTGAAACAGGTAAGATGCATCAGGTGATATGTGTTACGCACCTGTCACAGATAGCGGTTATGGCGGATAATCATTTGCTTATCGAGAAGAAAACGGTCGGCGAACGTACGGAAACGGACGTAATACAGCTTGACTTTGACGGCAAAGTTTCTGAAATTGCAAGAATTATCGGCGGAGATAATCCGAGTAATTTAATACTTGATACCGCAAGAGATGAATTAAAAAAATATGTTATGGAGTGATTATTTTGAAATTATACGTTACAAGACACGGACAGACAGACTTCAATAAACAGGACAGAATTTTAGGTACTACAGATATGGAACTAAACGAAACCGGCATACAACAGGCTTACGGATTAGCGGAACGTGTAGCAGGTCTTGACGTCGATATAATGATAGTATCGCCAATGAAAAGGGCTATGAAAACTGCGGAAATTATATCTGAAAAGACAGGTCTTGAAATCATTACAGAACCACGTCTCAGGGAGTGGAATTACGGTAACTATGAAACAAATTCGAGATTTTCAGAGGGATTCGAGGATAACAAGATAAACTTCGCCACACGTATGGGTAAGACAGGCGAATCAGTGTTACAACTCGCACACCGTATATATTCCGTACTCGACGACGTAACAGCGAATTACAGCGATAAAAACGTATTGCTTGTGTGTCACGGCGGAGTATGTCGGATAATAAATACATACTTCAACGACGTCAGAACAGAGGATTTTGCGGTATGGATGATTAATAACTGCGATATTTTAGAGTACGATATTCAGGGGGAAAGTTATGAAGATAGGCGTTGATTATTACCCTGAACAGTGGGACGTATCATTATGGAGCAGGGACGCCGGACAGATGTTAAAAACCGGTGTAAAGATAGTACGTTTATGCGACGGTGCATGGTCATCTGTCGAAAAATCTGACGGAAATTTTGATTTTGAGTGGCTGGATAATGTTGTTGAAATTTTCAGTAACGCCGGTATCGAAATAATGATGTGTATTCCTACAGGTAATCCGCCGTTATGGCTGTATGAATCGCACCCCGAAATAGTACAGATTGGCACGGATAACAGACCTGTCCGGACAGGTATAAGAAATCATAGATGTATAAATGTACCGTATTTCAGGGCGTATGCGGAAAGACTTACTCAATGCCTCGTAAGACGTTACGGACATAATAGTTCGGTAGTTGCGTGGCAGATTGACAACGAACTTGAAACGTATCAGTGTACGTGTAATGTATGCAGGGATAAGTTCAGGGCGTGGTTATGGGATAAATACGAAAGTTTCGAGAATATAAATCTTGCGATAGGTTGCGAGGCAAACAGTCTTACATATAGTAATCTTTCAGAAATCACCCCCCCTACAGACTATCCGACAGAATGGCAGAATCCGGCATTATGTCTTGAATACAGGAGATTTTCCGCCGATTGTATAGCGGAATACGTAAGCGAGATTGCGGGAGTGATAAAACGTGAAGTTCCGAAAGCGGAAGTAACTACTAATACATGGTTATGCGAGAACGCACCGGATTATTATAAACTTTTCGAGAATATGGATTTTGTCGCATACGATAATTACCCACCTGTTACGGCAGAAAAGGATAAGACGGTAAAATCTCACGCCTTCCGGTTAGACCTTATGCGAGGTATAAAGCGTGATAATTTCTGGATTACCGAACAGTTAAGCGGTATAACTGGTGGATGGTCTGTAATGTCACCTGCTCCGAGACCTGGAATGATTATGGGATATTCTTTGCAGGCGTTCGCACATGGTGCGGATACGGTAATTCATTACAGATGGCGTACTGCTTTAAAAGGTTCTGAAATGTTTCTGCACGGAATACTTGACAGTAACAACATACCGTCAAGAAGATATTATGAATTTGCTGAATTATGCAAGACGTCTGCAAAACTTGATGTTTTCCGGTCAGCGAAAATAGTATCTGAAATTGCGATACTATATTCACCGGATTGTTTTAATGCACTGAAGATACAGCCACAGACCGATAACTTCAGTTATATCGGACAGCTTGAGGATTTCCATACAGCATTTGCACGATACGGAGCGAATATAGACGTAGTTTCCGCCGATTCCGACTTGTCGGGATATAAAATAGTAGTCGCACCGTCAGTATTCGTCAATGATAAAGCGGTTACGGAAAATATCTACAGATTCGTGATAAACGGCGGTACACTGGTTCTGACGTGCCGGAGCGGAGTTAAGGATAACAACAATAACTGTATAATGGAATCTCTCCCGACGGTATACCGTCAACTTATCGGGGCGGATGTTACGGAGTATGACCCTGCAGGTAGTACGATAAATCAGAGTATAAGGGATTTTGCCGGAAATACTTTCAGATGTCGTGAATGGTGCGACGTTCTTCATGTAACTACCGCTAAAACATACGCTGAATATGGTGAAAATTTTTATAAATGCTGTCCGGCGATTACGATGAATAAGTACTGTAAAGGCAGTGCATATTACGTCGGGACTATATGCGATATGGATTTCTATGAGAATTTCGCCGGTAATCTGATGATGCAGGCTGGAATATCACGTCTTATGGGATTGCCGAAAGGTGTGGAGGTAGTCACACGGACAAATGGTATAAACGATTACGTATTCTTTTTTAACAATTCCGACGAAACGGTAAATATACCGTTGCCGAAGCCCATGTACAGTATTATTGATTCACGAGGCAAGGACGTAATAAGACTGATACCGTTTGATGTGGATATAGTAAGGAAATAATTCCGTGGTGGGTGTGGTGACGAGTTGACGAGTTTGACCCCATTTTATAAACCTTTTACAAATTTCTTTTTTATAAGAGAAGTTTAAAATAGCCTTAAACCCGTCACCACCCGTCACCTTTAAGAAAGTTAATCAGTAAGGAGGAAACTATGAAGATAGTTTTACAGCGAGTAACTCACGCAAGCGTAACGGTAGACGGTAAAGTTACGGGAAAGATTGATATAGGGTATCTCGTATTGTTCGGGGTAGGCAAGGACGATACACAGGAAGATTGCCGGAGACTTGCGGATAAGATAATAAATTTACGTATTTTTTCCGATGATAACGGCAAAATAAACCTTTCACTGAAAGATGTAGGCGGTTCACTGCTGATAGTACCGCAGTTTACGTTATATGCAGACTGTCGGAAAGGTAACAGACCAAATTTCATACAGGCAGGCTCACCGGATTTTGCGGACGGTCTTTTTAAATATTTTACGGAATACTGTCGGAGCAGGGTTCAGAACGTACAGACAGGTATTTTCGGAGCGGATATGAAAGTGGAACTCCTGAACGACGGACCTTTTACGATAATACTCGAATGACATAAAAATCACACACGATACGCAAAAAGAGGTAGGATATATGAAAAAAATACTGTCTGTTTTTATATCTGCAATAGTAATATTATTGTGTGTTCCGGCTACTGTTTCTGCTGAATATACTATGAAAAGTGCATCACAGGCGATAGAATTTTATAAAAGCGTAATGAGTAATCCTTCATGGTCTGCAAGCAGTCGAAAAGACCGGGGAGAAAAGCTACAGTTACCGGAAGAGTGGTTAGAGAATATGACTACTTCCGCTTTGGTAGATGCTGTTGTTGAATATCCGTATTTCACAGATTATCTTTTTTATAATGATGTGCAGAGTTTCATACCAGTTTTATACAATACGTTCAATGGAGTGAGAGAGTTAGCGGAAAGACCTGATGTTGCAACGGTTTTATTGCAGAAATATAAAGCTGAAACGGTTCTTACGGATGTAAATACTACAGAAGACGTATTCCGATTAACCGATATTGAAATTCTTTTATCACAGGATTTTGTCGTGGAAAAATTAACAGATGATGAAATATCTGAATTAAGAAGAGTAGCGTTTTATAAATATATCGGAAAACGTAATTCTGAAGTACATAGTGAATATACTGCCAATATGTTTTATAATTTAAATCACAACAAGATATTCCCAAACATCTTACGTTTTTATGATAACTGGTGGGAAATACTTGTATAAACTGAATTAAAATCGCCTCAGATGTCAAGAATGATACCGAGGTGATTTTTTTATGCGACGGAAAACGGAAAAAAGAATAATAGTAATCGGTGGGATATTTCTGTTAATATTCGTGGGATTGTGTATCAATTACTATTATATCGCCATGAAGCGTGAACACGTCCAGACCGCACGTACAAATGCACAATGTACGATAATAGCGGGAAAAAGTGAGGGTACGATTTACGACCGGAATTTAAAACCGATAGTCAACGCCGGTACAAAGCGGATAGCGGTAGCGATACCGGATTTTATCGACAGGGATAAAGTAGCGGATTATGCGGTAGACAGGGAAGCGTTTCTTGAAAAATTCGCAGAAGGTGAACCTTTTACATTTGAGTGTACGGAGGATACGGAAGATACCGACGGTCTGACGGTCTTTGAGATTCCGGAGCGATACGCAGAAAATCAACCTGCTCAACACGTTATCGGGTATCTGTCGCAGGGGGAGGGAGTAGCCGGAATAGAGTACGCATATAATAAGTTACTGCGGAACGATTATGGTATGAACAGTGTGACGTATAATACTGATGGGTTCGGACGGATACTGATTGGTGACGGAAAGAAAATTATCCGGAGTACAGCGGAAAAAAGCGGAGTGGTAACGACTATTGACATAGATATTCAGAGGATTTGCGAGGAAGTCGGAAAGAATATCGATAAAGGGGCAATAGTGGTAGCGGATGTAAAGACCGGTGAAATAGTTGCTATGGTAAGCTATCCGACGTATACCGTCGACGATATGGAAACCGCACTGTCCGACGAGAGAAGCCCCCTGATAAACCGTGCGTTGTATTCGTATAGTGTGGGGTCAGTCTTCAAAATGGTTACGTCCGCACAGGCTATCATGAACCACTTCGGCGGATACGTGTATAACTGTACAGGTCAGGAGAACGTCGAGGGGAAAATTTTCAACTGTCATAAAACGGACGGTCACGGAATGCAGACATTATCCGATGCGATAACAAATTCATGCAATACGTATTTTATAAATCTTAGTCAGATGTTAAATGTGAAGAAGTTTCGGGAGCTGGCGAATAATTTAGGATTCGGACGTGAAATACATTTATGTTCCGGAATGACGGCATCAGGTGGAGTACTGCCCACGGTAGAAGATTTAACGATACCGGCGGAACTTGCTAACTTTTCGTTCGGACAGGGTAAACTTTCCGCAACACCTTTACAGATAACGCAGTTGACGTGTGCGATAGCGAATAACGGTAAAATGCCGGTATTGCAGTTGATAAAGGGTATGACACCGGACGGTAAGGAGATACTGAACGAAAAGGATGCTCAACACTCGGAGGTACTGGAAAGGTCAGTAGCGAAACAGTTAAAGGAAATGATGATTTCCGCTGTATCGGATAACGAAAATTCAAACGCCCGGACGAATTATACGACAGTTGGGGCGAAGACTTCCACCGCACAGACAGGGCGTACAGACAAGAACGGTATAGAACTATGTCACGCATGGATAACCGGATTTTTTCCGGCAGACAAGCCACAGTACGCCGTGACGGTACTTGTCGAGGACGGCGGTTACGGAAATGATGTATCTGCACCGGTATTCCGTGAGATTGCCGACAGGGTAACGCAGGAAAAATAAAAAAAAGTCCCCCCGATAATCCGAGGGGGTTGGCAATCAGCCGAAGATAAATTCAAGTACAGTGTATACGATAGTAGCGATTACAAGCGATATAATGCCGAAAAGTCCCTTTTTTGATTTCATGATGTTCACCACCTTTTTACTTGTCGAAGTTTTCAATATCGAAATCCGGCGGAGCGTCTATATCGTCGGAAACATATTTACCATTTTTTTTACGCTGTTTCACACACTCTGTCAACAGATATTCTATCTGCCCGTTGACAGACCTGAAATCATCTTCCGCCCACCTGTAAATATCCTTATACAGCTTTTCGGATATTCGGAGCGGAATTTGTTTTTTCTGAGCCATATCAGTACAGACTTCCCGAGTTCACGACGGGCTGGGCATCATGATTACCGCAGAGGACTACAAGCAGATTCGAAACCATAGAGGCTTTGCGTTCTTCGTCGAGTTCCACCATACCGCTTGAATTAAGGCGTTCAATCGCCATTTCAACCATATCTACCGCACCGTCTACAATCATTTTTCTTGCGTCGATAATAGCGGAAGCCTGTTGTCTCTGAAGCATTACAACGGCAATTTCCGGAGCGTATGCAAGATAAGTAATTCTCGCCTCGACTATTTCGAGACCCGCATTTTCTACTTTCTGCTGAATCTCGTCCCGTATTCTCATTGCGACAATCTCGCTTGAACCTCTCAGACTGCCTTCGTCAGCGATACCGTCGCCGGTAGTATCAACGTTCTGTGCGACGTCGTAAGGGTAAAGGCGTACGATATTTCTTAAAGCGGTATCACACTGGAGCGAGAGATATTCCTTGTAATTGTCGACGTTGAAAACAGCTTTAGCGGTATCTTTTACCCTCCACGTCACAGCGATACCGATTTCAACCGGATTTCCGAGATAATCGTTGATTTTCTGCCGGTTGTTGTTAAGTGTCATAATTTTGAGGGAGATTTTTTTCGTCGGGATAGTCGTATTAGTTCTTACGCCCTGCACGCTTATTGCTGAACTTTCGCCGACGTCGTCACTCTGTCTGAGATGCGTATGAGATGCCGGATTAACTCCCGAACAGAACGGATTGACCCAGTAGAAGCCGTCACCCTTTAAAGTGCCGTGATACTTGCCAAAAAGGGTTAAAACAAGAGCCTCCTGTGGTTTGAGGACTATGAGACCCTTGAACGGATACCAGCCGAGACACAGCCAAACCGTACCTGCTCCGACTAAAAGCCCTTTATCAGATACGCCACCTTTTATTACAAGGACTATTGCGACTATGTACAGCAGACCCCATAATAACATCATAGGCATACCGTTTTGTCTTTTGGATAAAATTTTTTCTTTCATTATAAATCTTCCTTTCGTAGTTGATATCAATATCATATCATAAAAATTTCAAAATGTCAAGAGATTTTTTAAAAATTCCGGAAAATATTTCAAAAATATTGACATTTACCGAAAATAATAC
>JAIDCY010000100.1 GCA_029055625.1 Ruminococcus sp. | reverse complement strand
GTTGATTTTTCTTTTCCGAAAATATCACGGATTTTACCGAAACTGTCGCCGAATTTAACAGGAAAGTCAATTTTTTCGAGAATATAATTACAGAAATCAAATTCCTGTGGTTTTATTTCAATAAAGCTGAAAGCGTCCAGTAAACCGGATTTATTTTTTCTGAAAAATGCAATCTTACAGCCGATAACTTCCGCATAACCGGCAATTCCTCTGTAACTGAAATCGTATTCTTCAATTATTTTGATTTCCGGAATTGATGATAAATAAAAATTTCTGTCAGTCATATTGAACCTCCTGAATAAAAAAATCAGAACCCGAAAAATTTTCCGGATTCTGTAAAATAATTACTTTTTAGCTTTAGTCTGTTTCTGTACTTTATTCACAATCTTCTGAAATTCAAGTGCTTTTTCGATACTGCCCTCAACTTTGAGTTTACCTGTCGTGAACGCTGCGACAGGGTTCAGAGTACCCTCACACATTCTTATGAAGTCCTTACCGGATACTATAAAAATACAGTCACGGTCAAAATATTCGTAAGGTTCAACGTATACAACACCGTCTTTGAGTTCGATATAGAAAATACCCTCACCCTCGCCGACTATATTGACCTGTACGGCAAGATGACCCTGCAGACCGTCTAAATCGTTTGATAGAATAAGTTCCTTTGATTTGCTGAAAATTTCTTCATACGTCATGAATTTTTTACAACACCTTTCACTATAATAAAATCATTATAACACAAAAAATATTATTTGTCAACAGTTATTTTATTATTCTTCCGTGTTCCGACTGCTGACGTTTTATCTTTTTCGACGGTGTCATATCAAAAGGCGTTTCCCTTACTCGCAGACGACGTACAGCTTTTGCCGGTGGTACTGTCAGATTTATCTTGTCGACGGTTTCACGGAAAAGTTTATCAACTATGTCATTTTCCGAATACAGTTCTTTATTCGGGAATATCTCCGCACATATTACGCTGTCCTCACTATATACCAGTATCTGCGTTATGTAATCCAGTCCGGCAAACTTATTTTCCAGTTCTTCCGGCGATACGTTTTCACCATTCGACAGTATTATTAAATTTTTCTTACGTCCTGTAAGGTATAGTCTGTTACCGTCAGCGTATCCGAGGTCACCTGTATGTAACCAGCCGTCCGGTGTAAGAGCTTCTGCGGTTGCCTGTTCGTCCTTGTAGTAACCTGCCATTACCGACGGACTTTTTATTACTATTTCTCCGTCGACGGTCTTGACCTGACAGCCATTTACTATTACTCCAACATCACCCTTACACTCCGTATCGAAACGGTCACCGGTGGAAATTCGAGGGGAACACTCTGTCATGCCGTAACCTTGTGCCATCTGTATGCCCATATCTATATACGCTCTCTGTAATTCCGGTCTGAGATACGCCCCACCACTGAAAATAGTTCTTAATCTGCCACCGAAAAATTCGTCTGCAATCTCTTTTATTGTCTTTTCCGGATTTCTTTCAGCAATATTCTTTACCGCTTTATATAAAGTTTCCGCAATCATCGGCACAAGCAGTACAACATGAGGTTTAAATAACTTGAGATTCTGCGGTATCCTCATCATTGAATCGTTGAAACACAGATTATTACCGTAACGCATTGCAAGTAAAATATCGCACGTGAAACAGTATATATGATGTATCGGCAACACAGACATTACAACATTATCGGGTTCGCTTTCGTTATCCTGACACATTGCGTTATCAATCAGGTTACTGTTAAGGAGCATTACGCCTTTACTCTTACCTGTAGTACCTGATGTGTATGATATTGTAGCAAGTGCGGACGGTTCAACGGTCTGAAACTCTGTCGGTTCGTATTTTGCGAGTATTTCCGGTAAATCGTTTTCTATTGATACAAAAGCCTTCACTTCCGGACAATTCTTTTTCATACCCTCTATCATACCCGCAAATCTTTTGTCATAGAAGAATATCACAGAATCGGAACGGTTAAGTAATTCCGCCGTATCGTCCTCACCTAACTGTGCGTCAAGAGGTACGCCGGTATTTCCGCCGGAAACTGTTCCGAAATAGCTGACGAGCCATAAATAGCTTGATGCTCCCGATACCGCACAGTGAATAGGTTCTCCGGTACGGAAAGTATTTACATACGCCATAAGTCTTTTAACGTCGTCACGGAACTGGTTAAAACTTTTGTTTACTAACTCTTTTCCGGATTTTTCCGTAACAAATACCTTATCGCCGTACTCTTCCGCTGATGCGTTTACGAGTTCCTGAAGAGTTTTTATATTATTCTTGTCCATAGTTTACCCCTTATTGTAACGATTTAAAATAAGCGACTGCTTCGCCTACCGTACGGAGTTTTACTATCTCCGCCTCGTCGACAGTCAGATTAAATTCTTCTTCAATGTCTCCGAGCATACACATAAAGTCGTATGAGTTCATACCTATATCTTCTATAAATCTTGAATTTTCTGTTATCTCGTCTGGATTTACCTCAACATAGTTTACTATTATTTCCTTAAGTTTTTCAATCATGACTTTTTCCTCCTTAAATCATATCAAGAATTTCTCCGATTGTTCTGTTTTCGTCCTCGATGCCTCTGAACAGTACACGGCACAGATAATAATAAAAATACTCCATTTCCTCCGCCGTTACTGCATCTTTCCGGTACTCAAAATTGAAGTTCATACCGTTATCTTCCGGACGGTGCATAACAGTCAGATATAACGGCTGACCAGCTACGCCGTTAGTGTACCACATACTCTTATACGGAATATCCGGAATATTGTATTTACTGCTTCTCAGAGTAAGTGGCTGATACGTCAGGCTGATACTCTCGTAACTCGCACCGGCTTTACAGTTACGGTACTGGTTTCTTTTCGCTATGTACTCGATAGGGTCATAATTTGCGTGACGGAATATCTTATTCTGTGCCAACTGTATCATGTGGATGCCGTCAAGAAAAGTAATATCCGGTTGCATTACGGTACGCAACGGGAAGAAATGTACCCTCGTACCACCGCACTTTTTAGCTGATACCGTACCACGTCTTGAAACACAGGTTTTTATAGATACGTCTTTTTCGTCGTCGTTGAACTTTGATAAAACTGTCCGCATACCCATTAATAACAGGCTTGCCATTGATACGCCGTGCAGTTCACAGAACTTAATCAGTCTCATTGATGCCTCATACTCCAGCGAAAACGTTGAAATAGATGCCTCCGGACTTCTCGATATTACCATAGCCCACCGCTGTTCAGGATTATTATTTTCACGTCTTTGTGTAAGAAGTCTGCCTTGTCCGGCGAAATCGGTGTACATAGGTTCAGAAGATTCTATCTCATTTTTCCAATACTCTTCATCACGCTTTCTTGCCGGTGAATCCGCTTCGTATTCAAGGTCTTTCTCTAACTGCTTTATATACGACGTCATCGGAGCAGGCATATCAGTACTATATCGCATTGCACAGTATATCTCCAGTACAGTAGTTCCGAAACTTATTATTGAACTTGAATCCATTGTCATATGGTCGGTTTTCATGTACATACCATTGTAACCGTCGGGAAGTTTTATCATTATAACCTGATTCATCGGGCTGTTGTATCTCGCAAACGGAAGAGCTGTCCACTTCCGCATCTCATTGTGTGCGTCTTCTTCGTTCCACGTCGAAAAGTCGACAAGTGGTATATCTCTTTCCTCAAACGGTACTATATATTGGTATACTTCACCGTTCTCGTCCTGTATGAAACGTAATCTCATACTATCCATCAT
>JAIDCY010000010.1 GCA_029055625.1 Ruminococcus sp. | reverse complement strand
GTGGTTACCTGTGCAAAGTCTCCGAAAATATACATTTTTAACTCACTGTCGAGATTTTCGAGTGCAAGCCCGATAGTCTTTGTATTATGGAAAAACACAGAACTTGTATAAAAATCATTCCAGTATATAACTACAGACAACAGGAAGACGGTCAGTACCGCCGGTAACGTATTAGGCATTATCACTGATACAAATGTTCTTAACGGCGTGCAACCGTCTATATACGCAGATTCTTCCAGCTCTTCCGGAAATCCATTGAAAAACTGGCGGAAAATAAGTATCATCAGTCCTGATTTAAGACCGTTTGCAGTAATCGCCGGAAGATACATAGTAAACATACTGTCAATCAGGTTTATCCTTAATCTGCCTGCTCCGAAGTTCATAAACTGACTATATAACGGCAACGATATTATCTGTGGCGGTACTAATATCATCATGATGACTATCCCGAAAAGAAATTTTTTTCCTATGAAATCGAATCTTGAAAATCCGTAACCTGTCACCGCACAGGATATTACCTGTACCACACTACATCCGACGTTAAGAAATACCGTATTTTTCAGAGCATTTCCGAAATCCATAGCCCTTACAGTATCCCTTATAACGTCGAGTGTTAAATGTTTCGGAATCCATATAACAGACGGGTCATTTAAATCGGCGGTATCCCGGAACGCATAACTTATCATGTAAATTATCGGGTATATTACGATAAATTCCGTACATATCAGAATTACCGTACGCAAAAAAATCCACACATATTTTTTAAGTCTGTACATTTTTTCAATCACTTCTTTTATCAAATATTATGACAGTAAATATTATTATCAGCATGATTAAGATAAAATAAATCCATATCATAGCTGAAGCCTCACCGAATGCCCATTGATTACGCATTACAGATACTCTTTCCATTACTTTATTTACCGGATTCGTAAAATTATCTATAATAGTAAATACTATGTTTACAATAATATATGGTTTTATGTATGGGACTGTAATTTTCCAGAAAAATTCCCATGCCGTCGCACCGTCGATAAGTGACGCCTCACGGACGGATGCCGGTATATTCTGTAATGCCGAAAGAAATATAAGTATCTGTATACCGCTGTTCCATACGATGCCGTAAATGTTATCCGCAACAGCTGAAATGAAATCATTTAACCGGTGGTCTGTACGGTAAATGCCTATAAATTCAAGAAACTTTTCTATAAAATCCGTCGACAAAACGGTTGAAATATTAACGTCACTGTTTCCGGACGTCTCTATATTACCGGTTATTATCCTGTACGCAGAACCTGTTACGATTATTACCGGCATAAAAAATACGGCACGTGCGAAAGTTCGCCCCCTGAACTGCTGATTGAGTAATACCGCTATAAACAGCGAAAATATTATTATTACCGGCGTTTTCCATAACGTTTCAATCACCGTATCCGTGAGAAATCCGGTGAATTTTTCGTCTTCCGTCAGCACTTTTATATATTTATCGAATCCGACATATTTTGTAATAGTCTTTCCGGAATCTATTGTCACCTCGCTGAACGAGTAAATCAGCGAACTGATAAGCGGTACGATAAAAAATATGACCGTCCCGAAAAACCATAAGCCTATAAATCCGTACCCATACAGCGATTTTCTCACGGTATACGGTATATTTTTCCTACTTTTCATCTACTCACTTCCAGTATAGATTATTTTATCGTTAAATGCTAAAGTTTTTCCCGAAAAATCGGATTTTATCACATCTCCCGATGAAAATTCCGCAGTTATTGTCTGACCGTCATTTTCAACGGTATATCCGGTAATTGTCGCATTACTGACCGTTTTCAGTACAGGTGAAATAATTCCGTACTGTCGGGAAACAGTATCAGTCCAGTATGCAGAATCCGCATAAAATAAGTAGTCAAATTCAGTGTCTCCTATTTCTTCCGCAGAACCGATTAAATCATAGTAAAGACTACTTCCGGTGACCGCCGACATCAACAGTATATCGTCAATATCCGCACTCGCATTTATCGCCGTCGACGTATAAGGTACAATGCCGTGAAGCACAATCTGATAAAACGGAACGTCCATATCGGATATATCAAACCTGCTCGAATGTAACGGAATATTTATCACGTGCCGGACATACGGCAATATATAGGCGTTTGCACCGTCTGCGAAAACGTCACCATCAGAAATATTTTTCCGTATAATCTCCCTGCTCCGATAGCGTGTTATTTTATTTCTGCCGTAATCGCCATACAGTACGGACGTTAATTTTCCGGAAAAATTATATATTTTATCAAAATTATCCGGCGATAACAGATAATGTTTTTTCCGTGAATTGTCGGGTTTACTGAACGCAGGATTATATGACGGAATCTGTGTATAACTTCCGGAAATCCGCATAGTACCGGAAAAAATACCTAATCCGTTTCCGGAAAAATATTCGGTATCCGATACCGTGTAAAATTCGTAATTATTTTCTTTAATCAATTTCATTAACTTATTGAAATCTCTTTCCCCACCTAATACCCCCGACGGTCTGAAATCCGTATCAAATTTATTTTCTATTCCAGAATCCGTAAAGTTCTGACCTGCTATAATCATACTGTCAATATCACCCAGTTTTTCCAGTATTTCAACCGCTTCAACGTAGGAAGTTATTTTCTGTTTCCGCATTACCGGTATTCCGCAAAATGTTTTTTTCTTTTCCGCACCACCATAAAATTTTATGTACAATGGCGAATAATTTTCCGGTACTGACCCTGCAAGTCCGCACTTTTCTATAAGATATTTCCGGTAAATTTCCGCAACATCTACATAATTTACGTCGTCTTTTACTATCGGATAATAAATTATCTCAATATTTCCGCAATCTATATCCCCATTCTCGAAAACCGTAATATTTTCCGTACCGTCGCCCATATGGTAATTATCGGTATTTCGCAGAATAAACGTAAAATTACACGTATTATAATTACTCCCTGACTGCCCGGAAACGTTCGCTGTAATATAAACGTCGGTGTCCCCCTGTGATGCGATTGCCAACAGTGCATTATTTTCACGTACTATACTATATATCGGCAAATATGCCTGCTCGGTATACGATATTTTTTCCGGTATTATCGCAACATTTTCACCGTAAATTTTTTGTCTGTAAGAGTCTGCATCTGTTTTACCGTTATTAAAATTTATCAGCGTACCGCAACCATCCGGAACTATAAAATATCCGCTTTCCGTATCGTCAGATGCCCCGAAATTTCCCGCAATCGTGATTTCCGTCGCTATTTCCGAACTGCTTTTTTCTACCAGTCCGGAAGTATCAAAAACGGCTCGCAGACAATCTTTTTCAAGGACGTAATCCACGTAAAAGTGAAAATTTCCGGAATTATAGTCAATCCTCATACCGTCGGGAATATCCGATACACCAACGGTACATACCGGACTGTCGGAGCGGACGTAATTATTTTCCGTATGATTGCCGAGATTTCCGTATTTCAGTACCGCCGATGACATCAGATTTTCCGCTACTACCGGTTTAATATCGTCATTCAGAACGTCCACCGGCGAAGACCACCATATATAACCGCTTTTCCTGTCCTGTAAGCCGAAAATGGCTTTTTTATCGTATACAAGCAGTCGGTAATTTTCGTTCTCCGTTACCGTACGCATTTCCGTATTATCCGAAAATTCCGGCGGTACGTAATCGGAACTTTTTACCGTCGCATCCGTACGGATTTCCGAAAACGTCATTGAAAAAAATGAAATCATTAATATTAACAATATCTTTATTCTGTACATTATTTAATCCCTTAATCTGTATATTATTTCTGTAAATATTTGTGAAATAAATATATTAATCTGCTGTATCAGTAACAGAAAAAGTATCAGTATTACAAACATTATCAGCATCATTATCAACGTAAGAAATATTGCGGTAAAAGTCTTCTTTACCGTATAGTCATGTACCGTCTTTATCGCAGAAATTATCAGTATAACGCTCCAGACCGTCCCGACAAACTCCGTCAGCTCCATGAAAATATATTCTTCTCTTACAAGTATATGCGATAATATAATATTTACGTATATATGTATTACGTACGGCAATATAGCATACGTACTGTATATGAAAATATTCCGTATCGTCCCTATGCCGTCGAGCAGGGTACAGACCGCCCAGTTCCCGACCGTCCACATCAAAAACAGTACCACACTTTTCATCAGGTACGGAATTATATTGAAAGTCCGTTCGTAACCGTCGGAAAACTGGAAGCCGTATAACCTGTCTTTCGCTATAATTCCGAAAAAAAACGCCGTCAGTATCGCAAACGCTATCTTCAGTGAACCCGATTTTTTCCAGTACATATCCACGAAACCGTCGGGAATTTTCGTCACCGCATACTTTAGCCATTCAATCTCCGTTAAATTTTTCAATTATTTTTACCTCGTTTTTTTATCAGTATAAATCCGGATACAGTAAAAATCAGTAACAGAATTTTTCCGGAATTTTTCTTCAGAAATTCTCTTCTGTACTCCTGAAATGCCTTGTCATATAACTCGGAATCTCCGGCAAGTCGTGCGTAATCCATGGATTTTTTATAACTGCCGTTTCTTAAATATGCGTATCCGAGACCGGTATATGCGTATGTATAATGACCGTCATATCTGAGGATTTCAAGCCATAAACCGAGAGTTTCCGCATAATATCCGGCATTATACAAATCCACCGCATTATGTACTTTTTTTCCAAACTGCGTTTCCGAAAAAACAGTGACATTATTTTTTCCGGCATCGAGTATGTATATTTTCCCACCAACCGTCTCTATTGCGGAAGGTCCGTCAAAACCACCGGACTGTCCGGAAATTCCACCCATTATGAAAAGTAATCTGACATTTTTATCGTACTGGAAAATTTTTCCGGTTGCGGAGTCGATAATATTTATGTTTCCGTTTTCAGAAACGTCAATATCAGATATTTCCGGCGATTTATAGCCTGATTCGCTGTACTCCGGCTGATAGTCGCCGAAATGTAGTATCTTATTGGAAAATATATTCTTTCCGGCAGAATTTAACTTCTTTATTATATCTGATGTCCTTTCAGAATTTACGGTACAGGTATATATAAAATCACGTGAAATATCAAAATTATTTATTCCCGTCGGGACGTTCCTTTTCAGGCGTGATTTCTTTTTATCTCCGACAAAATGATTACGTATACTCTCAATCGTACGTTCTGTATGGTTTGCACCGAAAAATCCGATAAATTCCCCCTCTTTACTGAACATCATACAACCTGTAGTTATATTGCCCGATATTACGTAAATATTCCCCGATTTATCCACAAGAATTTTTTCCGGAATAAAAGTCTTGTCCTGACTATATATTACAGAAACAGGTTTCTTTATTTCCATAATAACTACTGAATTAAAATCAGATACTATTACCCTTTCATTGCCTGTATCCGCTATATATATTTTATCGTCATATATATATACTCCCTCCGGCTTTTTTAACTTAGTTTCCGTACCATCGTGAAAAATGAAGTCCTCGTAAATTTTTACCGTTTTTTCAATATTACTATCAATAACAAGTATCCTGTCATTACCTGTATCTGCTATATAGAAATTATTACCACTATAATATATATCCTGTGGCTCTTTCAAGTCAAAATACGCTACTTTTTCTACAGTATATCCGGTCTGCGACGGTATCGCATTCCCTCTGTAGTTGTAATTATAGGCGGAATATGTCCTGAACGGTATCAACAAAACTGTCAGCAACAAAAATATTAAAAGAATTTTTTTCATCTGAAAAACTCCCCTAATTTTTTATTCCGGAATACGTCATAGTTTCGAGTATCTGACCTTGTGCAACTGTGAACACTATCGCCGGTGGTATGAGCATAAAAACCGCTCCGGCCATGGATATGCCTGCTCTTGTCAGACCGGTTGTTGAAAGCTGATTTATAACCGTCGGTAATGTTTTGTACTCCTCGTGAAATATAAACGTTCCTGACTGCATATTCCATGATGTCTGAAACGCAAATATAATCAACGTCATAAGTGCGGGTTTCTGATTTGGTAGCACTATCTGCCAGCATATCCGGAAAAGTCCTGCTCCGTCGGTCTTTGCGGAATCTATTATCGAATCCGGTATCTGACTTATCGACTGTTTCATTAAAAAAATGCCCACCGGTGAGGCTATCGACGGCAATATCAATGCGGATAAGTTATCAATAAGTCCGAGTTTGTTTATTACTATATATTGCATTATGTATATAACGTTGCTCTGATATAACAACGATATTATGATTAATCTGTTTATCAGATTTTTCCCTGCAAACTGACATTTTGCCAGTACAAACCCACCCATTGATATTATCACCGTCTGCAAACCGGTCACCGATACGGTAACGGTCAGACTATTGAAAATGTATCTTGAAAACGGTACTCTGTTCTGTCGGATAGCCTCAAACATCTCCGTGAAATTGTTTAATGTCGGTCTTGACGTATATATTTCCGGTGGAAAAATAAATAATTCTTCCTGTGGCTTTAAAGACATCACAACTATAAGATATACCGGAAAAAACATAAATAATCCCGATATTGTAAGAAATATGAATATTATTATATCACCGCTCTTTTTTTTTCCGGCTATCCCTGACATCTTTTTCACCTCAATCCGTACTTTTTCCGGAAATTTTTTCAATAATCCTGTTGACGCAATACATTAAGGTAAACAATATCATACATATCGCCGAAGCGTAACCCATTTCATACCGTACCCACCCGTAATCGTATGCGTGTGTCATTATCGTATGTGCGTTATAATCGGTACTCGGAAAGCCTACTATATTCTGTATTACCGTTCCGGCGGTAAATGAACTCACTATCTGCATTACTCCGGCAAAAATAAGATGCGGTTTCATGGACGGTATCGTTATATATACCAACTCCTGAAATCTGTTACTTATCCCCTCTACCGCTCCGACTTCGTACATTGTATGGTCTATCCCTCGCAGACCTGCTCTCATTGCAAGAAATCCTGCTCCCACTGAAAGCCACATCTGCACAATTACCGCCGAAAACAGTACGTATCGACCATCCGTAAGCCACTGTATCGGTGACGTTATAATTCCGGTTGCTATCAGAAGCGAGTTTATATAACCGTTCATGTCACCACTGAAAATTATTCTCCATACGCTGTATACATTCGCCATTGACGGTATGTAAAATATTATTGTGAAAAAATTGCCGATTTTCCGTGGCATACCGTCTATCAGCCATGCAACCACAAAACATATCACGTAACTTACCAATCCGCTGAAAAATGCAAATACTAACGTAATCCGTAAAGACTTCATGAAAATTTTATCTGATAAAAAAAGTGCGGTATAATTCGATAATCCGGTAAATTTCGGTTTCTGAATGATGTTGAAATCCGTAAAGCTGACAGGTACGGACATTATCACCGGTATGACGGTGAATATCACAAACAATATCATGAACGGCAGGAGCATTAAGTAACAGTCGATATTTTTTCTTATCTCTTTGCCGATTTTCTTTAACAAAAAAAATCACCTCATTTATCTGATACTCTCATTTTTCCGTGAAATTTCGTCGTTTATGTCGTTATTGTACCACAACAGCGTATCTCTCGGATTCCTCCGCATATTGACTACTTCCCGGAACACGTTCATGATATTTCTTGTTACGGAATACGAAGCCGGTATTATCGGTATCTCCTCTAACTCTTCACGCTGGGCAGACAATCTTGAAAGTTCGTCGGCAGTCCACGGTAATTTTTTAAACGCTTCCGTATTGGCGGTATAAAGCCTGCCAATAGTACCAAATAAACTTTCCGTCCGGTTGCATAAATCTGACTGCGTTTCCGTATCGGTAAACCATTTTACATATTCCCATGCGGATTCCGGATTTTCCGTATCGCTGAAAATAACCGCTCCCGAAACGTTGGAATTGGCGGTATGTCTTACATTACCGTCTGTGACCGTCGCCGGTACAGGACAGAATTTCCATGTACCTCTTAATTCCGGTGCAATATCCATAAGCTGTCCGTAAAATGAACAGTCAGCTATCACAAGCGGATACTCACCGGTACGGAATCGACTAAACAAATCATACGACTGTTCTAAACCGTACTCCGTATAAAAATCCGTCCACATCTTAAAAGCATCAGTTGCCTCGACTGTATCAAAGTTTGAACGGTCAAAATTTTTGTTATAATAATTAACTCCTCTCTGCAACATCAACAGTGCGAACGTATGACCTGTTTCTGTGGATGCTGAAATATCCGTCAACGGTAAAACCAATCCGGCGGACATATAATTACGTTGGAGAGCAGGCAACATATCCATCAGATTTTCCCACGTTTCCGGTGGTGAACTATATCCAAGTTCCGCCAGAATATCGGTACGATAGAAAAGCAACGGAAAATTCTGTGTTATCGGGATTCCGTACACTCCGCCGTCGTACTGGTAATGCGTAAGGGCGTTTTCCTGAAAACTTCCGGTAATTTCCGGATAGTCGGTAAATTGTGTAAGGTCTGTAAGCAGACCTCGCATCGCAAGGTTTACCGGATATTCTCCGCCGATAAACAACGCTATATCCGGCGATTTTCCCGCAAGTGATGCCTCTGTTATCCCACCGGTCACAAGTTTTACCGATACTTCCGTTCCGGTTTTTTCCGTGAAATTTTCCGACAATTCTTTTACTATTTCCGCCTGCTCACGATTTGTATTTACCCACACTTCAAGTACATCTTCCCCCGAAACGCCGGACAGTACGGAATAATCCTCCGAAAATGTACCGAAAAATGAACGTATCGCAAACCATATCTTTTTAAAAAAATTTTCCTTACATGACGGAAATTTCACGCCGGACGTCGCAAACTCTATATAATCTATCTCAAGTGGCTGATTTCTGTACTCCAGTACCCATCCCGACAGTGATATTATATCCGCCCTTATCTGTCCGAGATATTCCGGTATCTTTAACGGTCTTTTTACGCATTTGTCAAGAATTACCGTCGTATTCTCTATCACGTACGCTTCAGAACCGGTACTTTCTGAAATACTTTCTATCCCTGACTGTATTTCCTTGAGTTCTTCAGATATACGCCGGAAATTTTCCAGTAAACCGGGTATTTTTTCGTGTATGTAATAATCTGTATACTTATCCGGTACAGTACCTGTAATCATAAGTATCTGACGGTAATAATCATTTAATTCTGAAATAATATCGTTCAGATGTCTTAAATATTCCCCTGTCTCTCCGACTGTACATTCAAGGGTTATAGTATGGTCAGTATCGGCGGTGAGGTATATATAAATGTCCTCGTTATCCGCCGACGGTGTAAGAATTTCCCACTTCTTCCCGTAACTGAATCGGACATCATTCAGTTCCTCGCACGGTACTTTATCATCAATATATATACGCCGGTTCGATACAAAACCCCTCATCTCTTTCTGACGGTACTTTATCCCTATTTTATACCAGCCATCGTATTTTACGTCCTCTTTCGGTATCGTCCACGTCGCAGACTGTAACGGTTTTTTCCAGTTGACGTCTCCGAAAGTATTGTAAAGAATTTTAACAGGGTCTGCCGGAGATATGTTATAGTGTGAGTTGTCACAGGTAGGATACAGTGTACGGTCTGACTTGTAAACCGCATTTTCCGCTTCGATTCTGAAAATATTTTTCGGTGTTATGTCAATATCCGCACCGGCAATATATTCCTTATACGTCGGTAAACTCGCCGGATTATAGAACTTTATCTTCTCAATCCCGAAACCTGCACTCTCTGACGTCAACTCTATCCTGTGACGTCCCTTTTCGAGATAAAATATAAGCGGTTCACCGTAAAGACCGTCGGTATCCATAATATCAGTATTTTTCCGCATTTCCGCCTGTACCTGTACCGGACGTATCTGATTTCCCTGTGAATCCGTATAAATTTCCCTCTCATTTACCCATATTTTACTTAACGTTATCCGTGATGCCGTATCGTATGGAATTTCACCGTCCACCAACAGCGAAAATTCTATTGAAGATGTCGCCGATTTTAACGGAAAATACGTCATATTCATACAATAAATACCTGTTTCCGGAACGTCTATACTGTACGTTACCGCACCGGTAGTACTTTCCCATACGAGAACGTCTTTCCGTACCGAAAATTTACCGTTTTTCGTGGAAATGAAGTCACCGCCGGAAATTTCTATCACCTCTTCCGGACGGTTTTCATTGCAATAAGTATCATAATATTTGCTGTAAGATATACTGGTAATGTCTTTTTCAACCGGATAATATGCATCATAAAGCAATCCGGCGGAATGTACCGGAAATTCGGTCTGAATACAAAATATAATGAAAATATATATAATAATTCTGTACATAATCTTATTTTTCAAGACTTAATCACCTGATACTTTTTTAATAAAATAATTATATCAATTTTCCGGCGGACTGTCAAGAAAAAAAGACGGTCTTTTAAAAAAACCGTCCCTGATATTATTCAGCTGAAAATTTTTTTATCTCTTCCTGTACGATATTCTCCATATCGCACAGAACCTTATATTTCGCACGTTCGGGAGTAAGCCGGTAAAGTTCGACAAGTTTTTTTTCGTCCTTGCTTACGTCGCTCCGGTACTCTCCGAGAAGTATATAATCAATAGATGTATTCAGATAGTCGGCAATCTTTATGAGAACGTCACCTTTCGGAAGTTGCCCCTTTTTCCAGTTGCCAGTGCTTCCGGTACTTATTCCCAACTTACTTAGCATATTGGTTACGGTCGTTCCATTTTCGCTACAAATCACACGCAATCTTTCGTAAAAATTCATAAATATTACCTCCGCATTTTGTACACATTTCACAAACTTATCAGAAAACGCAAATTTTACTTGACTTTTTCACTGCAATGAGTATAATATAATTATAGACAGAAATTTAAAAAAATATTACAGCTTAACTATATATTATATCATGATTCCGACATTTTTGCAATTAATTTGTCGAAATTTGTCGAATAATGTGAAAGATGTATATTTTTTTCAAAATAAGAGGTTATAAAATGATAAAATTACTGATTTTTATTATGCCCTTAACGGCTTTTTACTTGCCGTCCATACTGAAATAATGAAAGGGGAGTTGTATTATGTGGTGGTTTGAAACTATTATTAACATACCGTCTTGTTTCCGGAAATTCTTTTGTTAAAGTTCGCTCTGGTGGCGTTCATATAAATATAACACGAAAGGAGGATTATATATGTTGTGCGGAACAATTTTTCTTGGTGCTTGCTGGGTATCTTCTGTAGCAATGATAGGTCGGGCACTTCTTTGCAGATAATTTTGACATAATATTTTAACTATCAGGGAACAGCCGTTATGATTTGCTCTGACGGTTGTTTTTTTGTCATACCATTTTGTGCATTAATACAGTTATTTAATCTGTATCAGACATTTTTTAGTATATTTTTAACAAACTTTTGCTATAAATCAGTATTTCAAAGTCTGTATTGATATAATGTTTTAACCTGTTATGTGACAGTAATATTTCCGGAATATCGCTAATTATGCAGTATCAACAACTTATATAATAAATTACAAATCCAATACTGACAAATTGTACAATCTGATACAACTATTGACAAATTGAAACCTTTATGATATAATTTTAATATCACATTGTGATAATTTTTTCAAAAGGAGTAAAATTTATGGAAAAAGTCCTTGAAGTATCCGGACTTACAAAGCAGTACACCAAAGTGCTGGCGGTGAATAAAGTATCTTTTGACATTGGCAAAGGTGAAATTTTCGCCCTGATAGGTCCGAACGGAGCAGGTAAGACTACCACGATAAGAATGATTTCCACGCTGTTGAAATCTACCGCCGGTGATGCCGTCGTGGGGGGGTACAGCATCAACAAAGAACCCGAAAAAGTACGTGAATGTATAACGTACCTCCCCGACGAAGCCGGTGCTTACAAGAATATGACCGGTATAAATTATCTGAAATTTATGGCTGGTCTTTTCTATACCGACCCGAAACAGATTATAGACTGCGTAAACCGTGCGAAAAATATATGTGGTCTCGGTGACAGGTTAAACGACAAAATCGGTAGTTATAGCCGTGGTATGATAAGAAAACTTCTTCTCTCACGTGCGGTAATGACACGTCCGAAACTTGCGATTCTTGACGAACCTACAAGCGGTCTCGACGTACTCAACGCAATAGAAATCCGGAAAATGATAAAAAAACTCGCCCGTGAAGACGGTATGTCATTTCTGCTGTCGTCGCATAATATGCTTGAAATAGAATTTGTTTCCGACCGTGTCGGTATTATCGCAAAAGGTCATCTCATGGTTACCGGTACGGGTGCGGAACTCAAAAGGCGTTACAATGCGGAAAATCTCGAAGAAGTCTTTGAAAGGGTGGTGCTTGACAATGAAATTCATTAACCTTTTACAGAAAGAACTAAAAGAACTTATAAACGCCCAGATGATTTTAGGACTTGTCGTAATACTCGCCGTACTATACATGACCGGTACTGTAAGCAAAGTTGCAATAGATGACGCAATTGAAGAAAGTACCAACCCTAAAATAAGCATAAGTGACCTTGATAATACGGACTTTACGAAAAGTCTTATAGAAACTCTTAAAAATTCCGGTGCGGAAGTGACGGAGTTTGAAGTTTCCGGTGATGATTACGCTTCCATTCTCGAAGAAAACGATATTAAAAATATCGTAATTATTCCGGAAGGTTTCACCGATACCATAGAAAACGGTCAGAAACCGGAAATTATTACCGCTTCCCGTATGACTTCCGCTTCTGCGATGTCGAACATTTCAACAGGTTCTGCCGGTGCGTTGACTATTATTAATAATATCATAGCTAACAAAATAGCAACGGATTATGGTATATCTCCGGAAGACTTCGAACTTATGGAAAACCCGATAGTACTTAACGAAAATACGGTAGTTGCTGATAAATCCGCCCATGTCTCACCTGAGGCGATAGTTAACAAAATTACTATGCAGAATATGTTACTGCCTATCATAGTATTCGTACTTATCATGATGACCTCTCAATCCCTTATCAGTTCGATTTCAAACGAAAAACTCGACAAAACCCTTGAAACTCTCCTGTCCGCACCGGTAAAGCGTTCCTCTATCATAACCGCTAAAATGTTAGCGGCGGCGGTAGTCGCACTGATTAACGCTGGTGTGTATATGTTAGGATTTTCGGGATTTATAAAAAATGCCACCGGACAGAGTGAGGATATAATCACCGATATGACAGGTAATCTTCTTTCCGCAGATGAGGCTATAAAACAGTTAGGACTTTCGCTGTCTGTAGGAGATTACGTACTCGTAGGGTTACAGCTGTTCCTGACAGTCATGATATGCCTTTCCGTATCTATAATGCTTGGTGCATTGGTAAATGATACGAAATCTTCACAGATGGTGATAATGCCGATAGTCATGCTTGCCATGATTCCGTACATGATTTCAATGCTTACCGACATCAACACCCTCCCGACTGCATTAAAAATACTCGTCTATGCGATACCGTTCACACATACATTTTCCGGAATATCAAATATTATTTTCGGAAATATGACGATGTTCTATATAGGCATTGTATATCAGTTAATCGTATTCGCAATATGTATGTTCTTTGCACTTAAACTTTTCAACTCCGACAAAATTCTTACAATATCCCTTAACTTCGGTCAGAAATCCAAATACAACAAAAGCAAAAAAAGAACTTCCGCAGACTGAATATAAAACCGGACATCTTTTATATGTCCGGTATTTTTTGCGTATCG
This sequence comes from Ruminococcus sp., assembly GCA_029055625.1. Classification (GTDB taxonomy): domain Bacteria; phylum Bacillota; class Clostridia; order Oscillospirales; family Ruminococcaceae; genus Ruminococcus. The sequence continues at coordinate 81,140 of JAIDCY010000010.1, read as the reverse complement.
TGTGTTAATTTTCTTCCTTGTTTATGAAATCCGCCACTATGAAACGTGGTCTCTGTTTAACTTCTGCGTATATCTTGCCGACGTACTCACCGATTATTCCGAGGCAAAGAAGCTGTAATCCGCCTATCAGCCATATCGAACACATCGTACTTGACCAACCGTCTATTGATAATTTCGCAACCTTTACAATGAAACTCCATATGAACGCCACTATACTTATCACGAACATTATAAAGCCTAATGACGTTATCATTTTAAGGGGTTTTGTACTGAATGATGTTATACCGTTTATCGCAAACGCAAGCATTTTTTTCAGAGGGTACTTGCTTTCACCGGCGAAACGTTCATGACGTTCATAATATACGTTGCAACTTTTGAATCCTATCGTCGGAATCATACCACGCAGAAACAGGTTTACTTCCCGGAAATTTGCGAGTTCCTGTAATACACGCCTGCTCATAAGCCGGAAATCTGCATGATTATATACGACATCCGCACCCATTACCTTCATGAACTTATAAAAACTCTCCGCCGTGAACCTCTTGAAAAATGTATCCGTTTTCCTCGCACTCCGTACGCCGTAAACAACCTGATTTCCGTTATAATATTCCTTTACCATAGCATCTATAGTATTTATATCGTCCTGTAAATCGGCATCCATAGTGATTGCCATATCGCATATATCCTTGACAGTCATAAGTCCGGCAAGTACGGCGTTCTGATGTCCGCTGTTATGTGCGAGATTGATACCAGAAAAAAATTCCGGACTCTCTGCGTGCAGTTCCTGTATTATCTGCCACGTCGTATCCTTTGAACCGTCGTTTACAAATACTACCCTGCTCTTTGCGGAAATAAGTTTCTGCTTTATCAGTGCGGTATACTTTTCCTTTAACTGCTTTGCGGTTTCGTGTAATACTTCCTGCTCGTTATAACACGGTACTACCATATATAAAATTTCCGGTTTATCCATTTTTTTATAACCCTTTCTGTTTTTATTTATACAATTATACCACATTATCCACCATATGTCAATATAAACTTTACCGGCGGAAAGATTCAGGGGAAAATATATAATTTTAAATTTTAATCTGAAAAATTATCAAATAACTCTTGACAAATCCGTAATTCTGTGATATAATATCATTCAGAGTATTTCAGTTACTTTGATTCAGGAAATTGTTCCGGATTATAGATGTGTGGGCCCTGTGCAACAAGACCCCGTGAACCATGTCAGGCGGGAGACCGAGCAGCATTAAGCGGATTGTGTTGTGTGCCGCAGTAAGCCTGCACATCTATGCTCCGGAATTTTTTGTAAAAGAAAGGAAGTGTGTACGGTTTGTATAAAGCTCTTTACCGCAAATGGAGACCGATGACATTTGATGACGTAATATCACAGAAACATATAACAGATACCCTTAAAAATCAGATTACGGGTGGCAAAACAGCACACGCTTATCTTTTTACCGGTTCACGTGGTACAGGTAAAACCACTTGTGCGAGAATACTCGCAAAAGCTGTGAACTGTCCGAATCAGAAAAACGGTAACCCTTGTCTTGTATGCGATATATGCCGTGATACTGATGATACTTCTCTGACCGACATTATAGAAATTGATGCCGCTTCAAATAATGGCGTCGACGATATACGAGACCTCCGGGACGGTACGGTATATACTCCGGAAAGATGTTCATATAAGATATATATTATAGATGAGGTTCATATGTTATCGACGAATGCATTCAACGCCCTTCTGAAGATAATTGAAGAACCACCGGCTTACGTGATGTTTATACTGGCAACTACTGAAATTCACAAAGTTCCCGCAACTATCGCCTCACGCTGTCAGCGATACGATTTCCGACGTATAAAACCTCAGGACATTGCCGAACGCCTGTTATACATCGCCGGGCAGGAAAAATTAAATCTTACAAAAGACGGTGCTTTTCTTATCGCAAAACTCGCAGATGGTGGTATGCGTGATGCCGTGTCACTTCTCGATCAGTGTTCAGTATGTGCGGATGTTATAAATGCGGAAACTGTTTCAAATATCGCCGGTATCGCCGGACGTGATTATTTATACGAAATTCTTGAAGCAATATCGGAAAAAAATACCGTAAAAGCTCTTACAGTAACCGATAATCTCTATGATATGTCAAAAGACCTCACCCGTCTGTGCGAGGAACTTATAACACAGTTAAGAAACATTATGTTGATACAGGTATCCCCTCAGACTGCGGAAAGTCTTATAGTATGTATGCCCGAAGAACTCGATAAACTTAAATCTCTTGCCGGAAAATCCGCAACTGATGAAATTATTTATCAGCTTTCCGTATTACAGAAATGCCGTGAAAATATGTCAAAAGTAATGAACCGGCGTGTGGAATTTGAAATGAATCTTATAAAATTATGCGGAAATAAAAATAATTCTCCCGAAACTATTGACAATTCTGAAATTTATGATAGAATGAAACAGTTGGAGAATAAATTGAATGCCATATCTGCCAGGAATGTCGCATCTGTCAGACCTGCTCAAAAGGAAAACCTTACCGCTGTAAGCCCTGTTCTCAGTAACAAACCAGTTGCAAACGTAAATATGAAAGCTTCGAAACCGGAAAACAAGATACCGTTTTTACAATGGAACGAGGTTATAGAAGAAATAATGAAAGTCCGACCTGACTTCGCAGGTCCTCTTAAAGGCTTAACCGCTTTTCTCTCCGGAAACGTACTGTTTATAGAGTCCGGCAACGAATTTTTCAAGGGGTTTTTCAAGAAAAACAATGAAGAATATGATACGGTCATTTCACAGGCTGTATATAAAATCAGCGGTGAGCAATACACTATAAAAATATCAAATATTACATCAGAACAACAAAAAAACAATGCGGAAATTTTTCTGAACCAGGCAAAGGATTCAGACATTGAAATGGTTATAGATGATAACCAGTAAGAAAAAATTTTTAATCAAAAGGAGTTAAAGAAATGAAAGCAAGAATACCGAAAAATACCGGCGGAAACGCCCAGAACATGAATCAGATGATCAAACAGGCTCAGAAGATGCAGGACCAGATAACTATATTACAGGAAGACATCGAGGAAAGGGAATTTTCCGCTGTAGTAGGTGGCGGAGCGGTTGAAGTCGTAATCACCGGCAAAAAAACTATCAAATCACTTAATATCAGTCCGGAAGTGGTAGACCCTGAAGATATAGATATGTTACAGGACCTGATAATCAGTGCTGTAAATGAGGCGGTAAACAACGTTGAAACAACTACCGAGGCGGAAATGAGCAAGATTACCGGCGGTGTTTCAATACCCGGTCTTTTCTGATGGCTGACCATAATGCTTTACCACTCGTGATACTTGCGGAAAAATTCGCATCACTCCCCGGAATCGGTATGAAAACCGCCCAGAGATTAGCATATTATGTTATGTCAATGTCGGAAAAAGATGTTGAAGATTTTGCCGATGCTCTTGTAAGTGCGAAAAAAAACGTACACAGATGCAAAAACTGCATGAATCTGACGGAGCGTGAAATATGCCCGATATGCTCTTCAGAAAAACGGGACAAAAATATAATATGTGTTGTGGAAGCTCCGAGAGATGTAACCGCTTTTGAGCGTACAAGAGAGTATCACGGTGTGTATCACGTACTGCACGGGCTTATATCACCACTGGATAACATGACACCTGAAAAGATACACATAAAAGAACTCATAAAAAGAATTTCGGAGGGTAAAATAAAAGAGGTAATAATGGCAACAAATCCGACTGTTGAAGGTGATACCACTGCTATGTATATAGCCGGATTGTTAAAACCGTTAGGTGTGAAGGTAACAAGGCTTGCTTTCGGCTTACCGGTTGGTGCTAATCTCGAATACGCCGACGAAGTGACGTTATATAAGGCACTCGAAAACAGAAACGATATGTAAAATTTCAAGGACGGTTTTAAACCGTCCTTTTTCCGTATGCAGTATTATATATATAGATGCCGTTCTGTAAAACCTGTGATATTTCAGCGGAATATTTTTCCTTAAAACCGGGTAAATCGGAATCGTAAGCCGGAGCAGGTGTGATATTACCGGAACTATCGAGACGCAGATAATAAATCTGTTGTGAAGTGTTGTCGGTAATATCGAGAGAATACATATCGCCGGAAATCCTGATATTGAAATCATACTGTTCCGTACTGAACCGGCAGTCTAAATATTTCGCATGGAAATCTGTTGAAAAATCCCAGAAAGACGGCATTTCCTGATGTGGCAGTACATACGTTTCATCATTTTGCTGTAGTATGTAGTAACGCTCCGGACTTTCCGCAAATCCGAGTGAATAAACGTTCTGACTGAAATTTTTTTCAAGACTGTTTTTCCGTGATATCCATATAATACCATATACTGTAAGAGTTATCAGTAAAAATATAACGATTACAGAAATAACTGTAAATACTGTACGTCTTAACCTGTTCCATTTTATGCCTGATGCTGTTTTTTCGGAAATATCATTAATCATATCCAAATCCTCCCTTAATAGTCTGTCAAGCGATACGCCGAAACGGTCACTTATTTTTACGATTGTATTCAAATCCGGATAGCTTTTACCGTTTTCCCAGTTCGATACCGTCTGACGTGTAACGTAAAAAATCTGTGAAAAATCTTCCTGTGACATACCGTTTTCTGTACGTATCTTTTTTATCGCTTTTCCTATGTTCATTGAAATTCACCTCCTTTTTACGTGATTATTATATACCGGAAGCCGTAAAAAGTAAAGCAACAAACCTTTTACATCTAATGCAAATATTCTTTGCGTACCTGTTTACAGCGGAAAATCTCACACGCCGGACGCAAAAAAATAAACCGGAAAAAATCCGGTTTTTAAAAAAAAATCATCACTTTTTATTCATAACTCTTTTTTTTTAAGAGTTCTTTTTACAATTCCTTTCAGATTCTCACACGTTGTATGCGGAAACTCCGTAACAAATCTTACGGCGTGTGCGTGTGCCTCTTCCTGCGGAAGTTTAAGAAAATTATGAAAAAACATATATACTTCATTGAAACTTGAAAATATTTCCCTGACCGCCTTTTCACCCTCTGCGGTAAGCACAACGCTGTTACAGAAATCTTCATAGACAAGTCCGCAGTTTGCCATACATCTCAACATCTTGCTTACACTCGGACGTGATACCCCTAAATGCCGGGCGATATTCACACTTTTTACATACTCGTCAACTTCCGACAGTTCTTTTATCGCAATAAGATATTTTATATGTCCTGCACAGTGTTTCATTTAAACCCTCCTTTACTTGTCGGAATCTATAAGATACCAGTAACCTTTAAGATATACACCACCTGAAATAACAGTCAGCACCGTTGAAATCCATATCAGAACCGGTATTACAATACTATCCACTGCATTTTTTAAACCGGGAGAAATAATGAAATCAAAATCATTACATACACTCAGCCATATCAGCGAAAATACTATTGATACCATAGTAAACGCCGTCTTGAGTTTACCCCATATTCCAGCCGGTACTACTATTCCACTATCCGCCACAAGAAGTCTTAATCCGGAAACCATAAACTCCCTTGCACTTATTATTATCAGTGGTATCGCTCCCATATCTATTTCCGGTATCTCTACAAAAACGGTCAGGGCGGATATTACAAGTACCTTGTCTGCGAGAGGGTCTAAAAATTTTCCGAAATTTGTAACGAGATTGTGTTTTCTCGCTATTTTACCGTCGAGAGCATCAGTTACTGAAGCTCCGGCGAAAATTATTAATGCTATCAGATAGTGAAACGGTACTTTCCAGTACATGAAAAGCAGAAAAAACGGTATCAGAAAAACCCTAAGCAAAGTAAGCCTGTTAGGAAGATTCATTGACTTATCACCTCGCCGATTAGGTCGTAATCAAGTGTATCCGTAATCCTGACATTCACATATTCACCTGCCGAAAGTGATTTTTCGGAGGTAAAGAAAATTTTACCGTCAATATCAGGTGCATCCATTGCAGAACGTCCGAACCAGCATTCAGCGAGACGGTCAAAACCCTCAACAACCACTTCAAAAACTTTGTCAATGAGTTTCTTATTATTTTCCGCACTTATTAACATCTGCTGTTCCATTATCACATCTGCACGGCGGTTTTTAACCTCTTCGTCAATCTGATTTTCAAATTCAGATGCTTTCGTACCCTCTTCCTGTGAGTAAGCAAAACATCCCAGCCTGTCAAAACGCACTTCCTGTACAAATTCGGATAATTCCGTAAACTGTTCTTCCGTTTCTCCCGGAAAACCGGTAATCAGAGTGGTACGCAGAATAACATCCGGAATCTTGTTTCTTATATGTGCGAAAAGATTTCCGAGACTTTCACGATTTCCCCAGCGGTTCATTTTATCGAGGATTTCACCGTTGCAGTGTTGTATAGGAATTTCAAGATATTTCACAAGTTTTTCCTCGCCTGCGATAGTATCAAGCAATTCGTCGGTAATTCTTTCCGGATAGCAGTATAATGTACGTATCCAGTGAATGCCGTCAATCTTGCACAGTCGGCGGAGAAGTTCCGGTAACCTGGATTCTCCGTAAAGGTCTTCACCGTATCTTGATGTATCCTGTGCGATTACTATTAATTCCGTCACACCGTTTTCCGCTAACCATTCCGCTTCCTTTACAACGTCTTCCATAGGTATACTACGGAATTTTCCCCTGATTTGTGGTATCGCACAATATGTACAGCAGTTAGAACAGCCTTCCGCTACTTTGAGATAAGCAAAAAACGGTAGCGTTGAAATGATTCTTTCCCCTGTAAGTTCTGCGTCGAGTTTCGGGGCAAAATTAATATACCTTTCACCTTTCATCACATGGTCTAAAACGTCTACAATATCCTTGTTGTTGCCGATTCCTATCACAGCATCTGCTTCCGGAAACAGTTCGGCGGTTTCTTCCTTGTAACGCTCCGTGAGACAGCCCGTTATGACAATTTTTTTGATAGTTCCCTCTTCTTTGAGTTTAGCCAGTTCGAGTATAGTCTCGATAGCCTCCTCTTTTGCAGACTGTATAAATCCGCACGTATTTACAACCGCAATATCAGATAAACCCGGTTCTGTTACCAGCTTATAACCGTGACTTCTGAGTTTATATAACATACGTTCTGAATCAACTAAATTTTTTGAACAGCCTAACGATACCATTCCTACTTTAACCGGCATAATTATTAATCCTCCTGACAATCAAGATATTCATTTATGGAATTGTTTATTTCCTCGTAACTGTAACCGTATCTTATTAGTGAATTTTTTACTTTTTCTATAGATTTCCTGTCATCCTTATCCGCAAGCATACGGACGTATTTTGTTTTAATCAGATGATTAAGATTTCCGGAAAAATTTTCCGTATAAATCTGTAAAGCATCCTCCGCAATGTATTCGCTGATACCTTTCAGCATTATTTCACGTCTGGCACGTCGGTAACCATATTTTCTGCCGTCGACGTACCGGAAAGCTAATTTTTCCGCATAACGTACATCATTGATAATGCCGTATTCCTCCAGTTTCCGTACTACCGCATCGCATAAATCTTTATTCTTATATGTTTTAACAAGTTTATCTGATAATTCCTTAGCGGAATAATCCCGGTAATCGAGACAGTAAAGGGCATATTGATAGGCTCTGCGGAAATTCGAGGCGTAAATTATCTTATGGAGTTCGGGTCGTGAAAGTTCGAGACCCTCACGAACTCCGAAATCTGCTACTATATCGGCGTGCAGATATATTTTTTTGTCGTTATCCGTCACAACCTCAAAAGTAGTACCTTTATAAACTTTTACAGAAATTATTTTCATTATTCGTCAGCAGGTGTGAACTCTTCAAAATCTTCTTCCATATCCGCAATCATTTCTTCTATATTATCGGTTGCCTCTTCGGATGTATCATCATTATTTACGGAATTTTTAATTTCTTCGAGACGTGCAAGTATTTTATCCTCGATTTCTTTCATGAGTTCCGGATTGTTTTTAAGTAATTCCTTTGCGTTGTCACGTCCCTGACCGAGTTTCTGTTCTTCGTAACTGAACCATGAACCACCTTTTTTGATGATGTCAAATTCTACCGCTATATCGAGAACTTCGCCTACACGTGAGATACCCTGACCGTACATCATATCAAAAGTGGCTTCCTTAAAAGGTGGTGCGACTTTGTTCTTTACTACCTTACATCTTGTGGATGCTCCGATAATTTCGCCGTTATTCTTGATTACCTCACCTTTGCGTACCTCGATACGTACGGATGCGTAGAATTTTAAAGCACGTCCGCCGGGGGTAGTTTCGGGATTACCGTACATAACGCCTATTTTCTCACGTACCTGATTGATAAAGATTGCCACACAGTTGGATTTTGATATAGCCCCTGTCAGTTTACGCATAGCCTGCGACATGAGACGGGCAAGCTGTCCGACGTGTAAATCGCCCATATCGCCGTCGATTTCCGCACGGGTAGTCATAGCGGCTATGGAATCTATAACGATAACGTCGATTGCACCGGAACGTATGAGAGCCTCCGCAATTTCGAGAGCCTGCTCACCGCTGTCAGGTTGAGATACAAGTAAATCATCTGTATTTACTCCGAGTGCCTTAGCGTAATTAGGGTCAAGGGCGTGTTCGACGTCGATAAATGCGGCATCTCCGCCGAGTTTCTGAGCCTGCGAGATTATCGAAAGTGCCACCGTCGTCTTACCGGAACTTTCCGGACCGTAGATTTCTACTATACGTCCCTTAGGTACGCCACCTATACCGAGTGCCATATCAAGACGCATCGAACCTGTCGGGATAGCATCGACGTTAAGGGTTTCCGTCTGTCCGAGCCTCATTATCGCACCTGCTCCGTATTTCTTTTCAATCTGTTTCAGTGCGTTTTCAAGAGCGAGTTTTTTGTCGTCCTTGGTTGCATTGCGTGCAACCGGTGTTTTTTTAGCGAGTTCTTTTTTAGCCATTAAAAAACCTCCTGTTTTTCAGCGGTCACAGACCTGATAATTTTCTGTAGGTCACGACCAAATGTTATATTATTAAATTTATTATGTCCGAGTATTTTTCCTACCTCATCATGTTGACCGTCACCAAATTCAAACATAATACAGCCACCGTTTTTGAGTGATTTTTTCCATAAAGGAATCATATTTCTGTAGAAATCGAGACCATCCGTACCACCATAAAGAGCGGTAAACGGTTCAAAAGTGACTTCTTTCTGTAGGGTATCCATTTCATACGGTGTGAGATACGGCGGATTTGATACTATTATATCGATACCGGAAAATTTTTCCGCAGTTTCATTTTTAAGTACATCCGCACATATTACCGTAATATCGGCGTTATTGAGTACCGCATTTTTACGTATCACGTCTACCGCCTTTTCAGAAATCTCTACCGCAAATACTTTTGAATCTGGTATCTGTTTACTTATAGCTATTGCGATACATCCGCTACCGGAACACAAATCGGCTATAACAGGATTGGTGATATTATTTTTCCTGCAAAGATTTACTACATTCTCGACAAGTAATTCAGTTTCCGGACGTGGTATAAGTACGTTTTCGTTGACGGTCATTTTATAGCCGTAAAATTCCCACGTACCGAGTATATACTGTAAAGGATATCCGGCAGAACGTTTTTTCACCATATCAAGAATTTCTTCACGGTCAGCATCGGGAAAGTCTTCAAAAATGCACTTTGTATCAAAATATGCCGATTCTATACCGTTTTCCGCCATAATCGAAACGCATTCACGGAAAAATTTACTGTTTACCATTTATCCTCCGATTTATCTTCCGGAATACATTCTTTCAGAGCGGTTATAGCAATTTCAATCATACTGTCATCGGGTTCACGGGTAGTTATGCGTTGCATAGCAAGTCCGGGTGCGGATAATATTTTTGTAAAAATATTGTCATGATTTCCGGCAAGCCTGATACACTCATAAGATATACCCACTATAAGCGGTAACAGTACCAGTGATGCAACTATCCTCTGCCATGTTACAGTAAATGGTACAAGGCACATAACCAGTATACTTATTATAAGTACGATAAATATAAAACTTGTACCGCATCTTTTATGAAATCTCGACTGTTTCCGGACGTTCTCGACAGTCAGGGGCAATTCCGCTTCGTGACACGCTATAGTCTTATGTTCCGCTCCGTGATACTCATATTGTCGGCGTATATCTTTCATGAGGCTTACAAGTGCCATATATCCGACGAATATTACTATTTTTACGATACCCTCCAGTATGGAGCGGATTATTCTTTTTTCTGCAATTCCTGCAAATAATCCGATTATCCACTTCGGCAGAAACGTAAAAAGTCCGAGTGCGAGAACTATACCGATAAACATTCCGATATACATTACTATATCGAATATATTGGAATTTTCTTCTTCCGCCTTTTCCTCTTCCGTCAACTGTTTTTCAGCGGATTTCATCATGTACTTATAACCCCTGACCATTGATTCCACAAAATTTACGCAACCTCTTACAAGTGGCGTTTTCTTGTACCACGGGGCATTTTTACCGTTGTTTTCGTCCCACGTTTCGAGGTCAACAGAACCATCAGGCAGTCGGCAAGCCATAGCCCCCTTATTCGGACCTAACATCATTATGCCCTCAATAAGAGCCTGACCGCCTATTTTTGACTTGAATTTCTCATTGGATTGATTTTTTCCCATAAAATAAATATCTCCTATTGTGTTTTAGTCGGGAGTACAATTTTAACCGTTGTCCCCATACCTTCACCGGCACTTGAAATATCCATAGTTCCCTTGTGCATGGTTATAATCTCGTCCGCAACCGCTAACCCGATACCTGAACCACGTCTCGTATGATTTGCCTTGTAGAATTTTGTCTTGACTTTTGACAAATCAGACTCCTTTATACCGCAACCCGTATCCGATACCGTGACTATAATTTTTCCGTCCGATTCGGAAGCGTTTATAGTAATCGTATCACCGGCAGATGAATATTTCACGGCGTTGTCTATGATATTTATGAAAACCTGTCGTATGCGGTTCTTATCGCCGTACACAAACGGTAACATTTCCGGGTCATTATAGATTATCTTCATATCTTCCCGACGTGCTTTTTCTCCGTACATCCATACGGCATCACCGAGTTCTGCGAGTATGTCCATATTTTCTTTCTGTAACGTAAAATGACCGTTCTGCATACGTGAGAAGTCAAGCAATTCCTCCACCATCTGCGAAAGTCTTTCCGTCTCGTTTACTATTACCCTTACACCTTTATGAACCGTTTCCGGATTGGCGTTATTGTCAATCATAAGCGTTTCCGCCCAGCCTTTTATAGCGGTAAGAGGTGTACGTAATTCGTGCGATACGGAAGATATAAATTCATTTTTCATACCCTCCGCATTCAGAAGTTCATCAGCCATATTGTTTATAGCGGTGCATAAATCGCCGATTTCGTCGTTACTGTTGTTATTGTTGATTCTCACGGTAAAATCTCCGACCGCAATTTTACGGGCTATCGAACTGATTTGCTGAATGGGTCTGACTATGGAGTTAGTAAAGTAGAGACCTGTTATTACCACTACAAGTATAATCGCAACGCATACTATTGTTATTGCGATACCACTTGTTCTTATGTTGAGGTCAATATCTGTCAGGGAGGTGACCATACGTACGGAACTGTATTCGCTACTGAAAGAGTTTACCGGTACGGATACCGCCATAATTTTCTCACCACTCGGCATTTTTCCGACGTAATATCCCTCACCTGATGCCATAGCCTGCTCATAATCCGGCATTAATAAATTACCGTCCGGCGAAAATCCGGAAGATGTAAGTACTACACGTCCCTTGGAGTTTATCGCCATAAGTTCTATTTTATCCTTTTCGTTGAAAGTTTCCAGCATATTACGCATTTCAGCGGAAAAATTCGCTACATTATCCTGCGAGTACACACTTAATACGCTTGTTACGGCGTTAAGTTTTGATACAAGATACTGCCTCGCCGAACTATAGAAATAATTCTGTATCGAGTATATGAAAGCGAGGTCAAGCATGAACATCACCAGTACCACAACCCCTAAATTATTTACTACCCACCGCCGTGTTATACTTTTTTTCGCCATTACTGAATATCATTCCACTTGTAACCGTATCCCCATATAGTAATAATGTACTTCGGGCTTGACGGTTCTTCTTCAATTTTCATACGGATTCTGCGTATATTCACGTCAACTATTTTGTCGTCACCGTAATAACTTTCCCCCCATATGTGATTGAGTATGCTTGCACGGTCAAGAGCGGTATTTTTATTATGCATGAAAAATTCGAGTATCTGATATTCTACCTGTGTAAGTTCGATTTGTTTTCCGTTTTTCGTTACCGTACGGCTTTTGAGATTCAGCGAAAAAGGACCGGATTCTATTACGGACTGTTTTTCGTTTTTAATGAAACTCATACAGACACGTCTGTAAATAGCGTCAACTCTTGCGGTGAGTTCCGACGGTGAAAAAGGTTTTGTAATGTAATCGTCCGCACCAATCATAAGACCGCTGACCTTATCCATTTCCTGAGTACGTGCGGTAAGCATTATAATACCTACCGTCGAACTTTTTTCACGTATTTTTTTGCATACCGTGAAGCCGTCGATACCAGGCATCATAATATCAAGCAGGACTATATCAAAATTACCGTGTTCCATTTCAAAAGTTTTCAAAGCGGATTCCCCACAGTCGACATCTACTACCTCATAACCTGCTCTCTGTAGGTTTATCACGACAAATTCACGAATAGTCGCCTCATCTTCGCATATTAGTATACGTTTCAAAAAAATTTCAACTCCTTTAATAAATTACTCTCTGCACCGGAAACCTATTGCAACTTCGCCCTCCGTAACGGAAAGACCGTCATTATTACCATCCTGAAACGGTATGTAGGCGAGATATGAGGAATCACCTTTCGTATGCAGTAACATATATCCGTTGGAAATTCTGTCCTCCAGTGATGGCGTATCTGCGGAAAAATATATACGCAGTAGTTCCCTGCCGAATTTTCCGTTATCATAGGTACAGAAAACTATCTCGTCATTTATGAAATCGTGTTTTATTGTGACGTTATTTTCCCATTTTTCCGGAAATACAAATATATAACCGTCGTTTATATCATAGTATGAAGTATATTTCTTTTCAAGACTACTGTTTTTTCCGACAAAAAACCATTCCGTAATTTTAATCTGTTCGCTTTCCGATACGTTTTCATATCCTGACGCTATTTTCTGTACTGGTATTTCCGGTATACCGTCGCCGTCGATGTCGAAAGAGTTGCAACCGGTAGGTCTTACAGTAAATGCGGATTCTTCAGCGGTAGAAAAAATTTTCCTGATACTCGCACTGTCCATATATACAATATCCGTCTGTATCAGTCCGGTACCGGTGACGGCATCTATATAAAGTCCGGTGTGTTCGTCGTCGATTTTTCCGTAACTTATATTATCAAATTCCGTAAAATTTCCGCTCAGATTGCAACTGTATCTGTAATACAGACCATCTTCTTTCAGCCGGAAAGTTTCCACCCTTGCGGTACTGCCGGAGGTTGCACCGGATAGTAACAGAAATTCATTCTCATTATCGCCGTCAAGGTCTGTAACGTCTATAAAAGAATACGATTCAGAAAAAGTTTCCTCAATGTTACCGTCGGAGTAGTTGTATATTGAGACGTTTTTTTCCGAACGGTTTATAAGACTGCTTCCAATAATAAGGTTAGTCCGTTCATTAGAACCCAGTTTTGAAATCATAACCCTCTCTATTTCCGCACCTTTCGCCGGAGTATCGCAGACAGAACGCCATTTACCATCTGAACGGTCAAGGATATTTATTCTCAACGAATTTTCTTCAAGGGCGATACTGTTTTTTTCGTAGAAAACAACCGCTTCAGATTCGTTGTCGCCGTCGATATCCTCGACTATGAACGCCGACAGATATTTTCCGGACTTCGGATATTTCAGACTTATTGAAGTTCCTGTAGCATCTGTGAGGGCGTTGTAAATCTGTTCCTGCTCGACGCTCAGTTTAGGCGGTGACATCAGATTATCAATACTCGAACTGAACGCACAACCCGTAAGCAGTACCGGAAGAATAACAAATAATACAAGAATTTTCATATTTCCTGTTTGTATGCGGAAGCCCTTTCTGATAATTTAACGTAATTTTTTCCCTTAGCGATAGCCTTGTATGCCGGACGTATTATTCTTTTACCGGTAATAATTTCTTCCATACGGTGTGCGGACCAGCCTGCCATTCTCGCAACTGCAAAAAGTGGTGTGAAAAGTTCGTCAGGGATACCTAACATTCTGTAAACCAATCCGGAATACATATCAACGTTCGCACACATAGCTTTTGTATTACCTTTCATTTCCGCAAAAATTTCCGGAGTAAGACGTTCTATAGTTTCGAGTAAACGGAATTCCGCTTCAATTTCCTTACCTTCAGCGAGTTCAAACGCCTTTTTCTTGAGAATTACTGCACGGGGGTCAGAGATAGTATATACCGCATGACCCATACCGTAAATAAGCCCTGAACCGTCATTAGTTTCCTTGCGGATAGTCTTACGCATATAATCGGCAACTTCGCCTTCGTCGTTCCAGTGCTTTATATTTGCCTTGAAATTATCCAGCATATTTATAACCTGTATGTTCGCCCCACCATGCCGGAAACCTTTCAACGCACTTATCGCAGAAGAGTAAGCGGAATAAGGGTCAGTACCGGAAGAAGTGAGTACACGACACGTAAAAGTAGAGTTGTTACCGCCACCATGTTCCGCCTGTAACATCAGAAGACGGTCTAACATTTTCGCTTCGTCATCGGTGTACTGCCTGTCCGGACGTAAAAGGGACAGTATACATTGTGCGGTATTTTCCTCATAGTTGATAGGGTGCATAATCATGCTCTGATTATCGAAAACCCGCCTTTTTACCTGATAAGCTGCCGCCATTATTACCGGTAATTTCGCTATAAGTCCGATAGCCGTACGCATTTCCGTTTCGAGGCTTTTATTTTCGCACTCGTCATCATACGAGTATAAGGCAAGTACTGAACGTGAAAGCTTATTCATTATATTTTTTGACGGTGCTTTCAGTATCATATCTTCAACAAATCCGCTTGGTAAATCACGTCTTAAAGAGATGTACGCATTGAACTGTGAAAGTTCCTTTTCCGTCGGGAGATGTCCGAAAAGGAGCAGGAAAACAGTTTCTTCGTATCCGAAACGGTTTTCTTCCTCAACGCTGTTCACAAGGTCATTGATGTTATAACCTCTGTATATCAGTTCACCTGGGATAGGGTCAACTTCGCCCTCGTTGAGTACGTAACCGTGTACGTTACAAATGTTCGTGATACCGGCAACTACTCCCGTACCGTCACTGTTACGCAGTCCACGCTTTACGTGATATTTGTCATACAGTGACGGTGATATACTGGAATTTTCTACCAGTTCACTGCATAAATTTTTAATATTGAAACCCGAAATTATTGGCATATCAAACACTCCTTAAAAAATTTCCATACTATAATTATACACCAAACGGAGCGTTATGTCAAATACTTTAGTGTGAGGTAACAGTGAAAATGAAAAGATATTTTTCAGGATTAATTTTTTTAACAGTTTCTATAGTAATACTTCCGGCAGTACCCGTAATTTTTTCCGGCAACGTCGGAGCGGTCACGGAAAAAGAAAAACCGGAAACCGTATCGTATACCGGAGAACCTTATAAGGTACTGGACGTTTCAACCGGTGATGTAATGGAAGTTGACGAAAAAACGTATGTGGTCGGGGCGGTTTGTGCGGAAATGCCTGCAACTTTCGAGGAAGAAGCGTTAAAGGCACAGGCGGTATCCGCACACACTTACGCAGAACGTCAGCGGATAATGGAACGTAATTCACCTACTCCCGAACTGTGCGGTGCGGATTTTTCCAACGATACAAGCAAGTATCAGGGATATTTCACGAAAAATCAGGCACTCGAATATTACGGCGATAATTTTGCGGAATATTACGAAAAAATAGATAATGCCGTAAGTGAGGTACTGCCATACATAATAACGTATGACGACGAACCTATTATATCCGCATTTCATTCAATGTCATCAGGAAAAACCGAAAGTGCGGAAAATGCATGGGGGACAAGTATTGAATATCTCGTCCCGGTTGACAGCAGTTACGATATTTCAGAACCGGAATATCTGAAAGAAGTACAATACGAAAAGGAACAGTTAAGACAGATTTTATGCGAAAAATTTTCCGGAATAAGTTTAGGTGAAGACTTTACAACATGGATAACGATAAATACGGTATCTGATTCCGGAACTGTACTATCCGCAATGGTGGGAGATTTCAAGGTAAGTGGTAACGATATACGGGAGATACTGGGTTTAAGGTCAGCGAGTTTCGATATAACCTATGACGGCGACACAGTGGTAATCACAACAAAAGGTTTCGGACATGGTGTCGGCATGAGCCAGCACGGTGCTAATGCTATGGCAAAAGATGGCAAATCATGGAGGGAAATTCTTAATCATTACTATCCGGACTGCAAAATAGAAAAATAAATAAATTTCCTGAATAATCAGGGATAAAAAGTACGATAATATTATTACAGAAAACCGTACAGGAAATAAAGGAAGGAGATGTAAAGAAATGGTTGAAGTATATGCTTCAGAAAACTGTATCTGGTGCAGACGTATGCGACGTTATCTGGACAAAAAAGGCGTACAATTCCGTACAATAAACGCTCTTGAACCGTCCAATTCCCGACACGTCAGACAGCTTACCGGTCAGAACTCGTTACCGGTGACAGTAATCGGCGATACAATGGTTATAGGGTTCGACCGGCAGGCAGTAGATATGGCGTTAAATAATATCCGGTAAAAAAAGCAGGACAGGAATAAAAAATTCCTGTCCGTTTTTTTATTCAATCGTTATAGTACCTGGTTTCATATGTTCAAAAGCATATTTTTCAAAAGAAGCGTTATTATCGGTATTTCTGAACATATCAGTATCCCGATAGTAGAAGCCTACAGGATATACAGTACCGGATTCCGCATCTTCCGGTACTTTGAGGTAAAGCGTCAGAATATCACCGTCCTGACCGTCATTACCGCTGAACATTACGGTAAAGAACATTGTCCCCATACCCTTTTCCGTAAGTTCTGCCGGAGGATTACTTTCTTTTTTCCACTCCATAGCTACTATACCGGTATTAAATTCCGACGCCACACCGGCTTTATACTTAAGAAACATATCATCATCTTCCTGATAGACACATTCCAGAACATCAGGATAAGTCAGATGTATTCCGCAGTTACTCCAGTTAAGGTCAGCACCTTCAAGGTAAACCTTTACTTCCGCAATCTCACCGGCTTTTACCGTCGTATTTCCTACACTTATCACCGGTCCTTCGTCGATATCGGGAACATCTTTGAAAACTTCGTCCATAGCATTTTTACTGTCCGGCAGATGTATGGTGTCGCCGTCGTATTCCGTCGTATTCATTACGATTCCTGAATTTACTTCCGGTTCTGATTTATCACTGCAAGAAAACATACCAAGACACATTACGGCAAATACTGCCAATGTTTTAAACTTCATTTTCACCTGCTCCTTTTTTTCTTTCCGTGACGGTTAAATTCTCACCGTCTGCTGAAACATCAATTCCCTTTATTCCCGAAACGTTTTCTATAATGATTTCCGCTATCTTGTCTTCTATCTCCTGACGGATTACCCGGCGTATATCCCTTGCACCGTATGGCTTACCGTACGACTTTTCAGCGATAAGTGAAAGTGCTTTACTGTTGTAACTGATACTGAGGTTCTTTTCTGCAAGAGGTTCTATCATCTCGTCAAGCATGAGTGAGGCTATACTTGCAAAATCTTTTTTGTCAAGCTGTCTGAATACAACTACCTCATCAATACGGCTGATAAATTCGGGTCTCAGGAACTCACGCAGACCTTTCATAGCTTTATCACGTGAAATTTCGTTTTCCGTCCTGTTGAATCCCACACCTACCGATTTATCTGTTGAACCGGCGTTAGATGTCATACATATTATAGTATTTTCAAAATTTACAGTTCTGCCGTGTGCGTCGTCAACTTTTCCCTCGTCGAGAATCTGCATCAGAATATTCATAACGTCAGGGTGTGCCTTTTCTATCTCGTCGAAAAGTATTACGGAATATGGACGGCGACGTACTTTTTCCGTAAGCTGTCCTGCTTCGTCATAACCTACATATCCGGGAGGCGAACCAATCATTCTCGCTACAGAGTGCTTCTCCATATACTCCGTCATGTCAAGCCTTATAAGCGGTTCTGTGGAATCGAACATCTCTTCCGCAAGTGCTTTTACAAGTTCTGTTTTTCCTACTCCGGTAGGTCCGACGAATATAAATGATGCCGGTCTGCGACGTTTATTCAGTCTTACACGTGTACGCTTTATCGCTTTCGACAGTGTTTCTACTGCTTCGTCCTGACCTAATACACGTTTCTTTAATGCACCTTCAAGACGTGCTATTTTAAGAAATTCCGTCTCCGCAATCTTGCTGGCAGGAATACCCGTCCATAACTCTACTACTTTTGTAATGTCCTCTTCCGCAACCTGTACGCTTTCCGCTTTCTCCTTAAGTTCTGATTCCTTTTCACGAGTGCGTATAAGTTTACCTTTTACCTCTGCGAGTGCCTGATAATCGGGGTCAGTCTGTTCGGAAATATTTTTTTCCATACCTTCCAGTACTTCAATTTCTTTCTTAATCTTGTCATACTCCGCAATTTCGGGTGAACGTATACAAGCTCTCGCACAACCCTCATCCAGTAAATCAATAGCCTTATCCGGTAAAAAACGGTCTGTTATATACCTTTCCGACAGTACCGCACACACTCTTACGAGATAATCCGATATATGCACTCTGTGATAGTTTTCATAATATTTCTTTATGCCCAGAAGTACGTCTACAGTTTCTTCAACGGTAGGTTCGGCGACAGTCACCGGCTGGAAACGTCTTTCAAGTGCGGAATCTTTTTCAATATATTTTCTGTACTCGCTGAAAGTAGTCGCTCCGATAACCTGTATTTCACCTCTCGAAAGAGCAGGTTTAAGAATATTTGCGGCGTTCATTGAACCCTCAGAATCGCCTGCTCCTACAAGATTATGAACTTCGTCTATAAAGAGTATTATATTGCCCTCTTTCTTTACCTCATCAACAAGTCCTTTCACCCTGCTTTCAAACTGTCCCCGGAACTGAGTACCGGCAACAAGTGCTGTCAGGTCAAGCAGATAAACTTTTTTATCTGCGAGGTTGAACGGTACATTACCCTCATTTATGCGTTGTGCGATACCCTCGGCGATTGCAGTCTTACCTACGCCCGGTTCACCGATAAGACACGGATTGTTTTTGGTACGTCTTGAAAGAATCTGTACAACTCTTGCGATTTCCTTATCACGTCCTATAATATTATCAAGTTCACCGTCGGAGGCTTTCTTTGAAAGATTCGTACAATAAGTACCAAGGAATTTAAGTTCTTTCGGTTTCTTTTCACGTCGGTTACCGAAAAGTCCCCGTTTTTCACGTTCAGGTTTGTTTTCTTCGGAATTTTTACGTTCAATCTCACCGAACGGCTTATTTTTTCCGTCATTATTCATACCGAACATATTTGAAATGAAATCCGGCATAAGTCCTGAACCGCCCATTTCAAAGCTGTCACCGTCAAGCATACTCATCATCTGGTCGGAAATCTGGTCTATCTCGTCCTGCGTAATATTAAATCTGTCCATGTACTCCGAAATCTGCGGTATCTTCATTTCATTCGCACACGAAAGACACAGACCTTCATTCTTTTTTTCCGTTCCCTGTACGGAAGTTATAAATACTACCGCCGGTCTTTTCTTACATTTACTGCACATCATCATATAAGGCATTTCTCCTTTTTATTAATTTTTATCATTGAGCATACTTTTATCTATAATACCCCATTTAACCATTTCCTCAAGTTGTTTCCAAACCTGTGGATTATTCTGTTCTTTGGCACATGAAAAGCAAAACTTTTCTTTCCACTTTTCATTTGCCTGCTCAGATTTAATAAATACAATCGCCGGTATTTTCTTACATTTACTGCACATTATCATATAATGCATTTCTCCCCTGTTAATAGTTTTTGATTTTTCCGTAAGATATTATACGGAAATATGAAGCATATAATTACAACTTATCTGCGATATTATAAGCATACCCGAAAATATACGTTTTGTCAATAGCATTGTTATCAAAAAATAATTCCTGATTACTTCCCATTACTACATACAGCTTCAGGATTACGGACAGAATAAATATAACCGTAACTGCTGTAAAAAATCCGCATACTCCACCGCCGATTCTTGAACCTGTTCCCACATCAACGTCACGCATACCGCCGGAAAGTGAATTTGCGGTGAGAATGCCGATAATCAGTATAAATGCGTATAGTATCACAAATGCAATCAGTCTTATGATTTTAATATATGCGTTACTTATATAATTATCTGCGATTATTTCTGCTACATCCTTACGATTATTACCATCACGCATCATCTTTATCAGATTTCCCGTATCCGTCTTTCCGGTAAGGATTTTGTTTTCTGCGGTTTTCATAGCATATAAGCTTATGTCTCCGGAAAATATATCGCTTAACGTCTCCGCATACGCACCATACAGCTTATCACGGAAATTATTTTCATTATCAACTTTTTTTCCGTTAATATTATTCAGGTATTTATAAATCTGTGTATCAATATCGCCGTCGGAATCGAGAATTTCATTTAACTTCTTATCACTCACTATAACGTTATAACCCATATTTTCAAGTGCTTTTCCGAGATATTCGGATATTTCAACGTCACCAAGCGACTTGTCAAGAGTTTTCACGTTGTTGTCACGTATTAACGTTTTGTATAAGTTTTTCCCGATACTTTCGCTTACCGGAAAAGCAAATGTTATCCCGATTATACCGCCTATCAGTACTATAGCACTCCGGAAAATTCCTTTCCGTCCGGAAATCCAGCAACCTACTATTAACGCTGACAGTGCTATAATATCGTAAAGCCACCAGAGTTCTTCTTTCATTTTATTTCACATAAAGTATTTATATACTTATATGCTCTGACCTCCTTTCAGTAATCTTAATCTGTCAGCTTTCGTAATCTATTCTGTCGACTTTATTGTAACCTTTAAGGAAAATATAATCTTTACTCCTCACGAATCCGGAATAGGAATCGCTTACTGATGCCTTTGAACGCATTTCACCGGTAAAGTCATAAGCTCTCAACTCCTCCTTGCACATAACATAAGCAAGATTATCATATACTGTAACGTCAACTGCTTCCTGTCCCAAATCAATTATAAGGGGTTCGGAACTGTTACCGTTAAAGAGTGCCATTACATACTTCCGGCGGTCATCATTATTTATTATTACTGCTGACATACCGTCAACGCTTGACCCGCCTTGTAAATCACCGTCATAACGATAATAAGAACTTATCTGACCGCTTCCGTTTACGTAACCGCACGCATCTATACCGAGTACAAAAGCACCGTCACTGTAGCCGTAAACCTCAAGACCGGCGGTATCTATACCAGGAGAAGTCCATTTTTCATGACTTTCTGAAAAATCTATCTGCTGTACCGCCGTTGTGAGTGAACCGTTTTCCGCCATCATATAGCTGACTACGCACCCACCGCTCTGATTTATGAAGCTTATATCGCTCACGTGTTCCATACATTTTCTTTCATAGATAACATTTCCCTTATTATCGAATACAATTATTTCACAGTCATAATTTTCAGAAGTTGTGACAACTGCCGTATAACCTTCGTGACTTATCCGGGCGAACATTATATTATTACTGAAATTTTTCTGATATATGATACCGTCCGCATCCTCTATACAGAAATCATCACCACCGTTTTCATATATCAGTGCCTTACCGTTTTCCGCCTGTAGTATCGCATTAGTATATGTATGCTGTCGGCGATGTATCAGATTACCGTTAGTATTATAAAAAAATATATGTATATCGCTAAGAATAATAAAGTTATTCTGTGTCTGCCGGAGCTGATAATTATATTCACCGTTCATTTCAACCGGAAAATTACCCTCCGCAAGAATACCGGTATTTATTATAGTATTATACTGCCTGCCGATACCCCGTATTTTATCATACCACATATCCTTTGTGAAATACAGACCCCCTGCTATTCCGGCGATAACAATAAATATTAAAAATTTTGTGATTTTTTTCTTTCTGTTTTCGTGATTCTTGATTTCTACAATATCATTTTCGTCATAAAGCGACAATATTTATCACCTCTCTGAAAAAATCTTCTGTTTCTACACAAATAAATCCTTTTCGTCATAAAAAACCCTGTTCAGATACAGACCGTGTGCCATAGCTGTTCTGCCTGCTCTGAGGCGGTCATGTGCCGATATGATTTCAGGTATACTGTCGGGTGAAATTCGTCCCTCGCTTACGTCAAGGAGCGTCCCTACAATAATCCTAATCATATTATACAGAAAACCGTCGCCTTTTACAAGTATTATCACCGTATCTACATAATTTTCTATTTCAAGAGAATAAATAGTGCGTATGGTTGTGGAAATATTAGTACAGTCTGCACAAAAACTTGAGAAGTCATGAGTACCTACAAAGTAGGCGGACGCTTTTTTCATAGCATCAAGATTTAATTTCCGCCTGTAATGAAACATCAGATCAGTTGCGAAAGGATTTTTAGATTCACTGCAATGTATCTTATAAATATATTCCTTGCCCTTACAGTCAAATCTTGCGTGAAATTCCGGCGGTACGTCCTCGCATGACAAAATTGATATATCGTCCGGAAGTTCACCGTTGACACCCCGTACAAATCCGAGCGTCTTTATTTTACTGTCTGTATGGACGTTAAAGCAGAACCGGTTAGCGTGTACGCCGGTGTCGGTACGTGAACAGCCTGTTATACTTACATTCTGATTCAGTACCTTTGAAACGCATCTTTCAAGTATCGCTTGTATCGTCAGTGCATTGTTCTGTATCTGGTAGCCGTGGTAATTCGTCCCCCTGTATGCCGTCATTACTTTCAGATTCCGCATTTTTTTCAATCTCCTTTCCGGTAACTTCTTTTTCTGTAATAAATTCCTGTATAACTCCGGCGGTAATATCCGGTACTTCTTTTCTGCGACGTTTTTTTCTTAAATCAAGAAACGCTATTACAATAAAAATCAGTACAGCACTTCCGGATACCGTAACGCCTGTAACAAAACCTTCCGGCACATATTTAAGTGTTATCGTATGATGTCCGGCGGATACTCTTGTACCTGTCATTGCGTGGAGTACCGGCATAGTTTCCGATTTTTCACCGTCAACGTATACCGTCCAGCCCTTTTCATAAGGCATTGACAAAAATAATATACCGTCCTGAATGACATCTATTTCACCGGATATTTTATTATCACGGAAAGATGTTATTTTTAACTGTTCGTCGGCGAGTTTCTCGTATGCCTCTTCAAATGCCGACTGTTTAAGAGCGTATACCATTAAATTATAACTTCCTGATTTATTATCTTTTTTTGCCGATATTTCAACGTCAACGGTAGTGCCACCCTGACCGTTACCCATAGGAAACACTATCGGGTAATCTTCAATTTCAATATCGCTGTCGATAATACTTCCTTCCTCTTTTACCGTTACCTTATCGCAACCACCATTTGTAGCGTATCCGTAAAGATATGCACCATCCACGCCGTCGTAACTGTAGATAGAACTTGCGGAAAGATTTTCATTATCCTTTGTGAAAGAATAGTTACCGTATCCGCTTTTCTTGACGTTCATATTATTATAGTCTACCAGTGCGACAGGCTGGGCGGTAAAACATGGATTCTGTACACCTGTAGCGAGTTTCATTACAGTATTCTGAAATTCAAACGGATTCGCACCGTTTTTGTCTTCAAGTTCAAGAATGTCTTCGTTCATCATGTAACCTAACGACAGCGGATATTTATTCTTATACGAATATGAACCGTCAACGGATTTCAACATCTCGTGCGACATCTCACCGCTACGCATTACCCCACCTTTTGAAATTATGTACTTTATACCAAACAGTGAATTTACAACAGGTGTGGACATTCTGTAATAGTATCTGTTACCGGCTTCCGAGGCGTAAAGACCCATTCTCCGCATAAGACGTGTTACCGAAACATTCGCTGAAGAAGAAAACTGTGATAATCCGTAATAACCGTACAATGCACTGTCATTAAGAGTATACGGAGTAGTCATTTCCGTTCTGTAGAAAAGTTCGTCGTCGTTCTGACGTATACTGTGTAATAGTGACTGTACCTGTGTATTCTTATCCGGATAGCCTGTATAACTCGATGTATTGACGGTCTGAACTCCTATAACGGAATTTACAACGAGTTCAAAACCAAGTATGCACGATAACATCACGCCGGTAACCGTATTCCGCAGAGCAGGATTTTTTATATTTATTATCTTTACAAGTGCGAATATCATGAAATATAAGATAGTCACAAGTAGCGATGCCATTAAAGAGTCAGTTTTTTCCGTATCGAAAATATCTTCAAGATTTATACGTTTTTCGGATTCCGAGTACATCATGAAGAATATTCCCCACGCTACCGCATAAACCGGTACGAAAATAATGTTATATTTTCTGTTTTTGAGTACGGCGGAAAGTATCACGAGTGCGAGAGTTACACCGGAAACTATAAGTAAAATTATCCTGTTTGTCGGACTTATCGGGAAATTTTTCGGTATCTCGTAGTAATGCAGATAGAAAAACGCAGTCGGTGCGACTATCAGAAGTATAAACTGATATATTGTTATGCCTTTTTTCATTATTACGTCATACGCCCTGAACGCCGACGCAATAAGTACCGCACAGAATATAAACGCAAACCTATACGGTATCTGGTTTGTGAAGTGGAAGCCGTGCCATATATAATTTAACTTGTTCAGATTACAGCTTACCACGATTACCGCAAGCATTACAAGTACCGATATTTTTTCACGTATCTTTATACCGTTTGAAAATATGAATACTCCGAAAAGCAGTATCGCTAACATACCACACGCAAAATTAGGAAGTCCCTCAATTTTGACCGGTTCACTGAATGATAACAGATTTTTTAAAATATCCGTCCATTTTTCGTAGAATACCGTATCTTTCGGGAAAGAATTATCCGCACTGTGTGTGAGTTTTAACCCGAAGTATGCCGGTAAAATCAGAAACGCCGACAACGCTATTCCCAGTACAGAAGAACGTATCATAATCAGCAATTTCATGAAAAAATCTTTTATTCCTTTCGGTTCAATTATACCTGCTCCGGCAAACATGAACACGCAGAATATACACGTAAAATATCCTATATAGTAACTCGATATTAACGACAGTCCGAGCGATACGGTAAACAGTTTCCATTTACCCTCACGGCATATTGCGATTATACCGGTCATCACAAGCGGAAACAGTGCTATTGTATCAAACCACATTACATTCCAGTAATAACCTAACATATAACTACACAACGCAAACATTGTTGAAAACATACACACGGAAAAATTTTTCTGTCTGTAAGTATATCGCAGAAAACAACTGAAAAATGCTCCGCTGAAACCTATCTTTGCGATAAGTATGTAAGTTAAAGCATCTCTTACATTGTCGTCACTGAAGAATACCGACAGCCAGTTTAACGGACTGCTTGCATAGTAAGAAATCAGTGAAAGAAAATTAGTACCCATACCGTTCTGCCACGAGTAAAGAAAAGAATCGCCGTTCATTAGTTTTTCACGCTCTACCCGGAAAAACGGATAGTACTGATGCCATAGGTCTACTACTAACATCTGTCTGTCACCGAACGGATGTATTTTAATGTAATAAAACGCATAAAGCATTATCCCCGAAGGTATCATAAATGACAGCAGAAAACATAATATTCCCTTGTTGTATAGAAATTTTATTAATCTGTTATTTCCGATAATCTGAATTATTTTATTCAGACCGCTTTTTCTGATAGTTTTATTATCTTCCATGTCTGTTTACCTCAAATAAATATATTTAAAATTATTACGCATACGAAAAAAATGACTGTTACCGAAAGTGCGATATAATCCCTTGTAGCAGATTTCAACTGTCGCAGACGTGTTCTTCCCTCTCCGCCGTTATAACATCTGCATTCCATAGCGGTGGCGAGTTCATCGGCACGCCGGAACGCTGATACAAAAAGCGGTATCAGTATGGATACCATATTTTTCGCCCTGTTCTTCAGACTTCCCGTATCTATCTCCGCACCTCTTGCCTTTTGTGCGGAAATTATCTTGTCCGTTTCCTCAATCAGAGTAGGTATAAACCGTAACGCAATCGACATCATCATTGCAAGTTCATGTACCGGAAATTTAAACCTCTTCAACGGTATAAGAAGTCTTTCGACAGCATCTGTCAGAGTTATCGGTGATGTGGTATACGTGAGCAGAGAACTGCCTGCTATAAGAAGTACGATACGGATTATCATAAATACGCTGACGTTTACGCCGTCGGATGTTATTTTAATAAATTTCCAGTGAAAATATACGTCACCGTCGCTGACGAACAGCAGATTAAGTAAAGCCGTGATAATAAGAAACGGCATCAGCGGTCTGATACTTTTCACGAACATTTTTAATTTTATCCTCGAAAGAATTACCGCTATTATTGTATATACCGTGCTTATACCCATACATATTACGGAATCACCGGTAAAAAGCATCACGATAAATATTAACGTAATGACTATCTTAAACCGGGGGTCAAGCCGATGTATAACGCTGTCTATCGGGAAATACTGACCTATTGTAATATCTTTCAGCATATAATCCTCCTTTCTTTTAATTTTTTTACTATTACTTCCCTTGCATATTCGACAGTATATATTTCCCTGTCAAAATCAAGACCATGCTTTTTAAGTTCCATAAAAACTTTTGTTATCTGCGGTACGTCAAGCCCGATACGTGAAATTTCTTCCGCCCGTGAAAAGACTTTCTCCGTTTTGTCGAAACAGAACACTCCGCCGTTATTCATGACAAGTATTCTGTCGGCAAATTTTGCTATATCCTCCATACTGTGCGATACTATCAGTATTGTATTACCGGTCTTCCTGTGATAGTTTCTGATACAGTCGAAAATTCTGTCACGCCCCATAGGGTCAAGACCGGCGGAAGGTTCGTCAAGAATGAGTACACGGGGATGCATTGCCATAACTCCGGCTATTGCAACCCGTCTTTTCTGACCGCCTGACAGTTCAAACGGCGACTTATTAAGTATTTCCTCCGGAAGCCCTGTATCGTATGCGGTTTCTGTTACACGGCGTTTTATTTCCTTATCGTCGAGACCCATATTCCTGCACCCGAATGCTATATCTTTATATACGGTCTCCTCAAAAATCTGATACTCCGGATACTGAAAGACTAACCCTACCCTGAAGCGTACCGAACGTATTTCCGATTTATCCGACCATATGTCTTTACCGTCAAGATATATCTTTCCCGATGTCGCTTTCAGTAAGCCGTTGAAATGCTGTATCAGTGTAGACTTCCCTGAACCTGTATGTCCCATTATTCCGATTATTTCGCCCTCGTTTATTTCAAGGTTTACACGGTCTACCGCAACTTTTTCAAACGGCGTACCCTGACTGTATATATAAGTAAGTTCTTCAGTTTTCAGGACTGCCATTTTATCACTCCTTTTTTACTTATTATCTATAATCATACGTCTCATCAGAACCATATCGAAAGAATCTACATAGCCGTCACCGTTGATGTCCGCATTTTTAAACTGTTCATTTGTAAGATACCTTTTACCTACAATATATTTCTGAAAAATTACTGCATCGGCTATACTTATTTTATTATCGCCGTTCATATCGCCCTTTATGACCTCTTTTTCCGGAGCTTTTCCCAGTGTTACAAAATTTCTGCCGTATTTTTCAGCGTATTTATGGGCGGTGGAATTTTCATAACCGTAAATTGTTACCGTCTCGCTTATCGCAACCGGGGAATCATAAATATCACAATCGGGATTTAAAAAAGTCATTTCCTTTAAACTGTCGCATTTATCAAACGCATATAATCTGATACTCTGTACGCTTTCGGGAATCTCCACCGCTTCCAGACCGCTACAACCTGCAAACACACTGTAGCCGATATTTTTTAAATTGCCGGAAAGTTTTACCGATTTCAACCCACTGCATCCGGAAAATGCATACCAGTCAATATATGTTACACTATCGGGAATATCTACCGATTTTACCCCACTACATCCACTGAATGCACTTTCCCCGATACTTGTTACACTGTCGGGAATATTTATTGATGTAAGACCGCTACAACCATTAAACGCATCTGCTCCGATACTTTCCACACTGTCGGGAAGTTCTATCGATTTAAGACCATTACAATTCACAAATGCACTGTCTCCGATACTTGTTAAACTATCTGACAATTTTATTGATGCAAGACCGCTACAACTTTCAAATGCATTGTTTCCGATACTTGTTACGCTGTCGGGAATATTTATCGACGTAAGACCAATACAATTCACAAATGCACTGTCTCCGATACTTGTTACGCTGTCGGGAATATTTATTGATGTAAGACCACTGCAACTATCAAATGCATAATCTCCGATACTTTGCACACTATCTGGAATATTTATCGACGTAAGACCACTACAACCCCTGAATACAAATGATTCAATATTTGTTACACCGTCCGGAATATTTATCGACGTCAACCCAGTACAAGCATTAAATGCATCTGCTCCGATACTTTCCACACTATCCGGAATTTCTATCGATTCCAGCCCCATACAACCGGCAAATGCACTATAGCCGATACTTGTTATACTCTCCGGAAGTTCTACCGATTCCAGAACCTCGCAACCCCAGAATGCCATGTCTCCTATACTGGTTACACCGTACGGAATTTTTACCGATTTAAGACTTGTACAACCCGTAAATAAACTGTCAACAGATTTTATACCTGCTGGAAGTTTTACGTATGTAAGACCGTAACAATTAAAAAATAATCCTTCTCCGATACTGGTTACCTTGTCGGGAATTTCCATTGATGTTAAACCACTACAACCATAAAATGCCATATCTCCTATACTTTTCACGCTATCCGGAATTTTTATCGCTGTCAGACTTTCACATTGAAAAAATGCAGATTCTCCGATACTGGTTACACCGTCGGGAATTTCTATTGATGTCAAACTCCGGCAATCACAGAATGCCGTTTCTCCTATACTTGTTACACTGTCCGGAATTTTTACAGATGTTAAAACATTACAATCACGAAACGCACTGTCTCCGATACTCGTTACCGGTAAGCCGTCTATCTTCGCCGGTATTACAACCTCTTTTTCGTATTCATAACATTTTGCAACCTCGATATATGAACCGTAATTCCTGTATATGAATGTGTCTTCATATTTCCCCTGTGTGTAGTTTGGTTTCTCGTAGCCGTCTTCATAATCCGCACCGGCAGTTATTACCGTTTTGCTTTCCGTTACTGCGTTAAAATACGGTACGCCTGTACCCATTACACATACTGCCATGATACCTGCTAAAATTCTGTTTACTTTCATAATAAATACTCCTTTTCGTTAAATAATTTCAGTAATGCCTTTACGCATTCCTCTTCTGATATTATTTCCGGTGTGATGTCAAGACCTGCTCCCCTCAGACTATAACACAATTCCGTTACCTGTGGTACGTCAAGACCGATTTTCCGCAAAAGCTCCACCTGTGAGAAAACTTTTACAGGTATGTCATCCAGTATAATACGCCCCTTATCCATTACCACAACACGGTCACAACCGGAAGCCTCGTCCATATAGTGAGTTATCAGGATTATCGTTATACCGTATTCCCGATTGAGTTTCCGGATAGCTGAAATTACTTCCTTTCTGCCTTGTGGGTCAAGCATGGCAGTGGGTTCGTCAAGTATGATGCACTCCGGACGCATTGCTATTATACCGGCTATTGCTACTCTTTGTTTCTGCCCTCCGGAAAGCTGAGCAGGTGAATGAAGTCTGTAATCGTACATATTTACGGTCTTTAAAGCGTCGTCAACCCGTTTCCGCATTTCCGGATAAGGTACGCCTAAATTTTCGAGTGCAAAAGCTACATCTTCTTCTACTATAGAAGATACAATCTGATTATCCGGATTCTGAAATACCATACCAGCACGCTGGCGGAGTTGAAAAAGTTTAGATTCGTCGGAAGTGTCTATACCGTCCACCGTGACAGTTCCGGAAGTGGCAGTGAGTATGCCGTTAAGATGTTTCGCAAGTGTGGATTTCCCTGAACCGTTATGACCTAATATTGCTACAAATTCGCCTTTTTTTATGTCAAGATTTATACCCTTAAGTACTTCCGGCGTATTACTTTCACCGTCAGCATCATAGCGGAAATGTAAGTTTCTTATCTCAATGATGTTATCCATTTATACCCTTTCCGGAATAATTCAATATTCTTCCTCACAATATGATATTCTCCCGATTATATCTATTTTAATAATTCTTGTAACAGAATAGTCGTCATTTGTGATACAGTCCATTTTTAACCACTTATCGTCAACTTCAATGACTGTACCACTACCTATAAATTTATCCTGTATGTTATATATTTCGATAAATTTTCCTATAAGACTTTCTATCATATAAAATCACCTCTGCCATATCGCCGTTGAACCACACGGTAAAGTCATTCCGGTGGATTCTACCGGAAGTCCTATCTCGTCAAAAGATATACTACCCCCGAATTTTTCCGTCAGTACCGTACCGGCTATGTATCCCATCACCGACGGCGACAAACCTGTTGTATAACTGTTTATCAGGAAAAATAACGGATTATCCGAAAGTACACCGGAACATAATTTTACTAAATCATATATTGAGTTTTCAAGTTTCCATATCTCACCGGATGGTCCTCTTCCATAACTCGGAGGATCCATTATAACGGCATCATAACGTCTTCCCCGACGTATTTCACGGGCTATGAATTTTTCGCAGTCGTCTACTATCCAACGTATCGGTTTACCGGAAAGTCCCGATATTCCGGCGTTTTCCCTCGCCCACTGTACCATACCTTTTGAAGCATCCACATGACAAACGGAAGCTCCAGCATCCGCACACGCAAGAGTTGCACCACCGGTATACGCAAACAGATTAAGTACGTTTATCTCACGTCCGGCGGTACGTATTTTTTCCGCCATGAAATCCCAGTTTACCGCCTGCTCCGGAAAAAGTCCGGTATGTTTGAACCCTGTCGGCTTTATGTTGAACCGCAGATTTTTATATCCTATTTTCCATACTTCCGGTAACTTCCGTCTGAAATTCCACTGTCCGCCACCTGAATTTGACCGGTGATAATGACCGTCCGCACTATCCCATAATGGATTGTTTCTGTCAGTTTTCCATATTATCTGTGGGTCAGGTCTCACAAGGCTTATCCCTCCCCATAATTCAAGTTTTTCACCGTCTGATGTATCAATAATCCTGTAATCTTTCCAGTTTTCCGCAGTTCTCATAATAAATTCTCCTTCCAGGCAATTCTTTCCCTTATTTTTCCGGCTATACTCCCTACAGCCTCGTTAATGTCGTTGTAATCCATACCCTCGGCGGTTATGCGTATTGATGATTTTTCAGGGTTTTCATGTACCGATAATTTCGCCCTGTTACCGAAAAGATGTATATAATCTGCGATATGTTCAGTTATCACACAATCATTTTTCCATATCTCCCGAAACTCCGGCGGTATATCAACTTCAAGCGTAACCTGTGAATAATGTTTCATGTCCGCAATCTCACTTAACGGCATATTCTTACTCTTCATTATTGACAACAATTTAACCGCTGTAATAAATCCGTCACCGGTCGGCAATTCTTCGGGAAAAATAATCCGTCCCATGTTATCCGTACCGATACTATACCCCCCCGTCATCATTTTCGTTATGACGCTTTTTTCGTCGAAACCAGCCGTTACAACTGTTATATCATTTTCCTCCGCAAACCTCATAAATCCATATCCTGCCCTGTACGTCACTACAAACGTATTATTTTTAAGTAAATTATTTTCCTTAAAAAATTTTGCAAATACAGCGGAAAGCCTGTCATTATCGAGAGTTACATTTTTTTCGTCAGTCACCGTACAGCTTTCACAGTGATTTCCGAATATAAACCCACAACAACAGCTCACCGAACCTGTAAAATAATTATTATTTTCCGGCATAATCTGTACTTCCGTACCGAGTTCACGGAAAATTTTTACCGCTATATCGTCGTTACCATCCGGACATCTTACCGCTATTTTCATACCCTCAAAACTGTTCCGGATTGTTCTTTTTATAAATCCGATATACTCTTCAACGGCGTTCTCACAGACTACCACACCACCTTTACCGGTTCTGATACGTCTTGAAAATTCTTCCGCCGTACCGGTAACGATTCTTTTTATCTCCTCCAGTATCTCGTGACCGGTTTTGAATCCCTTATCAGAATAAAGTCGCATTTCACAGTATTTACCGTCTGCGTCAGATGTAATCATAATACCTGCTCCGGCATTATGCGTACACGTAAGATATGAAACAGCCGGTGGTATAAGGATTCCCGACTTTTCCGCAACAACTCCGGCTGAACTTATACCCCGACACACTGAATCATATATACTTACGGCAGATGCTCCGCCGTCGTGCCCCACCACAACAAGCGGATTTTTATTGGTTTTCGGTGAAAATATACACGCTACAGTACGTCCGATTTTTTCCGCTGAAATATGGTCTGAAGAATCTATTTTCAATCCACCGTTAAAAATTTCCATATCGCTATACTCCTTTTATAGAATATACGGCTATAATTTGTTTATCATATGCAATCTGCATATTACCCATACAGTAACTCACGTCCGGATAGTTATTGTATCTGTTATATATCTGTATCACGTTATTTTTCCGTACACAGAAAACTGTATGAATAGCAGAAAGAAACGGCATACCTGTCCAGAAAGATAATATAAAAACTTCCGATTTTCCTATATGACGTGATTTTTTATACTTTATCCCGTAATGCCGGAGTGTATCGCCTATTCTGTGCGGATTACAGCCGAAAAATCCGGCAAGCATACGGAATCTCTCCATATAACGTGATACCTCATGTATTGGATACGCTTTTTTCATATATACAAGTGCATTGTGTACCGCTATAACCTCGCAACCGTTGAAACTCATACTGCATATACCGTATCGCATTCCGGCAACGTATCCCATTCCCTGACCGTTTATCATTTTACCATAAAATGATTTTTTATAGATACCTTTATTGTATCTGTAATTTTTTTCCGTAATCATGGCTGATAAGTAAATCCGAGGTGTTCGTATGCAAGTTTCGTCGCACATCTTCCACGTGGTGTACGTCCGAGAAATCCTAACTGCATAAGGTACGGTTCGCATACATCCTCAATCGTAACCGCTTCCTCACCTATCGCAGAGGCAAGCGTTTCAAGTCCGACAGGTCCGCCACCGTAACCCTTTATAATCATCTCCAGCATACGACGGTCAAGACTATCGAGACCCAGTTCGTCTACTTCAAGCCGGTTCAATGCGATTGATGCTATATCCTTATCTATCTTACCGTTTCCCATAACGTCGGCAAAATCTCTTACTCTCTTTAACAGTCTGTTTGCGATACGTGGCGTACCTCGTGAACGTCCTGCAATCTCGCCTGCTCCGTCGGCGGTACAAGGTATATCAAGTATCATTGCACTACGGCGGACTATATCCGTCAACTGCTCCTTAGTATACAGTTCAAGACGCTGTATTACTCCGAAACGGTCTCTCAACGGTGCGGATAACTGCCCGGCACGTGTAGTAGCACCTATCAGTGTGAACGGTTTCAAATCCATTCTGATTGAACGTGCGGAAGGACCTTTTCCTATGATAATATCAATTACCCTGTCTTCGAGAGCAGGATATAATATTTCCTCGACCGCTCTTGACAGTCTGTGTATCTCGTCAATGAAAAGCACGTCATTATCTGAAAGACTTGTCAGAAGTGATACTAAATCACCAGGTTTTTCGATTGCCGGACCTGTAGTTATACGCATATTAACGCCTAATTCATGTGCTATTATTGCGGAAAGTGTAGTTTTTCCCAGGCCCGGCGGACCATATAACAGTACGTGGTCAAGAGGTTCGCCACGTAACTTGGTGGCTTGTATATATATGGCGAGATTCTCTTTTACCTTATCCTGTCCGATATACTCGTGCAAAGTCTGCGGACGGAGTGTTATTTCAATATCGCTATCATATCCGGTATTTTCCGGTGTCACTACCCTTGGGATAAAATCCATATCATCAGTCTGTATCAATTGTATATCTCCTTTCCGTTATCTTTTCGACGTCATAAGCCGGAGCACTTCACGTATAATCTCCTGCGTACTCGCTGTAGTATCACATTTTCTTAAAAATGGTACTATTTCCGCCTGCGAGTAACCGAGTACCATTAACGCCTCCATAGCCTCCGATACCGCAGAACCTGAAACATCTGTAACGCCTGCCGGTACGGATACGCTGTTTTCGTTAAAAGATTCCGCTGAAATTTTATCTTTCAGCTCCAGTATGATACGTTGTGCGGTTTTAGTACCGATACCCTTAGTTCGGGTAAACGCTTTACTGTCATCTGAAGCAATAAGAAAAGCAAAATTTTCCGGTGTTATATCGGATAATATGGAAGTACCGGCTTTTCCGCCGACACCTGATACCGATATAAGCAACCGGAAACAATTTAATTCCTGTTGTGTCGCAAACCCATAAAGTTCTATGTTATCGTCCCTGACCGTCATGTGCGTATATACTTTAACTTCGCTCCCGGTTTCACCAAGTTGTTTTACGGTATTATATGAAGTCCGGCAACCGTAGCCGATTCCGTTACTCTCTATGACTACAAAATTTGTATCTTTTACCGTAAGTATACCTTTAATACTATATATCATAAAAAAACTTCCTTTATGTATCAAAATTATCCCCACCGTATCGTATGACCGTGGCATATCGCTACTGCCAGAGCGTCGGCGGTATCGTCGGGCTTAGGTATGCGTGCAAGTCCTAAAAGATTACGTGTCATCTCCATCATCTGATGTTTTTCAGCTTTTCCGTACCCTGTAACCGACATTTTTACCTGTAACGGTGTATACTCCGCTACCGGTACGCCTTTTTTAGAAGCGGACAATATTATAACTCCTCTCGCCTGTGCTACGTCGATAGCGGTTTTCTGATTGGTAGTGAAATAAAGTTTTTCTACCGCCATACAATCGGGTCTGAATTTGTCAAAAATATAATCCATATCCTCGCTGATTATCCGCAGACGTTCCGTAAATTCAGTGCCTGCCTCCGTAATTATCGCACCGTATGCTACCGGTTTGAACTTCACACCGTCGTAATCGAGTACGCCGTAACCTACTATCGCATATCCTGGGTCAATGCCTAATATTCTTATTTTTTTCACATTATTTTATCCTTTAAGTTTAAAAAGTCTGTATACTTGTATATATCCCTCACGATACCTTATTATTATACCATACAGACCCGACTTTTTGCAATATATTTAAATATTTTTTATTGATTTTTACAAAAAAATCTGTTATAATGAATTGTATGCGATAAATCTTGAAATTTCCGGAGGTAATAACATTATGGATTTAAACGAATTACGTAACAGCATTGATATTACGGATGAAAAAATACTTTCTCTTTTCATGGAACGTATGGAATTATGTAAAGGTGTTGCGGAGTATAAAAAAAATAACAATATGCCTGTATTTCAGGGTGGACGTGAAAAACAGGTAATAGACCGTATAAAACGTCTCACCGGTGACCCTGCTCTTGAAAACGGTACATCCGCACTGTTCACTACAATTATGGACATCAGCAAACTTCTACAGAACAGAAAACTTTTACCCGATACGGAAGAATATACCTTTAATGCACCCGATTTTGCAAGTACCGATAAAATAGGGTGTCAGGGGACTTCCGGGGCGAACTCGGAAACAGCTGTCAAAATGATTTTCGGCGATAAAAAACCAATCTTCTACAACTCTTTTGAAGATGTTTTCAAGGCGGTTCAATCCGGTGATATAGATTACGGCGTTATTCCGCTGAAAAATTCAACCGCCGGTATGATTGACAGTGCTTACGACTTAATGGCTAAGTACAGCGTATATATAGTAAAACAGGTATGCGTTGAAATAAATCACTGTCTGGCGGTAAGAAAAGGTACGTCAATAAATGATATACAATGCGTATACTCGCACCCTCAGGCATTAGCACAATGCAACGCCTTTATTACTGAAAACGGTCTTAAAACCGCACCATACAGCAATACGGCGACATCTGCGGAAATGGTCAGCAACAATGACGATAAAATAGCGTCAATATGTTCCGTCGACTGTGCGGAACGTCTCGGACTGGATATTATCGCTACCGATATTGCAGACTGTTCCGTAAACCGCACTCAATTTGTATGTATTTCACGTGATTTGCAAGTATTGCCGTCATCCGATACAATTTCCATAATGATACAGATTCCGCATACGGAGGGAAGTTTATACCGTCTGCTGACTAAGTTCTACGTAAACGGCATGAACCTTATCAGAATTGAAAACCGTCCTATCCGTGACGGCAGTTTCGACGTTATGTTCTATCTCGATTTCAACGGCAGACTTAATGACCCTGCTGTCCGTGCGTTAATGAATGACCTTTCCGAAAATATGGAATATTTCCGTTGTCTCGGTACTTTCCGGAACGAGTGAAAGGGGTGACTTAAATATGTCCGATAAATTCAGTGCGTTACTTAAAAGGAAATTCGTTTTTCTTGATGGTGCTATGGGAACTATGTTACAATCGCACGGCATACAGACCGAACACGTACCGGAATTACTTAACATAACCAATCCGGAAGCGATAATGAAAATTCACCGTATGTATGCGGAAGCCGGTTCTGATATAGTGTACGCCAATACTTTCGGGGCGAACCGTTTCAAACTCGAAAATACCGGATACAGCGTTGAGGAAGTCGTGAAAGCAGGTATACGCAATGCCAGACAGGCGGTAAATGGTAAGTCTCTTGTTGCGTTGGATATGGGGTCATTAGGTCAGATGCTCGAACCCTCCGGAACTCTTTCATTTGAAGAGGCTTATGACGTATACAAAGAAATCGTAATCGCCGGAAATGAGGCGGATTTGATAGTCATTGAAACCATGACAGATTTATATGAAGTTAAATCCGCATTGCTTGCCGTCAAGGAAAATTCCGACAAGCCCGTACTTGTTACTATGACTTTTGAGGAAAATATGCGTACTTTTACAGGAGTATCGCCGGAATGTATGGTAGCGGTACTTGAGGGTCTCGGTGCGGATGCTATAGGCGTAAACTGTTCACTCGGTGCTGACGAACTTTTCCCTGTACTTGATAAAATATGCTCGCTTACGTCGTTACCGGTAATCGCAAAGGCAAACGCCGGACTTCCTGACCCTGTGACGAACCGTTTCAACGTAAATCCTGAAGACTTCGCAGAAAGTAACGTCAGACTTGCCGGAGCAGGTGTTAAAATTTTCGGTGGTTGTTGCGGTACTACTCCGGAACATATCCGGAAAATGATTGACAGACTGGAAACCGTCGATAATATAAGAAGACCTGTAAAGCGTATCAGTGTAGCGTGTTCTGCGGTAAACTGTGTTACGATAAATCAGCCACGAGTTATAGGCGAACGAATAAACCCTACCGGAAAAAAACGTTTCAAGGAAGCACTGATAAATCACGATATTGATTATATTTTAGGTCAGGCAGTAGAACAGGTACACGCCGGTGCGGAAATTCTTGACGTAAATGTAGGACTTCCCGACATCAACGAAAAGGAAATGATGATTACCACCGTAAAGGCTATACAGAGTGTATGCGATACGCCGTTACAACTCGATTCCACTATTCCCGAAGTACTGGAAGCCGGATTGCGTATATATAACGGTAAACCTATTGTCAATTCGGTAAACGGTGAAGACGAATCACTTGATAAAATTCTGCCACTCGTAAAAAAATACGGTGCGTCAGTAGTAGGGCTTACTCTCGACAAAAACGGCATACCTAAAACTGCTGACGGACGTTTTGCGATAGCGGAAAAAATACTTAAACGTGCGACAGATTACG
This sequence comes from Ruminococcus sp., assembly GCA_029055625.1. Lineage (GTDB taxonomy): Bacteria > Bacillota > Clostridia > Oscillospirales > Ruminococcaceae > Ruminococcus. The sequence continues at coordinate 42,812 of JAIDCY010000010.1, read as the reverse complement.
GAATACCGAAAGAAGACGTTTTCATAGACTGTCTGACACTTACCGCCTCCGCTGAACAGGATGCGGTTATGGAAACTCTTAAAGCCCTGAACCGTGTGAAAAATGAGTTAGGTTTAAGAACTGTTTTAGGCGTATCAAATATATCTTTCGGACTTCCTAACCGTGAACTCATTACACGTACTTTTCTTACTATGGCACTGCATAGCGGTCTCGATTTGCCTATAATAAATCCTAATGTGGATTCAATCATAGGTGCGGTACGGGCTTACAGACTTCTCGCCGGTATAGACAGAAATTCCGCCGATTTTATAAGCGTGTACGGAAATAATACACCTGCTCCGAAAGTTCCGGTAAATAATAGTACAGAAAAAAATTCGCCAGATTTGGTGTATAGTGTAGAAAACGGTCTGAAAAATGAGGCTCTGAAAGCGGTAAAAGAACTTGCGGAAACTACTGACCCTATGGACATTATAAATAATTTCCTCATACCTGCACTCGATTCTGTCGGCGAAAAATTTGAAAAAGGTCAGATTTTTCTTCCGCAACTTATTTTAACCGCAAGTTCAGCACAGGCTTGTTTCGAAGTACTGAAAGAAAAGCTGTCAAAAAATAACGTTGCAAGCGTATCTAAAGGAAAGGTAGTACTTGCGACGGTCAAGGGCGATATACACGATATAGGGAAAAATATAGTAAAAGTACTGCTTGACAGTTACGGCTTCGAGGTGATAGACTTAGGAAAAGACGTACCCCCTCAACTGATAGTTGATACCGCTATAAAATATCAGGTGAAACTCGTGGGACTGTCTGCCCTTATGACTACAACGCTTTCCGCTATGGAAGAAACTATCAGACTTTTAAACAAACAATATCCCGATTGTAAAACGGTAGTAGGTGGTGCGGTACTTACTGCATCTTATGCGGAACAGATTCACGCCGATTTCTATGCGAAAGATGCGAAACAGACCGTTGATATTGCGTCACGTATTTACGGAAAATAATTTAAAGAAAGGTTATATTTTTATGATTATATTAGATGATTTAAGGGTTGAAATGACCGGTTACAGAAAAGAAATGACGGAACTTGCTGACGTTCTGAATATTCAGAAAGCAAAGGAACGTATTGCCGAACTCAATGCGGAAACTGCTAAGGACGGTTTCTGGGATGACCTCGAAAACTCACAGAAAGTACTTCGTGAGACTAAGGCACTCGAAAGAAAAATAGAAAAATTCAACAAACTCAATGACAGTCTCGAAGACCTCATAACGCTGATTGAACTTTCGATTGAGGAGGAAGATGACAGTTCCGTTGAGGAGATAAAAGCTGATTCCGAAGCGTTCAAGAATAAACTTGAAGAGGAAAAACTTTCCACACTCCTTACAGGTGAATACGACAGTTCAAATGCTATACTTACATTCCACGCCGGAGCAGGTGGTACAGAGGCTCAGGACTGGGCGGAAATGCTTTACAGAATGTACAATCACTGGGCAGAACGTCATAACTATAAAGTAACTCTTATGGATTATCTCGACGGTGACGATGCCGGTATGAAATCAGCTTCAATACTGATTGAAGGCGATAACGCATACGGTTACATGAAATCTGAATCAGGCGTACACCGTCTTGTGCGTATCTCACCTTTTGACGCTTCCGGCAGACGTCATACATCATTTGCCGCCCTCGAAGTTATGCCGGAAATTGACGACTCAATAGAAGTTGACATCAGACCAGAAGATATTGAAATGGAAGTTTACCGTTCAAGTGGTGCAGGAGGTCAGAAAGTAAACAAGACCAGCTCCGCAGTACGTCTCATTCATAAGCCGACCGGAATAGTGGTATCTTGTCAGACACAGAGAAGTCAGTATCAGAATAAAGATTACGCAATGAAAATGTTACGTTCTAAACTCGTCGAAATCAAGGAACGTGAACACCTCGAAAAAATAGAGGACATCAAAGGCGTACAACGTGAAATTGCATGGGGTTCGCAGATACGGTCTTATGTATTTATGCCGTATACTCTCGCAAAAGACCACCGCACAGGTTTCGAGAACGGCAACATTCAGGCTGTCATGGATGGCGATATTGACGGCTTTATTAATGCTTATCTGAAATCGCTGTCACACGGTACGCTTGAAAAGTAATCCGCAAAAATGGGTGATTTTGTAATATGGTTGTTGATAATGGGAATTTTTTTCATGATTATTAACAAATTGAAACCTGAAGACCCACCGAAAAAAGAACCTGAAAAACCTTCCGAACCTGAAACCAAACCAAAACCTGAAGGCATGGTATATACGGACGATTTTAAAAATAAAATCGCTGTCGAATCCATAAACGGAAAATCCGACAAGGATATTATTAAAGAAAATCCGACCGTCACCGCAGACGAGATTAAAGAATGGAAAAAAAATCTGACGGATAATATCGCATCTCTCAAAGAACAGATTAAGAATTTAAAAGAAGAAAACGAAAAACTTTCCGGAGAATCGAAAAAACTTAACGCCAAAATCAGCAGACTTGAAGAAATCTGTCAGATATTTATCGGCGACGGCTGGCAGGATAAAACCGGATATAAATATCTTTAGCGTGTTCACCCTTACCGAGCGGACACGCTCAATTTTTTATGCACATTATTATACGTGAAATTCATATAATACAGCAGAAAAATTTTTTTCTGTAAGCCGTCACATACGGCAGAATGGAGAATTATATGAAAGATAAAACAAGAATACTTGTCACCGGTGGCGATATGCGTCAGATATATTGTGCGGAAAAACTTTCGGCGGTATACGATACTTATGTTATGGGATTTCCTGCCGGTTCGATACCTGAAAAAACAAATCTCAAGCAAGCCGTAACCGATTCCAACGGCTTTTACGATTTTGTAGTACTTCCCGTCCCACCTCTCGACGAAAACGGCAGTATTTCCGCACCGTTCAGTGATACGGAAATAAACCCCGATACAATCCGGAAACTTCTTAAACCTGACGGAGTTGTATTTGTCGGAAAATATGATAAAAAATTATCCGATATTTTCCCGGATAACAAAATAATCGACTATATGAAATGCGAAGATTTAAGCCTTAAAAATGCGATACCTACCGCCGAAGGTGCTGTTGAAATAGCCCTGAATGAACTGCCCGTAACGCTGAACGGTCTTGAAGTCCTGATAGTCGGTATGGGCAGGATAGGAACATCATTAGCAGAAATTCTGAAAGGATTTGGAAGTAATATAACGGTTGCGGTACACAATGAAAAAGGTTCGGCAAAAGCACGTATGGCAGGCATAAGACCCGTTTTCACCGATAAAATGGATACTGATTACAAACTTGTATTCAATACCGTACCTGAAATGATTTTCAATACGGATTTACTGAAGCGTTTCAGCGATGACACGTTATTCATTGACCTTGCATCTAAACCAGGCGGAATAGATTTCAAATCTGCTACGATACTCGGAAAAAAAGTAATATGGGCTTTAGGCATACCAGGTAAGACCGCACCTGTTACATCCGGAGAGTTCATAGCCGAAACTATCGCCGGAATTATCAGAGAAAGGAGTTTTTCATAATGTACGAAAATTTAAGAGGTCTTAAAATCGGCTTCGCTATGACAGGTTCGTTCTGTACTTTCGGAAAATGTTTCGAGCAGGTAGAAATACTCAAAAATATGGGTGCGGAAATAATCCCGATAATGTCGGAAAATGCTTCCGGTACGTCCACCCGATTCGGTACGGCAGAACAGAATATCAAAAAGCTGGAAGAAATTACCAGAAAAGACGTTATAATGTCGATAACTGATGCTGAACCTATCGGACCGAAAAATATGACCGATATTCTTATGGTAGCACCGTGTACGTCAAATACCGCCTCAAAACTCGCCAACAGCATTACGGATACTTCCGTTACTATGGCTGTAAAGTCTCATCTCCGGAGTGGTAAACCGGTAATCCTTGCGATTGCTTCTAACGATTCGCTTTCCGGTTCTGCAAAAAATATAGGCGAACTCTTTAACAGAAAAAATTACTATTTTGTCCCTATGTTACAGGATGACTGTACTAATAAACCCTCCTCACTTGTAGCGGATTTCTCTATGATTCCCGAAACTATTTCCTCCGCTCTCAATGGAGTACAGTTAAGACCTGTCATATATCACCGTCCGGATTGAATAACAAGGCGGTCAATTATTTACTGACCGCCTTTATATTACATAATTAATATTATTGTATATATTATCTGTACAGATACCGCTATCATGAACATAACCGAACTTTTCGCCACCGCTATACCTCGTCTGGACTGTGCCGGAGTTGTTGCCGGTAATTTGTTAGTCTCCCGGAAAACATACAAAATAAAAAAACCTGTCAGAGCTATTACGAGTACAAGCATTGACGTGTATATATATCCTGCCAGCTCCTCGATGTACGGAATCAGTGTAGATACTGTATTGACAAAAATATGCACGATTACCGCCGGAAGTATGGAATTATGTTTCAGTGTTATGTGTGCAAGAAATATTCCCATTATGAACGCAAGTGTAAACTGTGGTATGTTATGATGCGATATTCCGAAAAAAAACGCTGTCGCAAATATCGCAAATCGCTGATTTGTACGTGAAAAAGTCCTTAACAACATTCCCCGGAAAAATATTTCTTCCGTAATCGGTGCGATTATACACGTATAAACCGTCATTATCGCAAAGCCCGTACCCGTTACCCCTATTCCGTCAGTATCCATTATGTCGGTAGTATAGCCGTAATGTACGAAAATATCATCTATCCCCCACGCTATTACCGCAGACAGTTCCCACAGAAAAAATGCTATCATACAATACTGTACCGCTTTCCCGAAACTGAAATTTCTTGTCCGTATCAGCTGATTTTTCGGTATATGTGCCATTTTCATTCCCATAAATGCAAATCCTACGTTCGATATGATAAACGCTAACATTGTTATACCGGCAAATATTGAAGAATTTTCTATATATGTAAATATTATTTCCGAATCCGTACCGCCGTTCATTGAACCTATTATCATACGTATTATATATACTATGGCGTATGTAAGAAGATTACTCATAAAAAACTGTCCGAGTAAACACCACCCCCCGACTGAATAAAACCGTCGTATTTTCTGACGTTCAGCAAGTTCGGGTTCAAGCGGTATCTTACATTCAGGGGCATCAAGTTCCGGCATTATATCGGAATAGTCACCGCTGAAATCAGGATATTCTGTCGGATTGTCAAACGGATTCATTTTGTCAGGTATATTGTTTTTATGTTCTTCCGCAATCTTTCTGTTAAGTCTGTATATTTCATTGTTCAGTAACGTTATTTCCGCCCTGTAGTATTCTTCATTCATATATTTTCCTCCTCTCGTATCTTATTGATTAAGTATTCCTTATTTATGATATTTTCCGCCCTCCGCAATCTGAAACGCTCTGTAAACCTGCTCCAGTAACATGACCCTCGCCAACTGGTGCGGAAAAGTCATTTCTGACATGGAAAGTTTTAAATTTCCCATAGACTTTATTTCCGGCGATATTCCGTACGAACTCCCGATTATGAACGTCACCGCACTGTATCCGTCTACTCCGGCAGATGCTATTTTTTCAGAAAATTTAACACTCGTCAACTGTTTTCCCTCTATACATAGCGGTATTATCATACCTTTCAGATGCTTCTTTATCTGTACCGCCTCTTTATTCAATGCCGTATCTATTTCCTTCTCCGACGGCTTTTCACTTAATCTGTACTCGTCAAGCTCGTGTATCTCAAAATTACAGTAACGTGACAGTCTTTTCACGTATTCCCCACACGCTTTCCTTAAGTACTCCTCTTTCAGTTTTCCTATCACTATCAGATTTATTGTAATCAAAAAATAACCGCTCCTCCGTTCGTCTCGACAGGTGCTACTCCCATTATGTAATCTTTACTGAATTTATATTTTTTATCAAGATATTTCCGTGCCGTCGCAAATGCGGTCTGTGGTGTATTGTTTTCCTGACTGAGATGTCCAAGAACTATATGCGTCGTACCTTTTTCAATCAGTTTCCCTATCTGTTCGGAGCAGGCATTATTAGACAAGTGACCGGTTTCCGAAAGTATACGCTGTTTCAGATAAAACGGATAGTTTCCCTGTCTTAACATCTCCTCGTCGTAATTCGATTCCAGGACTACCATTTTACAACCTTTTAATGCCTTTTCCGTCTCCGGAGTTATTACCCCTGTATCCGTACATACCGCACAGTATTTACCGTCCGCCGTATGTACCCTGTAACCACATGGTTCTACTGCATCGTGCGATACCCTGAACGCTTTTACTTCCATATCTCCGCAGGCTATATTTTTTTTCATATCTATTACTTTCGACTTCGGGGAAATTTTATCCTCGTCGCATAACTTCCGGAGAGTTTTTTTCGTACCGTATACTGTAACGCCTGTCTGATTGGTAAGCACTTTTAAACCTGCTACGTGGTCACCGTGTTCGTGAGTTATGAATACTCCCTGTATCGCCTTTATTGGTATCCTGTTTGCAGTAAGTGCTGTCGAAAGTCGTCGGAAACTTACTCCACAATCTATAAGTATTCCACACTTTTCAGTCCCGATAAAGTAGGAATTTCCTTTACTGGAACTGAAAAGCGGATATATTCTTGCCATTTTATCCCTCTTTCCTGTCTGCAATGTACTCCATAGCAAAATATCCATGTCCGAACATACTGCACTCTCCGGCAAAATCAAATTTCAGACTTTTATATGTCTTCAAAGCCGGAATATTGCTTTTCACTACAAATAAATGCACGGATTTACAGCCCTTTTCAACAAGTTTTTCAATAAGTTTTTTCAACATTATTTTTGCATAACCGTTTCCCTGATATTCAGGTGCAATAACTATTCTTGAAATTTCACACTGTGTACCGTCATTTATTTTCCAGAAGTCATTATTTTCAAAAACGCTATCTGTTTCAACAGAACACGCACCTATTATTTTATTGTTATTCTCAAATATATACAGATTTCCATTTCTGAAATCCCACATGGCATTTTCACACGTGGGATAGTCTTCAGTCCAAAGCGAATAGTTAACTCCTATAACGTTTTTGTAAATTCCGGCAACAATATCAATATCTTCTTGTTTTGCTTTTCTAAGATTCATATTTTTCTGATTTCAACACCTTGTCTTGTCTCTCGGACTTCATAGCCGAGTGCGGTTATTTTATTCCGTATCTCGTCGGCAAGTGCGAAATTCTTTTCCTTACGGGCGGACTTTCTTTCCTCTACCAATTCCAGTACTTCCGCCGGTATCTCCTCACCCTGATTTGTTTTCATAGCGTTTTCTATAATGTCGAGACCTAACACCTTATCAAATTCCTTGATTAACTCAATTTTTGTTACGGAATTTGTATCGGCTTTCAGTACGTTATATAATGCCGTTATCGCAAGTGACGTATTCAAATCGTTATCAAGGGCATCTGTGAAATTTTTCATAAGTCTTTCGTACTCCGATTTGTCAATGTCTCCGGAATTATCATTAACAAAAAGTGCTGTCTTTTCGATTATCTTATTATACGCCGTAACCGCATTATTAAGATTATCCCAGTCGAATACAAGCGATTTCCGGTAATGCGACTGAAGACAGAAATATCTGTATACAACCGGATTATATCCCTTTTCCTCCAGTAGCGATACCGTAAGAAATTCACCTTTTGATTTACTCATTTTTCCGCTGTTCGTATTCAGATGGTGTACGTGAAACCAGTACTTGCACCACTCGTGACCTAAATATGCCTCACTCTGTGCGATTTCGTTCGTATGATGCGGAAATGCGTTGTCTATGCCTCCGCAGTGTATATCCAGATACTCCCCTAAATTCTTCATACTTATGCACGAGCACTCTATATGCCATCCAGGGTAACCAGTACCAAACGGACTTTCCCATTTCAGTTCCTGTGAATCAAATTTTGACTTCGTAAACCATAGTACAAAATCCGCCTTGTTCCGCTTATTTGAATCTTCTTCTACTCCCTCACGTACTCCGACTGCTAAATCTTCCTCCCTGAAATCGTTGAATACATAGTACTTTTCAAGCTTCGACGTATCAAAATATATATTTCCGCCTGATTCGTATGCATAACCCTTATCAATAAGCACTTGTATTACCCTTATAAACTCCTCTATATACGACGTCGCCGGTATTACAACATCAGGAGTTTTTATATTAAGTTTCTTACAGTCGCTGAAAAATGCGTCCGTATAAAACTGTGCTATCTCCATTACTGTTTTATGTTCACGTTTCGCACCTTTCAACATTTTATCGTCGCCGGTGTCGCCATCACTCGTAAGATGTCCCACGTCAGTTATGTTCATTACCCTTGTAACGTCCAGTCCTGTAAACCGCAGATACTTTTCAAGTACATCTTCCATTATGTACGTCCTCAGATTGCCTATGTGTGCGTAATGGTATACAGTAGGTCCGCAGGTGTAAATACTTGTCTTGCCCTGTATGTTCGGTATAAACTCCTCTTTCTTATGTGTAAGCGAATTATATAACTGCATCTCTTTATTACTCCTTTATCATATTATTTTTTATATATTCTGAAATTCCGCAAGTTTTGACTTCTCATACTCGAAAAGATTAAAAGTATTATCTTTCTGATGTTCCCTGTATGCAAATTCTGTAAGTTTTCTTTTATCGGTCAGCAGTACGCACGCCTGATACGCTAACTGTTCGTACCAGTCCCATGAATAACGGTCATCCGGTAAACCGTGCGGAAACTCTATCTCTGATATCATACCCGTTTCCCGACTCTTTACACCCCGTGCGGTGAAGTAATTTGTATCTACTGATATTATTATTTCTATATTATTATATTCTGTAGTATCGTCAAAGAAAACCATACTTTCAAAACTGCTCCATTCAAGCACAGATGCTCTTATTCTGCCGGTTTTATCGGCTACTCCGTAACTTATCGTCAACCTCTCCGGCGGTACTGAAATATCATCCTTATTCATATTCAAATCGTTCTGCATATAGTTTACAATATTTTCAATCTGATATTCACGAAAACGTACATATTCAAGTCCGAAATTAAAATATACAGACATTCTTAAAAACTCCTTTATATTTTTGTTATTACCGGTATATCAAAGACTTACTTTTTAATATCTGATACTTCTTTCCTGAGTTTCTCTATCTCCGTACTTAGTCTGCACAACTCCTGCGATACAGGGTCAGGAATGTGTATCTGGTCTATCTCACTGCAAACGTCCTTACAGATTTTCTTTCCGTTTCTTTTTACTATCCTTGCCGGTACGCCTACCGCCGTGCAATTATCCGGTATCTCGTTCAGTACTACCGCATTCGCCGCTATCTTGACATTGTTTCCCACTTTAAAAGGTCCTAATACTTTCGCACCTGCTCCGACGAGTACGTTATGTCCGAGTGTGGGGTGACGCTTCCCCTTATCCTTACCTGTACCACCTAACGTAACTCCCTGATACAACAGGCAGTTATCGCCTATTACAGCAGTTTCTCCTATTACTACACCCATTCCGTGGTCTATGAAAAGTCCCTTTCCTATCTCCGCACCGGGATGTATTTCTATTCCCGTCTTACGTCGTGAACTCTGAGAAATCATTCTTGCTATCGTAAACATCTTCCTTTTATAAAACCAGTGTGCTATTCTGTAACTCCTTACCGCCGTTAAACTCGGATACGTCAACAATATCTCCAACGTACTGTGTACAGCAGGGTCACGCTCTCTTATAAGCCTTATATCCCGTTTTATATACTCAAACACAATATTTTCCTCCTTTTAAAAAAATTCGGTCTCCGGAGGCACACAGAAAATTACCCTCCGGAGACTTCTGACGCTATTTCACTCCGCTACAGAATATTATTACTCTGACTGCTATGTTTTTTTATTAAATATGGCTTATAATATTATATACCATGCTACCGGATTTTGTCAAGGGTCAACAGATAATTTATATATTTCAAAAAAAACAGAACTCCGAAAAGTCCTGTTTTTTATACATATTATTTTTCATTACGCTTTCTTGTTGCAACCATTGCACCGGTTGCTATAGCAAGTATTGCGAAAACATTTCCGAAATCATCGCCGGTATTCGGTGCACCTTTACCGTTGCCATACGTCAGACTGCCGTTATATGCAATATATTCATAGTCATCATCGCCGTCATCATCCGGATTTCTGTTTATTATTTCATAAAACTGAATAACTCCCCATAATCCTGTTGTGTGGTCTTTTACCCACGCCAGACCGTTACTTGCAGGGCGTACTTCTGCGAACTCTCCAACGTCAACGGCAACATTACCATTTGTGAAGTAATATCCGCCACCGTATATAGTGTTGAACGCTATGAGGTCATCTGTTGGAAGATACGGCACTTCTGCATTATTTATACTCATTGTGTACGAGGGGTCACAGTAATCATATATTATCCGGTTGCCGTTTTCGTCGTAATAATACCAGTGTCCGTTTCTTTCAAGTGCGGTTACGCCGTCCTTTAATGACAGTGCGTTATCGTATCCAAAATCAACTATCATTTGTCCGTTACGCATTATGCCATAGTTGTCGCTAAGGATTACTTCATCTTCAGACCGTATCCATGCTCTTCTTACCGGTATTGTTTTATTCTCCGGAAAATCCACCGTATGCTGACTTCCGTTCTGTGTCTTCAGACTTACCGTTTCCTCGTTACCGTATGGCATCGCATCTACATACGCCAATAAATCTCTGGCGGGGTCGTAACAGTAGTAACTTGTGCATATATCCGCCGATAAAGGCTTATCGCACCAGTCGCAGTACTTGCTTTCATCCTTGAAGAATCTGCCTGTCTCGCAACAGAAATAATAATACTGATTATATTCATCCATTAATCTTAAATGGTCGTTTATTGAACCCTGAACAGAAACAAATTCCTGTCTTACAACAAGGTTTCCGTTCATGTCTATTATACCGTAATAATCACCGTTTTTTATGATACTGTAGCCGTTATTGATAAACTGACCGTATCTGTATACGTAATCATCATAGGCTTCATAACTCTTGTCATCATCAGGGTCAACGTATGGAATACCATACATGAACGAATTTACTACATTTATATCTTCCGCCTGAACTGAAGGTGAAATATACCATCTGTATGTAAGAGGAGATTTATAAACCGTTGTAGCGGTAGTAGTTTCCGTAGTAGTTTCCGTAGTTGTTTCTGTAGTGGTTTCCGTTGTAGTTGTTGTGGTAGTGGTGGATGTGATTGTAGTAGTTGTTACAGTGCCTGTACTATCTTCAACAATGCCTATCTGCTCTTCAATGTTAAAATCGGTTATCTCGTACATATCAGCATAATTAATAGATGTGAATTTGCCAAATTCAGTTTCATATTCTTGTAATTTAGTGTCATATTGTTCTTTGGTTAATTCTTCCGTTACTTCCTCACCGTTTACTGTATAAATTACCTTGTAAACTGTCTGTCCTGTTTCAGAATCAGTGTCAGAAAAAGATGCTATTCTTTCACGTTTACCGTCTTTTATATAGGCAAACGATATATTTGTTCCGTTTAAACCATACCAGCTGGAAACAATAACATTTTTTCTTTCATAATATTGAACTGTTCCGCCACTTGTGAGACCATCTACCTGAACCACATCGCCATTATAGTATGTATATACGCCACCAGAAGCAGTACGGTGCGAGCCGTTTGCTAATAACAGTTCCGGCATATCATTATCATCAACATAAGCTACTGCAAAACGCATATTATTATCTTTAGCGTGTTGTTCTTTAAGGAAATCAGAATAAGCCTTTTTCCATGCGTTATCCTGTGGCATTTCATTTAATACAGATATTTCAGCCTGAAAACTTTCAAGTACTTCATAAACTTCGTATGTCTGTTTTTCTTCCTGCGTTTCTGTCTTGTCAATAACTGATTCATCCGTATCGTCATACTCGCCATCTTCTTCTGTATACTCTTCTTCTGCATATTCATCTTCGGCATACTCTTCTATGTACTCTTCTTCATAATATTCTTCGTCCGCATATTCTTCGTCTTCGTAATATTCTTCTTCGTCGGTTGATTCCTCGTTGTTTTCCTGCTCAGACTCTTCAGAATCTACGTTAACGTCCTCTGTCTGTTCTGATTCCTCGGCGTTTACTTTTATAACTGCACTCTCCGGACAGACTACAGGCATTACTAAGTTACTGCCCACAACTGCTAACGATAAAATCTGTGCAAGTATTTTTTTAGATTTTATTTTCATTTTGCTACTCCTTTATTTTTTATTTTTCACAATTATATCACATTTTTTTCATTTTGTCAATAGATATGTAAAATTTTATTAAAAAGTCTGTAATTATAGGTTGCACTTGTGGTATTTTCTTGACACTTTATGTCAATTATGTTATAATAAAACAAATAATTTCCGGAGATGATAACTATTGAATAATTCCATAAATACAGAAAAAATAATGTCACGAATCAGGCGTGAATTAAATGGAAAAATTCCAGATTTTGAGGATATACCGTATAAAAAGCCGTCCGGTACGGAAATTCCTGCCAATCCAGATAAGGCTATCCGTAACGCAGGGGCTTACTCTTACGTACACCCTTACAGGCTTTTCACCGGCAATAAGTTTAAAATTCTTATCAAAAAATCCATAAGGAAAGTGCTAGATTTCTATATCGTCCCGCTCACAGAAGAACAGAACAACTTCAACGCCTCGACGGTATCCGCACTTACTTCTATGCGGAATACTCAGAAAAAGCTGATTGAACGTATCGAAAAACTCGAACAGGAAAATAAGCGTCTGATTCAGGATTTATACGGTGAATGACATGAAAATCATACAGCTTTTACCTACTGTCTCTTACGGTGATGCGGTAAGCAATTACGCATTCGAGATTGAAAAAGTCATAAAAAGTATGGAACTGGATACGGAAATTTATGCGGAAATATCGGAAAAAAATGTACCTGTGAAAAATGTATCTGAAATGCATATATCTGAAAATGATGTCTTGATTTATCATATGTCTACAGGTTCGGAACTTAATTTCAGAATAGATAATTTCCCATGCCGTAAAATCATGATTCATCATAATATTACACCTCCCGAATTTTTCAGACCTTACAACCATGAACTATTCGCACTTACGAGTTACGGTTATACAGGGCTCGAACATCTTAACAGTACTTTTAATCTGTGTATTGCGGATTCTGAATATAATAAAAATCAGCTTATTGAGTATGGTTATAAATGTAATATAAAAGTATGTCCGGTACTGATAAATTTCAGTAAATATAAATCTGTTCCGGATATATCTGTCATGAAAAGATATTCCGATAATTTTACTAATATTATCTTCGTCGGCAGAATCGCCCCGAATAAAAAGCACGAGGACATCATTAAAACATTTTATTTCTATAAAAAAATTAATCCGAAGGCAAGACTTATTCTGGTTGGTTCGTGGAACGGTACGGAAATTTATTATGAACGCCTTAAAAAATACGTCGAGACGCTGGGTATTGACGACGTAATTTTTACCGGTCATGTAAAATTCAGTGAAATAATTTCTTACTACCGGATAGCTGACGTTTTTCTGTGTATGAGCAGGCACGAGGGCTTTTGTGTACCGCTTCTTGAATCTATGTTCTTTAACGTCCCTGTAATTGCGGTAAATGCTGGTGCAGTTCCCGAAACACTCGGAAACAGCGGTATACTCCTGCCAGACAGTGACCCCATACGTACTGCCGGTATAATACACAAAATCGTGACAAATCAGAATTTACGCCGGAATATCGTACGTTCTCAACGTATCAGATTACGTGATTTTTCGTATGGAAAAACTTCCGGTATTCTGAAAAATTTACTCACAAACTTCTTAAAAGGTGAATATACATGAAAAAATTAGGCTTTGTAATACCGTGGTACAGCGATAATATTTCCGGTGGGGCAGAAACTATGTTCCGTAATCTTACCGCCGAACTCCATAAAAGAACCATTCCGCTTGAAATCCTTACGACGTGTGCGGAATCATTTAATTCCGACTGGAACAGGAATTACTACAGAAAAGGTCTGTATTTCGATAAAAATTGTATCCCTGTAAGACGCTTCCCGATACGGAAACGTAATACCCGTGCTTTCGACAGCATAAATTTCCGGTTCATGAATAATATGCCGGTGAGTTACGACGAGGAAAAAATTTTTCTCCGTGAAATGATTAACAGTAACAGTCTTTACCGCTATATGCGTGAAAATTCCGATAAGTATTCACTTTTCGTATTTACTCCGTATATGTTCGGTACTACCTATTACGGTATGCAGATATGTCCGGAAAAATCGGTAATTATACCGTGTCTGCATGACGAACCATACGCCCATATGATGCACTTCAGGAAAAAATTCCCGAAAGTAGCCGGTATGGTCTTCAACTCCAATCCGGAAAAATTACTTGCGGAAAATCTGTACAATCTCGACAATATCAGAACTCTTGTCGCCGGTATCGGTATGGATACCAGTATCAAGGCAAATCCCGAAGATTTCCGGCAGAAATTCAGAATCAGTCAGCCGTTTATCCTCTACTCCGGCAGAAAAGATTACGGGAAAAATCTTGATACCCTCATCAGATACTTTAACCGCTACTCACAAAATAATTGCCTGAAACTCGTCCTGACTGGTGGCGGTAAAAATATTTACGCAAAAAATGTAATTGATTTAGGTTACGTACCGGAACAGGATAAATTTAATACTATGTCTGCGTGCGAATTTCTTTGTCAGCCGTCCGTCAATGAAAGCTTTTCGCTTGTAGTAATGGAAAACTGGTTATGCGGACGACCAGTACTCGTCAACGAATACTGTAGCGTGACGAAAAATTTTGTTACGGAATCCAACGGCGGTCTGTATTTCGGGAACTATCAGGAGTTCAGAGCCTGTACTGATTACCTGCTCCGGAATAAAAAAGTTTCCGATATAATGGGGCAGAACGGTTGCAGATACGTAAAAAACAACTTCGATAAAAATATAGTAACTTCTAAATATATCGATTTTTTCAGAAATATTTCTAATGAATCATAAGGAGATTTTTTTCATGAACAAAGAAATAATTATCAGAACTCTTGCGGAATCCGACGGGGAATACATTTCAGGGGCTATGCTCGCCAATAAACTCGGTGTAAGTCGCAATACCGTATGGAAAGCCGTTAAAGTTCTCGAATCGGAAGGTTATTCGATAGAAGCTGTCCCTTCCAAAGGTTACCGACTTTCCGCCGATAACAACAGACTTTCCGAAAAACTCATACAAGTATATCTCAAAACCAATAACTTCGGAAATAAGATTATTATTTATGATGAAGTCAGTTCCACTAATACTTGTGCTAAGGAAATGGCATCTGCCGGTATCTCTGCCGGTACTGTCGTAATCGCCGACTCTCAGAACGCAGGTAAAGGCAGATCAGGCAGAAATTTTGTCTCACCTAAGGGAAAAGGTTTATATATGAGTGTTATTATGCGTCCGGATTTCGATATTCAGACCGCTTCGCTTATAACGTCGGCTACTGCGTGTGCGGTTGCGGATGCGATAGAAAAATTATGTCCTCACGACGTAAAAATAAAATGGGTCAATGACCTATACATGAACGGCAGAAAAATTTGCGGTATTCTTACGGAGGCTTCTTTAGGTATGGAAATGCGGTCACTCGATTATGCGATAGTTGGTATCGGCTTAAATATCCGCAGTTCTGAAGGTAATTTCAGTCGGGATCTGAGAGTTACCGCTACTTCGATAGAAGATGAAACCGGTCTTAAACCGGACAGAAACCGACTTTGTGCGGAAATTCTGAACAGTCTTGAAAAATATATCTCCTGTATTCCCGAACGCTCATATATACCAGAGTACAGGAGCAGGGAAATACTTACCGGAAATACTATCACTGCCAACGTGGATAATAATAAGGTAATCGCTTTTGCCGAGGGTATCGACGATAATGCAAATCTCATAATAAAACTCCCGGATGGTACTATCAGACATCTCAGTTCCGGTGAAGCTAATCTGTGCCGGGTGATAGAATAAAAAAATTTTTCGTATTCGCAAAAAAGGACGGTTTTCACGTCCTTTTTTGGTTATAATATATGTACAGCATATCTACATAGTACTAATATATACGTTTCCATGAATTTTTAACACGCAAAACGCAAAAAACAATGTTCTTTTCTGATTTTTCTGACATTTTTAGTAATTCCCTGTATTTTTATGGAATAATCAGTAAAAAATGCGGTAATTTCTCAATTATAAAACGGTCATTAAAACATATAATAAAAGCGTTCACAGGCTGAAAGTTAAAAGAAAGGATTTTTATTTAATGCGTTTCAGAAGAAAAATCATAAAAGCGACAGCAGTAGTATTATCTGTAGGACTTGCCGGTTTATTCGGTACAGCCGGTTATTATTCTGTACATTTACCCTCAAAGCTCACTACTCCATACGGACAGGAAATAAAAATAGCACAATATCCGGAAATTTCCTGTTTCAGCGGTTCGGACGATACAATAGCAGTATCCGGAAACTCCGCCGGTACTACTCAGGCTACGCTCTCACTTTTCGGAGCGATTCCGGTAAAGAATATAGAGGTACACGAGGAACAAGCACCCGTACTTGTCGCCGGTGGTAATCCGTTCGGGATAAAGTTACTCATGGATGGCGTAATGGTTACCGAACTGGGAGAAGTCGAGACTCAGAACGGTGAAAAAATATGTCCGGCGGAGGTCGCAGGGATTCAGATAGGCGACATAATAAAATCCGCTGACGGTAAAAACATAACCTCTAATGACGAGATTCAGGAAGTAATCAACAACAGCGAGGGCAGAAAAATAAAGATAGTTATATCACGCAACGGTAAGGATTTCCCCGTATTCATGAAACCGGAATACTCACCCACCGCTGAAAAGTGGCGTGGTGGTATGTGGGTACGTGACAGCATTGCAGGTATCGGTACGATAACTTTTTTCAACAAGACTACAGGAGAATTTGCCGGACTTGGTCACCCTGTATGCGATTCTGACACTGGCGAACTCGTACCGATTTACAGCGGTGAAGCGGTACAGGTAGAGATTACCGATACGAAAAAGGGGTCAAAAGGCATACCAGGGGAACTACACGGGCAGTTCATGTATGGGGGAAGTTTCGGGATTCTGAATAAAAATAATTCCTGTGGCGTATACGGTCTGCTGACGGAGCAGGCTATTAAAACCATGTACGAAAATTCCAGAGAGTATAAAATGGGTTACAGACAGGAAGTCAAAACCGGTGAGGCGGAAATTCTTACAACCGTTTCCGGCGATATTCCGAAGAAATACAAAGTCGAGATTGAAAAAATTGATTATAACAGTCCGGAAAGTACGAAAAATATGATTATCCGCATTACCGACGACGAATTACTTGACATTACCGGCGGAATCGTACAGGGTATGAGCGGAAGCCCTGTAATTCAGAATGATAAAATTATAGGGGCGGTAACTCATGTCTTCGTATCTGACCCAACAAAAGGTTACGCTATCTTTGCGGAAAATATGGCGGAAAATCTCAAAGAATAGATTAAAAATGGGCGTTACTGATTCGTAACGCCCGAAAAGAAAATACTATTCAGATTATCTGTTTTCCTCACTGAATCCGCTGTCAACAAGGTCAATCAGTGCATCTACAGCAGCTCTTTCATCTGCACCGTCTGCGATAACTTTTACATTTGTACCACCTACGATACCCAGTGACAGAATACCCAGCAGGCTTTTTGCATTTACTCTGCGTTCTTCCTTTTCAATCCAGATAGATGACTTGAATTCGTTAGCCTTCTGAATGAAGAAAGTAGCCGGTCTCGCATGAAGTCCAACCTGATTTTTAACCATTACTTCTCTGACAAACATATACAACTCTCCTATTCTATATATTGTACCCGCAACTTCCGGATACGTCTTGCAAATGTTTTTCAATTGCTGATATTAATTATACATACAAAATTTCTTATAGTCAAGGCTTTTTTTCTTTAAACGCCAGTTTTTCAAGAAATTCTACATTTAGTTTAAATGTATGAGTTATTTTTTCGATTTGCTTGTTGATATTCACCATAAAATCATTTAACAGAATTTGTCTAAATAGTACAACTTTCAACACGCTATTATGTGAAATCTTTCTAAACGGAAAATTTTTTAAAATAATGTACTTAATCTTCCGACTTCTTGTAACTCTCCAGTAAATCGGGTCTGCGTTCTGCGGTAATCTCTATGCTCTTCTCTAACCGCCATTTTTCTATATTCTTATGATGTCCGCTAAGCAATACCGCCGGTACTCGTTCACCGTCCCATACTTCCGGTCTCGTATACTGTGGGTACTCCAGCAGACCGCTATAAATGCTCTCGTCCTTGAAACACATCTCATCAGACAGTACACCGTCGCACATTCTCGCTACAGCATCTACTAATACCATCGCCGGTATCTCCCCACCTGTCAGGACGTAATCACCTATGGAAATTTCTTCATCAACTATCTTGTCAATGATTCGCTGGTCAACGCCCTCGTAGTGACCGCATATGATTAAAATATTTTCCATATGTGATAGTTCAATCGCACGCTGTTGTGTGAAAACCTTTCCTTTCGGCGACATATATATTGTATGTGGTTTACTGCCGAATTCGTCACATACAGCACGGTAACAGTTATAAATGGGTTCGCACTGCATGACCATTCCCATACCCCCACCGTATGGCGTATCGTCTACACGGCGGTGTTTATCGTTTGTGTATTCCCGAATCTGTCGGCAATGTATCTGTATTTTACCTGCTCTTCTTGCACGTCCTACTATGCTTTCACCGAGTACAGCCTCACACATTTCCGGAAATAATGTAGCTATTTCTATATTCACTTTATTCACACCTCTCTACATCATCACACCCCAAAAAAGCATCTTTTCCGCATTCACACTCAGAAGAAATTAAAAACCTTGCTCCTGTAAACCCAAAAGCTTGTTCACCAATTTTTTTAATACATCTTGAAATTTTGAAAGTTTTTCCTTCCATTCCTCCACACATATAAAATGCTTCTTTTCCAATTTCTTCAACGAAATCAGGAATATTTATTTTATTTAAATTTGAACAACAACAGAATGCTTTATCACCAATTTTTGTAACTGTATTAGGAACGTTTATTTTTTTTAAATTATAACAATTGCAAAACAAAGAGTTTGGAATTTCAGTGATTCTGTCAGGTATATTTATTTCTTCTAAATATTTAAGATTAGCAAATGTTTCTTCTTCTATAGTTGTAACAGAGTTTGGTAAAACTATTTTTTTTAGTGGTGTTGGATTCTCTTCTTCTGTTTTTATACAAAATTGTTTCCAGTCTATTTCACGCTCTTCATTATTTATCAAATACTTAAACGCCCCTTTTTTAATTTTTTTTATTCCGCTTGGTATTGTAACTACTGTACTCTTTGCATAGCATCTATATAATATATCATTATCTATCATAAAGTCATTTTCTGAATTATATGTCTCATAAAATGGGACATCAATAAAGTCTTCTTTATTATACATAAATAAACCTCCTTTCAGTCAAAAAGTCCGTCGAGAACTTTTATAGTCATTATATTGTTGTCAATATCGGTTGAAATGACTACGTCCGCAATAGCCGGTATCAGATACTCCCTGTCAGTACCGCTTATCACGTATACATCATTCGCACCGGTCTGTAATACATCGGTTATTTTGCCGTAAATTTCCCCCGTCTCAACGTCTTTTACCTCTATCCCGATTAAGTCCTGTATGAAATACGTATCTTCTTCAAGTTCGAGGTCATCACGGTGCATATAAAGTACCTTATTCCGTAATTTTTCCGCCTGCTCCGGAGTGTCCACACCCTCCAGCTTCGCTATTACCATACCTTTCGCAACTCTCGCCCTCTCTATGAAAATTTCCTGTTTATTCAGGAAAAGCCTGTCAAATTCGCATAAAATCTCCGGTACGTCGGTATACGGCATTATTTTTACCTCACCTCTTATGCCGTGCGTATTTACTATCTTTCCTGCCTCTAAATATTCCTTTTTCATTTTATTAACTCCTTTAACCAGTATTCTAAATTTAACGTCCATCCGGTACGATATGACAATTTTCTATCAGATTTTCCGTAAAGCCATGATATTTTATAACCTCGTCCATACCACCTACCACAGCGGAAATGTTCCGTAAATCTTCCGGAATACTCCCGAAAAGTTTCATATACGTTCTTATATTCCCTTTATAACCCAGTTCCGGTAACGTTATGTACGGACACAGACACGGACTTACTAAAACAGTCGGTTTTTTAAATTCCTGCGACAAAAGCAACGCAAAAAATCCGCCTAAACTTGTCCCGACTATATAATCGGGTTTATTTTCGTTAAATATATTTTTTAAATCCCGATGAATTCGAGAAGGTGTTTTTGCGTCATAATCAATCTGTGGCGATATTACTTCATGTCCGAGTTGCTTTAAAACCGTACACGCTGTATTTTCTGAACTGCCGTTATATCCGTGCATATTCAATATCTTCAAACTCTAAACTCCTTTATTATAACTTAACCCTCCACCTGAAAAATGGAGGGTCTTTTTATTATCTTT
The DNA here is from genome assembly GCA_029055625.1 of Ruminococcus sp. Lineage (GTDB taxonomy): Bacteria > Bacillota > Clostridia > Oscillospirales > Ruminococcaceae > Ruminococcus. The sequence goes on along the minus strand of JAIDCY010000010.1, from coordinate 22,154 downwards.
AGTTTTTCATTTCAAAGTTTTCACCGAGTACGTCTTTATTCGCTTCGAGAATCGGATTAATGCAATCATTCAGGAACTCCTCTACCTGTTGCGAACTCCTACCTGTATAGCTTTCCGGTTTAAGAACGGCATCAAGTTCTTCTTTCGTGACCATGAACATGGGGTCTGCTAAAATAAGTTCACACAGATTGTTGTCTTTGCCGTAAACTTTTACCTGCTCTCCGGCTACCATTGAATAATCCATGATTCTGTCATGCAGTTCCTGACGGTTTCCGCCTTTCTTTACGGCATCCATCATTATATTCTCGCTCGCCATAAACGGCAGTTCTGCCATTACACGACGGCGTATTATTTCCGGATATACTACAAGTCCGTCCGTAACGTTCATCATGATGTTTAATATAGCGTCCACACCTAAAAATGCCTCCGCTACTGATATTCTCTTGTTGGCGGAATCGTCTAAAGTTCTTTCAAACCACTGTGTACCTGCCGTGAACGCCGGATTTAAACTATCTATCATCACGTATCTTGCAAGTGATGTTATTCTTTCACAACGCATAGGATTACGTTTATAAGCCATTGCCGACGAACCTATTTGTTTCTTTTCACGTGGCTCTTCCATTTCCTTGAAACTCTGTAAAATACGCATATCATTCGAGAATTTACTGCAAGACTGTGCGATACCACTTAACACCGCTAACACCTGCGAATCCATTTTCCTTGAATAAGTCTGTCCGGAAACAGGTACTACTGAATCAAAGCCCATTTCCTCCGCTATCATCTTTTCGAGTTGCTTTATTTTATCCGTATCTCCCTCGAATAACTCCATAAATGAAGCCTGTGTTCCCGTCGTACCTTTTGAACCAAGTAATTTAAGTGTGGATATTCTGTACTCAAGGTCTTCAAAATCCATTAGTAACTCGTTTAACCATAATGTAGCTCTCTTGCCTACCGTCGTAAGCTGAGCAGGCTGTAAGTGTGTATATGCAAGACATGGCATATCCTTGTATTCGTTGGCGAACTTTGCAAGGTTATTCATGACGTTTATAAGTTTACGCTTTACTACCTGTAATGCATCACGCATTATTATTACGTCCGTATTGTCTCCGACGTAACAAGAAGTAGCTCCGAGATGTATTATTCCGGCGGATTCCGGACACGCTTTACCGTATGTGTATACGTGTGACATTACGTCATGACGGCATACCTTTTCACGTTCGGAAGCCATAGCGTAATCTATATCGTCTATATGCTCCTCAAGCTGTTTTACCTGCTCCGCTGTAACAGGAAGTCCGAGTTTCATTTCAGCCCTTGCGAGTGCTACCCACAGTTTACGCCATGTAGTGAATTTCTTATCTGCGGAAAAGATATACTGCATCTCCTCGCTTGCGTAACGGGTACAGAACGGGCTTTCATAACTGTTTGTATTGTTATTCATTCTAACAATCTCCTTTTATTTTTAAATTACATTCTAATTATATCATTTTGATGATATGGTGTCAATAACACAAAAAATAAACTCTCCGGAATTTTTATGTTTCGGAGAGAATATTATTATAGTTCATGATAGTACGGACATATATCCTCATAGTGACCATCTTTCATCCGGAACCCTTTCGGGATAGTGCCAAGCTGTATAAATCCCAGACGTTCATATAAATGACGTGCGTGTATATTAGTTGCGACTACTGCATTGAACTGTAATATACTGAAATTATGCTTTTTACCCTGCACAAGACAGTCAGAAACCAACTTTTCACCTATATGCATACCTCTTGAATTTGAAGATACTGCATAACTTGCATTACAGATATGTCCACAACGTCCGATATTATTTGGGTGCAGAATATAAAGTCCATATATATTACCGCTTTCCGTATCTTCTGCAACTGCACTATAAGACTGTTCCGCAAAAAATTTTTTACCTGTTTCAAGTGATAGTAATTCTTCCTGCGGAAAAGCTATACCGTCCTCTACTACTTCATTCCATATTGCCGTCATTTCCGGAATATCTTTTTCAGTGTATTCTCTTATTATTATGTTCATGTGAACTAACCATTGTCTGACAGGGGAATAATTATCCCCTTAATCCGTTCTCCTTTCTTAATTATGATTGTATTCTTTACTTATTTTCATTATAACATATTGTTTTTTTATTTGTCAACCTTAACACATCATTTCAAATCCTCAAGTCTGCCGTGCTTCTCGTAATGTGCGGTACGGATTATTCTATTATTATCGTCCACAAATACAACTTTCGGCGGATTTTCTTTAATCTCTTCCGTTGACATATCCGCATACGACATTATTATAATATGGTCGCCTTTCTGACCGCTCCGGGCAGCCGCACCATTCAGACAGATTACACCGCTTCCTCTCTCACCGGCGATTGTGTACGTCTCGATACGGCTTCCGCTGTTGACGTTCACTATGTGGACGTGTTCGTACTCGTATATACCGGCGGATTCCATTAAATCCTCATCTATCGTTATACTGCCGATATAATCAAGTTCCGCCTGCGTGATTACCGCCCTGTGTATCTTACTTTTCAATACTGAAATCTTCATTTAAATATCCTCTGTGAAAAAATTATCTATAAGCCTTGTTTTCCCGATATATACCGCTATAGCACATAATGCCGGTCTGTCAAGGGTTTCGATTTGTTGCATGGTTTCCGCATCTACTATCTTTACGTAATCTATTCTTGCAAGCGGTTCACTATCGATTACTGACGTTATTTCAGATACTATTTCCCGACAGTCTTTAACTCCCGATTTTATAAGTTCCTGACCTCTTTTCAGTGACCGTGACAGTATCAATGCCGATTGTCTTTCCGTCGTACTAAGATACGTATTCCGTGAACTCTTTGCGAGACCGTCATTTTCCCTGACTATCGGACAGCCTTTTATTTCAATATCCATATTCAGATCTTCCACCATATGACGTATTACCGCTAATTGCTGGGCATCTTTTTTCCCGAAGTACGCCCTGTCAGGCTTTACTATATTGAACAGCTTTGAAACTACTGTACACACACCCCTGAAGTGTATTGGTCTGCTAAGTCCGCAAAGTTCCTCTGTAAGAACGGTCATATCCACGAATGACGTGAAATTTTTACCGTACATCTCCGACGGTTCGGGATTGAAAATAACGTCACAACCGTGTGCCTCTGCTAATTCCTTATCGTGTTCAATATCCCGTGGATAGCTTTCTAAATCCTCGTCAGGCGAAAACTGCATAGGATTCACAAAAACGGATACTACAGTTCGGTCATTGTCTCTGTGGGAAGCATCTATCAGGCTTGCGTGACCTTCATGCAGATAACCCATAGTCGGCACAAATCCGACTGTCAGACCCTCTGAACGCCATTTCCTGACCTGCTCCCGTACCTCTGAAATAGTCTTTACCGTTTTCATTTCATTTCCCCCCTGATTTCCGCTATTATATCGTCGTCTATACTGAATGTGTGTTCCGGAGCAGGAAATGTACCGTTCTGTGTCTCCTCGATATATGCGGTTATACCCTCACGGAAAATTTTTCCCGCATCTGCAAACTTCTTCGCAAATTTCGGTGTATGACCTGTCGTAAGCCCTAACATATCCTGATACACTAACACCTGACCGTCGCAACCTTTACCTGCTCCTATTCCGATAGTTGCCGTTATATCGAGTTTTTCCGTAATTATTTCCGCAAGCTTAGCCGGTATGCATTCCAGTACTACCGCACACGCTCCGGCTTCCTGAATCTTTATCGCATCTTCTATAATACGTTTCGCATTGTCGAGAGTTTTCCCTTGTACCTTGAATCCGCCGAAAGCGTTCACAGACTGCGGAGTAAGTCCGAGGTGTGCGACTACTGGTATTGACGAATCCACTATAGCCCTTATCTGTTCGCAGACCTCCGCCCCTCCTTCGAGTTTTACCGCTGACGCTCCGCCCTCTTTTATCAGACGTCCGGCGTTTACTACGGCATCATAAACACTCGTCTGATACGACATGAACGGCATATCCGCAACAACAAACGCATTTTCTGCACCTCGTGTTACCGCTTTTGTATGATGTATCATGTCTTCCATTGTAACCGGTATCGTCGTACTGTATCCTAACATAGTCATCCCTAACGAATCGCCGACCAGTATCGAATTTATACCGCATTCGTCAATGATCCGTGCTGTTGTGTAGTCATACGCAGTAAGCATCGTTATCTTCTCACCCGATTGCTTCTGCTTCAGTATCGTTGCAACAGTATTTTTCATAACTTTCTTTCTCCTTATCCTGATAAATCTTTTCGATAAAAATATTCCCTGTTTCCAAGGTTCAATTCTTTTCAATCCGATTTTATTTCATTATAGCACAATCCGGAAGATTTTTCAAGTTCTTATTGACAGAAATTTTACGGTATTCAGAAAAACAAAAAAATCCCTGACTTTAAAAATCAGGGAGATTATCATATCAGGGTGGGAGATGGGATTCGAACCCACGGTCTTCGGGACCACAATCCGACGCTTTAACCAGCTAAGCTACACCCACCATATTTTCTTAAACAATAACGCGCCTTGCTGGATTCGAACCAGCGGCTTACTGCTTAGAAGGCAGTTACTCTATCCAGCTGAGTTAAAGGCGCATAAAAATGGAGCGGGTGATGGGAATCGAACCCACGTAACCAGCTTGGAAGGCTGGAATTCTACCATTGAACTACACCCGCATTTGGTTATCTGTGTTTCAACAAAAACTATTCTATCACACAATGCGGAAAAAGTCAATAGGAAATTATAAAAAACGTCACTTTATACAAAATTTCCTGTAAATCAATAACATAATTTATTAATATCCGACTATTCCAGCAACTCGGCGGACAGTTTAAGAATCTGAAAAAGTTTTTTCTGGTCAGTCTCCGAACGCTCCTGTAAAATCCGGTACGCTTCAAGTGGGATGTTCTCACCGTCGGAATCCGTGCCGATATTCTCCAATAACCTGCTCAAAGATACGGAAAGTCCGTCGGCTATCTTCCCGATACTTTCCAGTGTCGCATTTTTTTCACCTCTCTCAAGCTGTCCGATATACGTCGGGTGAAGTCCGCACTTCTCCGCCAGTGCCTCCTGGCTCATATGCTGATTTATCCGGTAACTCCTTATACGTCTGCCGGTCTCGATAGTTATTTTACTCATAATAAAACCTCCTTTTTTTATTAAAGTATATAGTCATTCTATTTTATTTTAAACAGACTATTGACTTTTATTTTGTTGTGGTATATACTATAGATATTAAAAAATGTCGGATAGTGTTTTTTTATGTCCTTATTATGTAGTAATAATTGTAACATTTTTGTAATATTAAAGTCATTGAGACGTCACAAAAGCATTGTACAATATATTTTAAGAAATTAATAAGGTTTTCCACTTGCATTATAAAGAAAAGTGTATTATAATGTATATGTGAAAAAGATATTAAGTTAAAATAAAAAAATATATTTTTCCTTAAACTTTTTCCGGCTTTAAAATCACTTATTTATGAAAGACTTTTCAGAGGAGGGAATAAATTTGTAAAAATAAAAAAATATTTCCGCTGTACGTCACTTCTTACAGCATAGAAATGTTATATATTATTGAAAAAAGGTTGTGATAGAAAATGAAAAAAAAATCAAAAAATCAGTGTGGAAGACGAGGTGAAAAAATTTTCAGTAATATCTGTGTAGTGCCGAGTTTGGCAGGCGTACTTATATTTTTTCTTATACCGTTTGGAATTGTAATATATTACTCTTTCGTGAATAATTCCATACCCTCTCAGAGCGATTTTGTCGGACTGGAAAATTATAAGAATATACTTCAAAATTCATCTTTCCGGATAGCCTCGAAAAATACCGCATTGTTTTCGGCAATCGCCATACCGCTGGCGGTAATTATCCCTCTGTGGCTTGCGATTCTCCTTGAAAGAAACATACCATGCAAAAGCATTTTCCGTACGTTCTTTCTCAGTCCGCTTATGACCCCGACAGCTTCCGTAGTACTCGTATGGCAGGTAATGTTTCATAATCACGGTACTGTCAATCAGATTATCGGAAAATTCGGCGGTGAATCTGTCGACTGGTTAAGTTCAAAGTATGGATTTTACGTAATAATACTGATGTTTCTTTGGAAGAACATAGGTTATAATATGATTCTTTTCATGTCGGCAATAGGTGGCATACCAAAAGACATTCTCGAAGTTGCGGAACTTGAGGGGGCAGGTAAAGTATACCAGTTTTTCCACATAAAATTACGTTATCTCTCACCAACTATTCTGTTCGTACTCATTCTTTCGCTGATAAGTTCGTTTAAAATTTTCCGTGAAATCTATCTGTTAGTCGGTAACTACCCTATCGACCGCCTGTATATGTTACAGCACTTCATGAACAATACGTTTGAAAAATTCAACTATCAGAAACTTTCTACTTCTGCGGTACTCTTTTCACTTGTAATGATGGTCATAATTGCGATACTGCTTATTACTGAACACTTTTTCGGAAAGGACGTTGAAAATTAATGATTTCAAGCAGAAAAAAACGTATTTTCAATATCATGATTTCTGTATTCGTCGGACTTGTTGCGGTGTTGTTCATACTGCCGACCGTCCTTACTATCGCAAACTCCTTCATGACGGCAAATGAAATATCCGCCAATTACGGAGCGATGATGGGTAATATGTCCGGTGAGGGAAAAAAAGTATTCATTTCTGAAAATGTAAATCTGAAATTTATTCCCGATAAGGCGACGTTTTCACAGTACAAAAGCGTACTTTTCAAGAATCCGGAATATCTTTTCAAGTTCTGGAACTCTGTTATTCTTACCGTCCCGATTACTCTTTTCCAGATTGCCGTTGCTATCCTGACTTCCTATGGATTCTCACGATACAATAACAAGGTAAAAAATCTTATATTCTTTGCGTACATAATTCTTATGCTTATGCCATATCAGGTAACACTTGTTCCTAATTATCTTGTGGCGAAAAGTTTCGATATACTCGATACAAGGTGGGCGATAATACTTCCCGGTATATTCTCACCGTTCAGTGTTTTCCTGCTCACGAAAGTAATGCGGAGAATACCTGTATCGTACGTTGAGGCGGCGAAGCTGGACGGTGCGAACGAGTGGCAGATTATGACACAGATTTACGTTCCTATGTGCAAGAGTGCATTGATTTCAATAGGTATGCTCGTATTTATAGATTACTGGAACATGGTTGAACAGCCTATGATTCTTATTACTGACCCTGACGCCGTATCCGCTTTACATCCGCTGTCCGTATTTCTTTCACAGATAAATTCCGGTGACATCGGGCTTGCATTTGCGGTAGGTACAGTTTACATGATTCCAACTATACTTATGTTCCTTTATGGTGAAGACTATCTTGTAGAGGGCATCACCGCCGGAGGAATAAAAGGTTAATATAAAAGGAGATTACAAAATGAGTGAAAATAATACAGAAACTTATACCCCGAACAGAAAACGGGATATTATTAAAAATATACTTATTATTTTTCTGATAATAATGCTTATACTTACTTTCTGTTCTAACACGATAATGAATAAATCTTTGGCGGAAATAACTACAGAAACCGCAACTTCCGGAAAACTTACCGAACGTATACGGGGTAGCGGTCTTGTGGAATCCAATCAGTCTTACGAGGTAAAAACTGACGGCAACAAAGTAATTGATACAATTATGATTAAAACCGGTCAGGAAGTGAAAAAAGATGATGTTCTTTTCACGATAGGTACGGAAGAAAGCAAGGAACTTGAAGAGGCGGAAACCGCACTGAATACGCTTGAACTGGAATATCAGAAGGCTTTACTCGTCGCACCTCAGGACTATTCCGCAGAAAATCAGGCTATCAATAACGCCCGTGATGACCTTAATAATGCTATCGCAAAACGTAATAAAGCGGTAAACAATTCCGGTACAGCTCAGCAGGAACTTTACGCCTACAACAACAATAAAAATGAACTCGCTAAAAAATCAAAGACCCTTGATAAATTACAGTCCACTATTATAGCTATCGATTCAGATTCTTATTCCGGTGCGGCGGTGGAATATTCAAGTAATCTGTCGTATCTTTACAGTACATACACCAAAGCGGAATCAGAATACAATTCCGCATATCAACTCTATTCCTCTATGCTTTCCGGTATGCCATCGGGTAACCAGTCGGAAGAATTCTTTGAAAATAATGATTATGAAAATAATGAAAACTTCGATAACAGCGAAAATTACGAAAACAATGATGATTCCGAAAATAACGAAAATAATGATATGGCGGATAATGCAAGAGTTGCAGAAAATCAGGAAAATGAAGAAAATAATAACAACGATAATTTTTCCGAACCGGTGCAGTATGACAACTCCTACAACGAAGATCTGGAAGTCCTTAAGGCTGATATGGAGTATAAAGCATCTGTACGTGATAACGCACTAAACAACTATAACAATACAAAATACAGTATCAGAAACAATTTAATGAATCAGCTTTACACCGTTGAGGCGGAAATTGACAGTCTTAATCTGCAGATTTCTAATTACGAATCCTCACAACAGACCGGCGGAGATTCTGCTATGTCAATAGACGCTTACGACGAGGAAATACGTCAGAAACAACAGACACTTGAAAATCTTATCGCTGAACTTAATAAATCGAAATCCAAAGACGATTTAGAAAATAAGACTAATATGCTTGAAATAGATGCAAAGAAAAAAGAAGTAGACAAAATGAAAGAAAAAATAGAAAAAATCAAGGCGGAAAATTCTATCACGGAAATAAAATCAAAATATAACGGTATCGTAAGTTCTATAAATATAAAAGTCGGTGAGGAAACCGTGCCGGATACAGCACTTGCGGTAATAGACATTGCCGATGAAGGTTATACAGTAGAATTGACTGTAGATGCGGAAAAAGCCAGAAAAATAAAAAAAGGTATCGAGGCGGACGTAGTAAACAACTGGAACGGCGATATAACAGCGATACTTACCGACATAAAAAACGATACGAAAGCCGGTTCTAAAGACAGGATTCTTACATTTTCCGTAACCGGTGATGTAAACACCGGTACAATGATAGATTTATCAATACCGTGTGGTAGTGGAAATTATGATACAATAGTTCCGAAAAGTGCGGTATATAAGGATAGTAAAGGTTCGTTCGTACTGGTTGTAAATTCAAAGAGTTCACCGCTCGGTAACAGATACTTCGCCGACAGGGTAGACGTTGAAGTAATAGCTTCCGACGAAGTTTCAAGTGCGGTACAGGGTGGGATTAACTCCGGCGACTACATAATCACTACCGCAAGCAAACCTGTAAGTCCTAAAGACCAGGTAAGAATGAAAGACAATTAAAGGCGGTGTTTCGGATGAAACGCAATTTTAAATATATAACCGTTGCCGTACTGAATTTTATTGTAATCACAGTAATAATTATACTTTCGGTAACCGGTCACTCTATGGCGGTATCACAGAGATATAACTTCACCGCTGACATATGGAAAAATGGCAGTCCCGACAGTTTCGCACAGAACAGCGTTTTTCTTTCCGAAGATTCCGGATTTTCAACGGATTCACTTAATGCGGTACGTGCGGAACTTGTAAAGGAACTGCAGAACGTATCCATAGAACCGGACGGTAAAAATCTTCCTTACGCCGAGGCATACAGTACCCCTGCCGGTACGTATACCATACGTGGTGACCTTTCAGGGAAATCCGATGCGGTACTGACGGCGGTTGGTGGTGATTTCTTTATGTTCCGTAACTTTAAATTAGTAAGCGGTGCGTTTTTCAGTGACGGCGATTTAATGCATGACGGTACGGTAATAGATGCTAATCTTGCATGGGAACTATACGGTTCTTACGACGTTGCCGGTATGAACCTATACATTGACGGAATTAAATTCTATATAGCCGGAGTTATTGAAAATCCGGAATCTGAACCGGAATTAAACTGTATCGGTAAAACACCGAGGCTTTACCTCTCATACGACGGTATGGCGGATATACTTAAACTCTCCGGCAGTAACGAAAATTCAACCGATATTTCAAACAAATTCAGTAAAATAACCTGTTATGAAACCGTCTTCCCTAATCCCGTTGAAAATTTTGCGTACAATACAATAAAGAAACAGTTTGAGGAAAAATATGCGGATAAATATTCCATAGTAAAAAACAGTTCCCGATTCAGACCTTCGGTACGTTCAAAGGCTTTCCGGAAATTATCTGATTATGCGGTAATAAAAAACAACATAAATTATCCGTACTGGGAAAATGCTTCAAGAATTGTCGAATTTAAGTTGACATTTATTTATTTTTCACGTACAATATTATTAACAGTACCTGCTCTTACAGTCCTGTGGCTTGTGATACTCACCGTCAGGTTGATAAAAAGAAAAAAACCGGCAGTGATGCGTAATATATCCGTGACATACAGCAGGATAAGAAAAAATTTCAGAGAAAAAATATTGAAGAAACAAGAGAAAGTATAAATAAAAAAATTTTTTTAAAAAACAGAAAGGTAAATGCATAATGAAAAACTCTATTATCAAACGTTCCGTCAGTGGCGTACTTACCATTGCAATGGTATTTTCCGCTTATTCGTGCGGTAACAAAGACGATAAATCAAGTAAGTCAAGTAAATCAGACTCCCAGACAGCACAGACAGCTAACAACGTAATTAAAAATTCTTACAGTTCTGTCGATATTGATATTGATATTCCGGCAGACTACATTGACAGCGTATACTATATAAAAGATACTTCACAGGTACTTATCATGGGTGTCAGCAACGAGGAAAATAAATTATACCTAACTGATATGGATTTCAGCGGTTTCAATGAAATTTCCCTTGACTTCCCTAAGCCTGCTAACTCACAATCATATTTAAGAACTACTGTATCTCCCGACGGTTATATATACGCTGTCCTGACACTCATAGATTACGGCGATTTCAAACTTCCTAACTACAAAGACCCTAATTTTGATTACGAAAACTTTGATTTCGACGCTATGTATGAAGCCGCTGAATATTCATGTATCCTATACAAACTCAGTCCGGATGGTCAGGTACTCTCACAGAATGAACTTGCCAATATCAATGATTACAGCAGTGATTCCATATATGAGGGAATACATATCAATAACATTGTAGCCGATAACAAGGGTAATATAATACTGGCTATGAGCGGTGAGGAAGATATGTACCTTATCGCCGACGAAAACGGACGTATTAACGGTAAAGTAAGTACCGGTAACGACATACACTACATCAACGATTTCACAACCGATACTGACGGAAATATTTTCGCCTGTGGTTACGGTAATAACGGGGCTAATGTGTTTACAGTTGATATGAATTCCAAAACTTTCAAGACCGTCGAAACCTCTTCCGATGACGGGCAGACCGACAGAAATATTAATGACATCTACCAGGGAGCAGGCGATTACAAACTGTTCTTCACTACCGGTAATGGTCTCTTCGGTATGACCAATGATAACAAAATTGAAGAAATTATCAACTGGCTCGATTCCGATATAAATTCTTACAGTGTACGCAATATTATATCCCTTGAGGACGGCGATTTCATAGCATACGTCGAGGACTACGATAATAATGATTCTGCCGGTTTTGTACGTCTCACTAAGCGTAACGCTGAAGAACTCGCCAATCAGACCGTTATCACTGTAGGTATGCTTTACAGTGACCAGGCTATCACCTCAAAGATTACGGAGTTTAACAAATCCAGTAAGGATTACAGAATAAAAATCGCTGACTACAGCAAATACAACGAGTACAACGAAGAAGAACAGAAAATGACGAACTCCGCACAGAAACAGTTGAAAATGGATATAGTTTCCGGTAACTCTCCGGATATGATAGTAACTTATGATTACAGTCTTATTGCGGAACTCGCACCGCAAGGTACATACGCTGACCTCTCGACATATCTTGAAAAAGATGACGACTTATCCGAAGATGATATTATGCCTAACGTAATAAAGGCAAGTACGATAAAAGGCAAACTCTACTCTCTCGCACCGACTTTTACCGTCTCAACTATGGCTTGCAAATCAAAGTTCTTCGGTGAAGAAAACTGGACTATTGACGACTTAATAGATACCATACACGATAACAAGGATATGAAAATTATGCGATACGGTAACACAAAAGATACCGCATTCAGTGTACTTGCTGCATCAATCAGCGATTTTGTAGATTTTGATAAGGCTGAATGCGATTTCAAGAATGACGATTTCAAGAAAATTCTGGAGTTCTGCAACGAGTTCCCCGACGAAGCAGATGAAATAGACTGGGAAACCGCTTCAGATGAGGAAATGCAGAAATACTGGAACGAACAGGACACTTTATTAATGGAAGACAAGGCTTTACTTGACAGCATAACATTCTCCGAACTTACGGAATATAATACGGAAAAAAATGCTTACTTCGGCGGTGAAGATATAACACTTGTTGGTATACCGTCTACTGACGGCAAGGGAGCAGGTATAAATATGCAGAACTCATTCGCTATTCTCGACAGTTCGCCGTCTAAAGATGCGTGCTGGGAATTTATCAAGGAATTTTTCACAATGGACTATCAGGCAAGCGATAACAATATTTATATGTGGGGACTTCCTACCCTTGTGGACGCTTTCGAGAAAAAAGCTGAAGCCGCTATGCATAAACCCTACTATCTCGACGACGACGGAAACAAAGTTGAATATGATAACTCCTACTACATAAACAACAAGGAAATTAAAATTGAACCCCTCACCAAAGAGGAAAAAGACTTCATTGTAGACTACATTAAAAAAGCAGACAAAATTTTTACCGACGGTGCAGGCGACGATATAAATGAAATAATTACTACGGAAGTAATGAAATATTTCAAGGGTGAAGCTACTTCACAGCAGGCTTGCGACATGATTCAGAACCGTGTTTCTATTCTCCTCGGTGAACAGGCATAAATTTCTTACACTATCAACTTTTTTATATATTTAACCTCCTTTTCTAATGGAAAAACGGCTTTCTTATTGTAAGTTAGCCGTTTTTTCTGTAGCTATACTTGACATTTTATTTAACATAAATCAGTATTTTTTGGTAATTCAAACAAACTTGCATAAAACACTTGACAAAACGTCATAATAGTGTTAAATTATATTTAGCACTCAACGTTACAGAGTGCTAAACAGGCGAAAGGTTGTGTTAATCGTGAACAGCAGAAAATTAAAAATTCTCACTGCTGTAGTTGATGAGTATATAAGAACCGGTGAACCGGTCGGTTCAAAAGCAATCTCCAAGCTCGATAATATTAACGTTTCACCCGCAACTATCCGTAATGATATGGCGGTTCTCGAACAGCTCGGCTATCTTGAACAACCTCATACCTCATCCGGCAGAATACCGACGTTTGCAGGGTACAGGTTATATATCGATAAACTTATGAACCCTTCGTCACTCTCCGATGAAGAAAAAAATTATCTCGATAAAATGTTAGGAGATAAAAACACTCCCGAAGAACTGATTATACAGAACGCTACTACAGCTCTGGCGGAACTTACACAATGTGCGGTAGTCGTAACAAATTCAGTACCGAAATTCTCGGTAATCTCAAAAGTTGAAGTTATCCCCACCGGCAGAAGACTTTACGTAATACTGCTTATCACTTCCAACGGCAGTATTAAAAACAAAGCGTGCCGGCTTGAATTTGACCTCAGCAATGAACAGCTGGAATTTTTTACCCGTTACATTGAGGAAAATTTAAGCGGTGTTTCTGTTGAAGACCTTTCAGAAGAAATGTTCAATAATATGGTCTCCGCATTAAGTGCATATATGGTATCACTTTCACCGCTTGTCAAAGGTCTGTGTGAACTCTCCGAAGACCTCCGGCAACAGGAACTTACTGTAAGCGGTAGTGAAAAACTTCTTTCCTGCGACGAACTCGACAAAATGGAAGTAGTCAGATTCATTGAACACAAAAACAGTCTCTCTGATTTACTTGACGAAACTTTCAGCGGTATTCAGGTAAAATTCGGTTCTGAAAATAACTTTGCTATCGGAAATTCAAGTCTTATCGTCTCCAAGTATCACAGAGGCAATAAAGAAGCCGGTTCGCTCGGAATAATCGGACCTGTGAGAGTTAACTACAAAAAAATTATCCCCTATATCGAATACCTGACACAACAGATTTCCTGTCTGATGTCCGGTGAAGATGACGACGTTATTATAAATAATCCGGCTGAAGATAATAATTCTCAGCCATGAAAGGAGAATCAGATGGGAAAAAATAAAAAAACTCCGGAAGAATCAGAAGAAATCCTGAATGAAGAAAATATACCTGAAACCTCCGAAGAAGAAGACGAAGTAGCAGAATATAATGATACCGCTACCGAAATAGCAAATCTTGAAGACGCTATAAACGAAGCTAACAACAAATACGTCAGGCTTTTTGCGGAATACGATAACTACCGTAAACGTACAGCCAAGGAAAAATCAGAAACTTATTCCAACGCCTCCGCAAAGTGTATTGAGGAGTTACTGCCGGTAATAGACAGTTTTGAACGCTCTTTAGAAGTAGAATGTACTGACGAGAATTTCAAGAACGGGATGTCAATGATTTTCGGACAGCTGAAAAATTTCCTTGAAAAAATGAACGTTACCGCTATAGATGCTCTCGGTGCGGAATTTGACCCGAATATCCATAACGCAATCAGTCAGCAGGACGATACGGACTATGCAAGCAATCATGTATGTACCGTATTTCAGAAAGGCTACAAGATAGGTGATAAACTTATCCGTCCGGCAATGGTTGCGGTTGCAGTATAACAGGTTATTTTATGCTACCAATTGCAGTGATAATTTTTATCAGTATAATAAATGAATTAGCAGAACAGTCAAAAAATGGTATAAAACCGTTTTCTGAAATAAATAAAGATGATATATCAAATCCAATATATTATGATGATTCCGCACCCGACGAAAACGGAAGATTCCCCATTATTCAGGATTATTTATCCTTAAAACATCATGATGTAATCAGTACATTTGATAAATGCGATGATATATTTGCTATGTGTAATCTTGAAATCAAAGCAGAAGTTTCAGAAGATAATAACAATGCTCGCATTTTAATAAAATATATAAATGATGAGGATTGGAAATTCTGTATTCATGACGGTATATTCACCGAAATTTCATAAACTAAAAAAGCCTATGTGCTTATTATAGAAAGGAAGATTTTATTATGGGAAAAATTATAGGTATTGACTTAGGTACAACAAATTCATGCGTTGCCGTTATGGAAGGTGGTAACGCCGTAGTAATCCCTAACAGTGAGGGTGCGAGAACTACTCCGTCAGTGGTAGCGTTCACAAATAACGGCGAAAGACTTGTAGGACAGGTGGCTAAAAGACAGGCTATCACCAATCACGACAGAACTGTATCATCTATAAAAAGACATATGGGTTCTGATTATAAGGTTGAAATCGACGGAAAAAAATATACACCTCAGGAAATTTCCGCAATGGTACTTCAGAAACTCAAGGCAGATGCTGAAGCATATCTCGGTGAGACCGTAACGGAAGCTGTTATCACTGTACCGGCTTACTTCACAGACTCTCAGCGTCAGGCTACAAAAGATGCCGGTCAGATTGCAGGTCTTAACGTAAGACGTATTATTAACGAACCTACCGCCGCTGCACTTTCATACGGTATCGACAAGGAAGAAGAACAGACCATTATGGTTTATGACCTCGGCGGTGGTACTTTCGACGTTTCCATAATCGAAATGGGTGAGGACGTTCAGCAGGTACTCGCTACTGCCGGTAATAACCGTCTCGGTGGTGACGACTTCGACCAGCGGATTATTAACTGGATTATTGAAGAGTTCAAAAAATCGGAGGGTATTGACCTTTCAAATGATAAGATGGTAGGTCAGCGACTTAAGGACGCAGCCGAAAAATCTAAAATTGAACTTTCCACAACTACTACTTCAAATATAAATATACCGTTCATTACCGTTGATTCTTCCGGTATCCCTAAGCATCTTGAATTAACTCTTACACGTGCGAAGTTCAACGAACTTACGGCAGACCTCGTTGAAGCTACTATGAATCCTGTACGTCAGGCTCTCAAAGACAGCGGATTAAGTATTTCTGAAATAAGCAAAGTGCTTATGGTAGGTGGTTCTTCAAGAATACCAGCTGTACAGGAAGCGGTAAAGAGAATACTTGAAAAAGAACCTTTCAAGGGAATAAATCCAGATGAATGCGTTGCACTCGGTGCAGGTTATCAGGGAGGTATTCTCGGCGGTGACGTTGAAAACGGTCTTCTTCTCCTCGATGTTACACCGCTTTCACTCGGTATCGAGACCGCCGGTGGTATATGTACAAGAATGATTGAAAGAAATACTACTATCCCTACAAATAAATCGCAGATATTCTCCACTTACGCAGATAATCAGTCCGCTGTTGACATTAACGTACTTCAGGGTGAACGTGAATTCGCAAAGGATAATAAACAACTCGGTACTTTCCGTCTCGACGGTATCGCACCTGCTCCTCGTGGAATCCCACAGATTGAAGTTACTTTCGATATCGACAGAAACGGTATTGTACACGTTTCCGCCAAGGATTTAGGCACAGGCAAGGAACAGAATATTTCTATTACCGCATCCACAAATATGTCAAAGGAAGATATTGACAAGGCGGTAAAAGAAGCTGAACAGTATGCCTCCGAAGACAAAAAGCGTCGTGAGGAAGTAGATACAAAGAACGAGGCAGAAAATCTTGTATTCCAGTGTGAAAAAGCTCTTTCCGATTTCGGCGATAAAGTTTCCGCTGACGAAAAATCAAATATTGAAAGTAAATGTTCCGCTCTTAAATCTGCAATTTCCGCAAATAATACAAATGACATAAAATCGCTTAAGGAAGATTTACAGAAGGCTTTCTATGACCTTTCCGCTAAAATATATCAGCAGGCTAACCCGAACGGTAACGCTGATATGGGCGGTATAGACCCTTCACAGTTCACTAAAGGTAACGACGATAACAATTCCGGGGATGACGGCGTTGTTGATGCTGATTTCACAGAAGTTTAATTTAACATAATATCACTTATCACAGGGCGGAATTTTTTCTTTCGCCCTTGTGGTATTTATTTAGGAGAAGTATTTTTATGGCTGAAAAAAGAGATTATTATGAAGTACTGGGTCTGCAGAAAGGTGCTTCCAAAGACGATATAAAAAAAGCTTACAAGAAAAAAGCCCGTGAGTATCACCCCGATTTACACCCCGATGACCCTACTTGTGAGGATAAAATGAAAGAAGTAAACGAGGCATATGAAGTTCTTTCAGATGCCGACAAAAAAGCCCGTTATGACCAGTTCGGACACGCCGGAGTTGACCCGAGTTACGGCGGTGGAGCAGGTGGCTTTACCGGAGGTATGGGCGGATTTACTGACATGGGAGACATCTTTGAAAATATTTTTGGTGGTTTCGGTTTCAACGGCGGAAGCAGTTCACGTACTAATGCCAATGCTCCCCGTCGTGGTTCAGATATACAGTCATCCGTGTCTATCAGTTTTATGGAAGCCTGCGAAGGTGTCAGGAAAGAAATAAATATAAACAGAATGTCAACCTGCGACGCCTGCAAAGGTACGGGGTCGGAAAATTCTTCCGCTACTGAAGTATGTCCGGACTGTAATGGACGTGGTACTGTGAGAACTACTCAGAATACTTTATTCGGTGCGATACAGTCTAACAAAACTTGTCCTCGCTGTGGCGGTAAGGGAAAAATTATCAAGAATCCTTGTCAGAAATGCCGTGGTAACGGTAGATTAAGAGTTCAGAAAACCGTCTCCGTAGATATTCCAGCAGGTATCGACGACAGACAGACTATACGTCTCGGAGGTCAGGGGGATTGCGGTACTAATGGTGGTGCAAACGGTGACTTGCTTTTAAACGTTTCCGTGAAGTCTCATACTATTTTCAAGCGTGACGGTTTCGACATTCACTGTGATATACCGGTAACCTATATGGAAGCTGTTCTTGGTGCAGAAATAACTGTCCCGACTATCGACGGTGATGTAAAATACACTATCAGCGAGGGTACGCAGACCGGTACAGTTTTCAGACTTAAAGGAAAAGGCGTAAAGAAACTCAACCGCTCCGAACGTGGCAACCAGTATGTGACGATATACGTCGAAGTGCCGAAAAATCTAACCAAGAGACAAAAAGACCTGCTCCGTGAATTTGAGGCATCACTTACCGATAAAAATTACGCAAAACGTCAGAGTTTTTTTGATAAACTCAAAAAAAGATTTGAAAAATGATAAAACAAAACCCGTCAGATATTTTCCGGCGGGTTTTAAAATTATTCAATTGTAACAGAAACTTTCATATTTCTTTTTGTTGCACCTGCACGCATTATGGTACGGAGTGCCTTTGCTATTCTGCCCTGTTTACCGATTACTCTTCCCATATCGTCCGGAGCTACCGTAAGATGAAATACTATAACTCCCTCTGCATCGGGTTCGTCTTCCGTAATCTTTATTGCAGATTTGTCTTCAACAAGTCCTGCTGCGATTGCATAAAGTAAATCTTTCATAAATACCTCCACGACTTCCGGACCTGAGGACATTTTTTTAAAGTCTGCCCTCGTCCGCAAAAAGTCTAATTAAAGTACTCCCTCGTTCTTGAGGATTACTTTTACTGTATCAGTCGGCTGTGCACCTTTTTTTATCCAGTCTTTAGCCTTATCAGCATCAACCTTTACTACTGACGGATTTTTAGTAGGGTCATAATAACCGATTTCCTCGACGAATCTTCCGTCTCTCGGATATCTTGAATCAGCTACGACTATACGGTAAAAAGGAGCTTTTTTAGCACCCATTCTTCTGAGTCTGATTTTTACTGCCATTTTATATTCACCTCCACAAATTCTTGTATATATCAGGCGGATTTTTTCCGCATGAAATCAATTTTTTACGGTAACGGTGGCAGATTTCCCCCACCCTGCCCCGTTATCTTATCGAAATTCATTCCGGCAAGTTTTTTACGTGCCTTCCTGAGTGCCATTTTATTATTTGCACCTGTCAGCTTCTTCATCATAGACTGCATCTGATCGAACTGTCTTAACAGTCTGTTGACTTCCTCTACCTTAGTACCCGAACCGTTAGCGATACGTTTTTTTCTTGAAGGGTTTATTATTGACGGTTTCGCACGTTCCGCCTTGGTCATTGAATTTATGATAGCTTCTATGCGGTCAAACTGATGTTCATCTATATCATCTTCATTTATCTTACCGCTTAATCCCGGCAACATTCCGAGTATTGACTTCATTGAACCAAGTCTTTTTATCTGCTTCATCTGTTCAAGTAAATCGTCCATATCAAAGGTGTTTTCCTTGAACTTCTTCGTAAGTCTTTCCGCTTCTTTCTGCGACATTACATTTTCCGCTTTTTCGATAAGCGTCAGTACGTCACCCATACCGAGTATACGTGATGCCATTCTCTCCGGGTGGAACTGCTCGAAATCATCGAGTTTTTCACCCATTCCGACAAACTTTATCGGCTTACCTGTAACCGCAAGTACGGATAATGCCGCACCACCTCTTGTATCTGAATCCAGTTTTGACATCAGAACACTTGTTATCCCTACCGATTCGTCAAAAGTCTTCGCAACATTTACGGCATCCTGACCCGTCATCGCATCTACTACTAACATTATCTCGTCAGGATGCGTTATCTCTTTTATATTTACGAGTTCCTGCATAAGTTGCTCGTCAATGTGCAGTCTTCCGGCGGTATCTATTATCAGTACGTCGTGTCCGTAATCCTTCGCATACGATAACGCCTGTTTTGCGATTATTACAGGGTCAATCTGTCCCATCTCGAAAACTTTAACATCCGCTTTCTTGCCGACTACCTGCAACTGATTTATAGCTGCTGGTCTGTAAATGTCACACGCCGCCAGTAACGGTCTGTGACCCTCTTTCTTTAACAGTTTTGCGAGTTTTGCGGAATGGGTGGTCTTACCTGAACCCTGAAGTCCGCACATCATTATGACCGTCGGGGGTTTTGAAGCAAAATTTATTCTTGCGTTACTGTCGCCCATGAGGGTACATAATTCTTCGTTTACTATCTTTATAACCTGCTGTGCCGGTGTAAGACTGGCGAGTACTTCCTCACCTACTGCTCTTTCCGTCACGCCTTTTACGAAATCTTTTACTACTTTATAACTTACATCTGCCTCAAGGAGTGCAAGCCGAACCTCTCGCATAGCCTCCTTGACGTCGCTTTCGGTCAGTTTTCCCCGTGACTTCAGCTTTTTAAAGACGTTATTCAGTTTTTCCGAAAGTCCTTCAAATGCCATGCGATTTCCTCCGTTCTACATTATTTCAAGACCCTTTTTTACTTCTTCCGTTATCTTATTCCGGATTTCTTCGTTCTCTATTTCTCCGGCGGTTTCACGTATCCTGTCGAAACATTCCCTCATTTTGCCGAGTCGTTCGGCGAAACTTAATTTTTCCTCATAATTGAGTAAAATATTTTCCGTACGCTTTATTATATCCCTTACTGCCTGCCGTGTGATTCCTAACGGATTGCCGATTTCTGCAAGTGACAAGTCTTCACAGTAATAGAGTTCCATTATATTTTTCTGATGTTCCGTCAGCAAATCGCCGTAACAGTCAAGCAACATCACGAATTTCAGTTCTTTTGCCATAGAATAAAACTCCTGTTCGGGTGTAATCCAAAATCACTTTACACATTATACTACATTATTTCCGATTTGTCAAGGGGTGAAATAAAATTTTTTTTATAAATTTTTGCGCCGTATCTCTGAAAGTCCGCCTCCGAAACTCCTACGAGTATATTTATAACGTCTGCCAATATATCCCACTCCTCCGGAAGTATACACCAACAATGATATTTTCTGTACTCCGGATAGTACATTTCTATAAAATAACTGTGTCCGTCACGTCCGTATGGTTCATGTACATCTTTATCTATACCATTTTTAAGAAACGTATCAATTATATTTTTCTGACTTTCATTCAGTACAGCAGAATAAATCGGACTGTATTTCTTTAAAGTTTCCTTATATTCTTTAGTTTCTATAAGTTCGTCAAATGACGACACTTCAACGCTACGTAATTCTTCAAAAAGTTTACGCTGTTCTGTATTGTTCAGAGCATAACGCCAGTAAACTTTATATAGTTCATTATCTTCACATACCGTAAAATACAAACTTACATGAAAAGAACAGCGTATTTCAAACCAGATAAGTTTTTTTCCGTTTGTATCAAATTTATACCATTTCCACATAAGATATCTCCTGTATACTTATTATTCCGACGGAAAAGAATTGAACCATGCTCTTTCGTCAAACGGTTTCTTTTGCGGAACAGTTGTTTTTTCTTCGGCTATGCCTACAGGCAGAAAACAAACAAGTTCATAATTATCCGGAACGTTTAAAATCTTTGCCATTTTGTCACATATTCTGTCATCGTCTGTAATATGTCCCTCATACCAACAACTACTATAACCAAGTTCCGTTATAGCAAGTAGCATATTTTCGATAACAGCAGAATAATCCTGAACCGCAAAACATTTGTCTCTGTAAGCGTTTATTCTCTGAGTAAGGACACATATTATCGCCGGTGCAGTTTCGGCAACAGGTGGGTCTATGACACTAAACAACCTGTCAAGAATTTCACGGTCATCAACGGCAATAAGACTTGTGGTCTGCTTGTTACAGCCGGACGGGGCATTCAAACCACATTCCATAATAGTTATAATGTCTTTTTTCGGTACGCTGACCTGTCTGTATTTTCCACGGTAACTGTACCTTTTGTTTATTGCTTCAATTGTGTTCATTACAGTATCTTCCTTTCAGATAAAATTTTTTTCTTTGCACAAAAAGACGGATTTTTATAAATCCGCCTTGTTTTTTTATTGTATTAACATTTCCTGTATCTTCAGGGCATCCGTAACCGTTACGCCGTCGCCGTCGGTGTCAGCATTTGCCATACCCTGCGGTGTCAGCTGTATATCATCCGGATTTGATAACGCCTGCATTATATATACGGAGTCTGCTAATGATACAGTGCCGTCTTCGTTGGCGTCTCCGGTGAGGGTGGGCT
>JAIDCY010000001.1 GCA_029055625.1 Ruminococcus sp. | reverse complement strand
GTATATAACGGTTAAATTTAACGGTTCAAATATATATGGAGATGATTTTTTATATGAAAAAGTGCAGGAAAATTATAATTTTATGTGTTGTAGCAGATTTGATAGTATTGTCAGGCTGTAAATCGGTTGAAAATAACCGTCGTTCTGTCACATCGGAAGCAGTGGTTATTACAAATACCATACCAACAACTGACATTTCAATATCAGAACCAACTACACACTCACCAGATTACATTGTCAACACCAGTACAGGTAAATTTCATTATCCCGATTGTCCGAGTGTAAACCTTATGAGCGAAAATAACAAGCTGTATTTCACCGGTGATAAAGAGAGTTTATCTGAATATGGTTACTATTCCTGCGGAAGATGCAATCCCTGAAAATAACACATCTGACGGCTGACATAAATGCCAGTTTTTCCTTGTGATATTAAGGCTAAAAAGTATATTATTATAATAACAAAAGGAGGCGATTTCTTTTTTTTTAATTCATAATTTACACACAATAAGGAGTGAGAATTTATAAAATTGCAACGAAAATTATCAGCAAGTCAACGAGTAATAAGTGGTGCATTAGCGATACTTGTTATAATGATGAGTTATCTGTTACCACTCGTTATTCCCCTGACTGACCAATCAAATGGCGTTCTTAATGCCAGAGCTGCAGAAAATAGTAATGAATCGAATACTATTGGTTTCTTTGATACCAGTTGGAACGCAATTGATACAGTAGAGAACGGTAAAACTTTTTACTTAAAATTTGAGATTGTCGGCAACAGTGAGGATAAAAACAAGAACAAAGGTTATCAATTAGCAATATCAGACGATAATCTGATTCTTAACAATTTTTCTAATAATGAATATAGTTATCAAGATGAAAATGGCGTTTTTTTAAATTTACTTTACATCCTGGGCAAGGTACAAAGCGTTATATTGATTTGGAAATTGACGGTTATATAGGCGAGGGTGCTATTTTACAACCTTATTTAGGAGTAAAATTTAAAGACGGTATTGCCGAAAAACCAGATTGTAGATTCAGATTGATTGACAAATCATGTATATTAGATAACAAGATTATTACACCCTCTGAACCTGGTATATATTGGAATCAGGATAAAGACTGGTTGACAGGTAATGACCTTAAAAATGGTGCGAATGCTACTGTAAATTATACGCTGACAGCAAAACCTGATGACAGTCATAAAACCGGAAGATGGTTCGCAAATGGTCTGCACTTTGTGAATACTATGAAAATCCCAGATGACATAGAAGCTAAATACGATTTAGAAACCGCTATCAAGAACGCCGGTTTTAGTGACGATAAGTTTAAAATTAATACAAATGAAAACAACGGTACTGAAATTAAAATTGATTTTTGGGTGTATAGTAATGACCCATCACAGGAAATGGACACTGTTAATATTACTTTCCCTGTTACATTCGGATACAAAAGTAACACATATACGAGATAACAATAAAAAATACCGGAACAGATACTATAAACCAATTCTACTTAACAGACAGGTGTCGGGCTTTTGTGAATATGAATAATTTAACTTTTGAAATTAAAAATAATGATAGAACATTTACGGAAATTATACCTATTAAGCAGGGTAATATTTATTTTCGTTTTGATATACCAATATCACCCCAAAAAACTAAAATTATACGATGTACTTCTAAGGTAAGAGACACACTAAAATATTATGTTGAGGATATTGAGGATGATGTTTCAGTATTACCATGGGCAAGTTCAAAAGGTCTTATTCTTTTAAATAACGAAAACATAGAAATCCCACGGTTTACGGAAGAAATCGTCAACCTGCTCCTGAACGGTGCAAGCAAGGTGTTTAACTGGTCTGAAATCAGTCCGACTATCTTCGGTGCGGTCTTTGAAAGTACGTTGAACCCTGAAACACGTCGCTCGGG